>NZ_JBSYOQ010000050.1:0-319520 GCF_058244645.1 Candidatus Thiodiazotropha sp. AKAK3
CGGGAAGCCACTCAAGCCGCGATTACGGCGTTGCACCCCTTGGTAAGGGAACAACCATTACCTGCGGGCTGCGCCTTGCACTCACGGCTTGAGCGGCTTTCTAAATACAGGGTTTATATGACGCACCGCACTAGTTCATCCAGGATGAATGGATTAGTAGACTATGCTTCCACCTCCAGCGGCTTTAATAGTGTTTAGATCAGAAAAATTCATAGCTAATTCCAGCCCAGAATGCCCTGGGAGATCCGGGTGAAAGAAAACGGCTATCTTCATACTCATCACCAAGAACCTCATCGGCTTCGCCATAGAGACCAAAGGTTTCGTACTCTTTGTCAAATAGGTTGTCCACCTTGGCAAACACCTTAAAACTGTCAGTGGCCTGATATTCACCCCGTAGATCGACCAGGGTATAACCATCAATTTCATCATCAAGGTTTGCTTCATCGCCTCGCATGATGGTGCTGGAACTATATTGTAAATCCAGGCCAAGAGAGAGTTTCTGGGTCATATGATAGGTGACTCCTGCTTTTAGCAGATTCTCTGGTAGACCCGGAATCCTGTCGCCTGGTTGTATGCTGATTTCACCGTCTACCGCATTGGGGTTGTTAGGGCTGGCGATGGTCAGGTTTTCTTCAAATGTTGCCTTCAGGAAGGTGTAACTCAGGAACCAGTCAAGCTGTTGATCAAATGAGTTACCGTTCAGGCTCATCTCTATACCCTGTCTGCGGGTCTCTCCTACATTATCAAAATAACCCTCATTGGTAAGCGCTCCGGCACTTATAAAAATGATGTCATCATGATTGGTGGTATGAAACACTCCTAGGTGCCACTCAACTCCTGCCTGCGAGCCACGGATTCCGCCTTCCCAGGTCTTGGCCACAACCTGTTCCAGGGGTGGATCTGAGAGAAAGGCATTGGGTAACCGACAAGGATCATCAGGATCTGCGCAGGTCAGTTCCATCGCTGTAGGTGCTCGATTCGATTCACTGTAGCCCGAATAGATATTGAATTGATCTGACAAATCGTATGCGACACCGGCTGCCGGATTGAATCGCGTGAAACTGTGATCACCATTCAAGGCTGTACCCAGTTGATCTTTAAGCTCAATCTCTGTCTTGTTCCATCGACCGGAGAGGGTAAGTGACAGCTGTTCAGTGACAGACCAGGTATCCGTCAGATATAGGGAGAGGTTCTTTGTTTCTGTCTCAACTTCTGTAAAACTCTCCTCAACAAGAATGCCACTACCAATGGCCTGTCTGCTCTCATCGAGCCTGCCCAACTCACTATTGGATGAGAAATCAACCTCACTTCGATCAGCAGCTATACCGATAATCATATGATTATCCCTACCCGCCAATGATTGTAAAAAAGCACTCTGTAAGCTGAAACCCACTGTATCCTGATCACTTTTTGAACGGTTAACAGTAGCGCCTTCAACTGCATCATCTTCCAATACAGGGTTACCATTCTGATCAAACACAACCTCCTCTTCATCCCCATCCTCTTCACAGATGAAGCCTGCGTTCTCTGCATCTTCACACCCTTCATAGTCAGAATCGTCACCGTTTAATGTGTCGAGTTTGCTATTGCGGTAAAAGAGCATTCCTTCAAGCACTATTTCATCGCTTACATAGTGCTCACCTCCCAGTCTAAGTAGTGTGGCTTGCTGTTCTGTAATATCCGGACGAGTAAAGATTGTCTCCCTATCCTCCTCTAAAAGCTCTATCGGCAACGCGCCATTACCGATCAACTCACTGTCACTCAAACTCAGGCTGAGCTCTAGTGTGCTCAGTTCGCCCTGCCAGGTCAGATTACCAAACAGTTGTTGAGACTCAGATGGCGAATAATCCCGCCAGCCATCCTCTTCGAAATAGTTGCCTGTAATAAAATAGGCCAGATTGTCCTGGCTGCCACCAATGCTGGCTTCTGCTGTATAGCGGCCGAAGGAACCTCCGGACAGCTCAATGTCACCACCGGGATGGGAGAAACCATTCTTGGTATTGATTGAAATCGCGCCACCCAGGGTATTCAGTCCGAATAGTGGATTCGATCCAGACATCAGATTGATACCGGCAATGGCCGAGTCAGGAATCACAGACCAATTGACTGTGTCACCAAAAGGTTCGTTTATTCGGACACCATCCATATAGACAGAGATGCCCTGAGGTAATCCGATCAGAGGCGAGGCAACAAATCCACGATAGAGTAGATCTGGTTGCAGTGGATTGTTTTGTGCCTCATTGAGAAATACGCTGCCAAAGCGTTGATTAAGGAACTCTGAAAGATCCAGGCTCTGTTGCTGTTCCATGTCCCCATCAGTAGCAACCTCGGTGTGCATCGGTAAGCGATCTCTTTCAATGCCTACACCATGCAGTGGGGTCGTGCTGATGACTTCGATTGGCGCCAAAGTTTCCGCAGCCCAGCTGCCTCCTATACATGGCGATATAAGGATCGCGGCAATAAGCCATCTGCTGCGCTTATTTTTCGCTGATTGCATTCCTGACATGGTCGTAATCTCTCTTTTTTCTACTTTTTTTTGTTATTAATAACTATTAACAAAACATATGCATATAGGAGTTTATAACCCTATTCGGCATGGAGATGAAGAGGAACTTTTCTTGGGAATTCGGGAAATTTTCCCGTGTCAGAAACGAACATATTTGCACAGTGTCACCCGTTACACTGTTATCCCATTAACTTCTATTATTATCGTGTAAATTGTTGAAGGATAAGAGCGTCGGATTCCATTCGAGTGTAGTGTACAACAGGAACATCATACATTTTTCACCTGATATGGTGGGGCATGGCCCCACCCTACAGCAACCCTGAAAAGTGTGTCTCTTGGTATCCTATTTTGATACGAGCGAGTAGCGCAGGAATAACCCAACTATCGGAATAGATTCAAGCGTTGGGTGGGGCCATGCCCCACCATCAAGGCGTGGTTAGCTGAGAAGGCTTTTCTTTGTCACGAGCCTCAACGCTGTGCAAGGGCCCCTAACATTTATATTAAAAGGACAGGTACGCTTCGGTTGATGAGGAGATATTTATTTGCCGGATTAATAAAATATACTACTTAGGGGCTACTCACTGATTGGATCTATGACACCGTGCCGAATTGCCAGGTGCACCAGCTCAGTTGTGCTTTTAACATTGAGTTTTGATTTGATCTGTGTGGTGTAGTTGGCCACTGTCTTGTAACTCAAAGATAATTCGCTGGCAGTTTCAGTTGGCGAGAGACCATGGGCTAGAAGATTAAAGATTTGAAACTCTCGGGTGGTGAGACAGGCGAATACTTCTCTATCGCCACTAGCTTTATGCAGGGCCAGGTTCTGCGCGAGTTCGTGATCGATATAAGCCTGCCCTGATGCAATTGCTCTGATCGCATCCACCATAATTTCAGCAGCGCTATTCTTGGTGATATAGCCCCGGGCACCGGCTGCCAATGCCTTTTCAACAAAGGCGGTATCATCATGCATACTGAACACCAGAATTGCAGCATCACGATCACGGGCAACAATACGCCGGATCGCCTCAAGTCCACCAATTCCAGGTAATGAAAGATCCATCACCACCAGATCGGGTAGAAACTCAGCATATCGTTGGCAGGCTTCTTCACCACGACCAGCCTCTGCAACCACATCAATATCATGGGTTCCGTCAAGCAGGGTTTTGTAGCCGGCCCGTACAACGGCATGATCATCAACAAGTAGAACCCGGATAGCACTCATTTCTAAAATAATTTTCCTAGGGCCTGTGAACACTAATCGAATCGTCCCTGCTGAGACTGTTTTTTCGTCCAGCAAGGCAGAATAAGCGAGTTGTAGCCATTCTACATGAGCGAATGATAACGCCGCTGGGCGGAAAAATAGCCTCAGCCCTTCGGGTTACCCCTGAAAAAGTGCCTCTCGGCGTTACTCGTCGTTCATTTGGAGTGACCAAACCTCTCTCCTCGCGCCTTGATTGGCGCTTTTTCAGGGGCAACAGGGCCGATTCGATTAGTGTTAACAGGCCCTAATTACCCCTAACTTGAGGGTATAGTGATATCAATTGATACACCCTTGGTGGGTTCACTGGCAAGGGAGATTTTCCCACTCAAAGCCTCAATTCGTTCACGCATACCAAGCAGCCCCATGCCTTTGCGCTTGTTTTTTTGATCGAATCCCTGACCATTGTCACGGATAGATACCCTGATCTCACCTGACGAATTACGTTCAAGTTTTATCTCCACCTTCTCCGCTTTAGCGTGTTTGGCAACATTGGTTAGTGCCTCCTGTACGATACGATAGAGGGTAATTGCACGATCTTCGTCCACCTCATCGAACTCACCAATGATGGTGAGGGCACAGAAACACTCTTCCTGATGATCATTCCAGCCATCTACCAACCTTTCAATACCGGTCACCACGCCCAACTCTTCCAGGGCAACAGGTCGCAGACGATTCATCATGTCACGAACAACACTATACATGTGGTTACATACACTGATAATGGAATTCGTGCCATCATTGATATTTTCAGGGTGCTGTCTGAGCGTGACTGCCATTGCCTTTATTGCGCTGATCGATTGGCCCAGTTCGTCGTGCAGTTCCCGAGACAGATGACGTCGCTCCGATTCCTGCACTGACATCAAACGCCTGCTGAGCTGTCGATTCTCTTCCTGCTGAGCCTCCAGAACCTGCGCCATATGATTGAATTGCTGTGACAGACGGTTCAATTCAGGCAAGTTAAACTTTGGAAGACGAGCTTCATAATTACCAGACTGTATGATGCCGAGACCAGTACTGATCTGATTGACAGGTTTTAATGCTCGACGGATGGTAAATGCCATCAGTACAAGGTAAATGAGTGTAAAGGTAGTGATCAGCATGACAATCGAGCGAGCCTCCAACCATACCTCTCTGATCTCATCTGATGGATCTGCCAATATTACAATCTCACTGCTACCAAATTGTGGACTTGCTATACGCTTATGATATTCCGCTGGCGGTGGTTTGACTAAGTTGACAAACCATTCTGGAACCACTTTTGGTGCCAACTCCTGTCGCTCACTGAATGGATAGATGACCGTGCCGTCACCACGGGTCAGTGCTATGTGCAGATGACGCGTATCATCCAGTCTTTGCAAGTGGGTAATCAGAATTTGCTGTGCCTTTACCTGATCCTCGGCATGGCTGCTTATCAGCGCTGCTGTTAGCAGTTGCATTGTGATTCGCGCACTCGATTCGACCTCATTAGTGATGTTGGTACGTGCCACACCAAGCGCGAAATAGGCACCAAAAACAAACATCGCCAAGACAATCGTCAATACCAGAATCAGTAGTCTACTTGTCAGTGTCATAAGGCTCTTGTTTACCGAAACATACTAACCAGGTCATAGATATTAATATCGACTTGATTGCATTAACAGGTCAAGAGACCAAGTCCATACAATGTCATCACGGGATTTTTTCCCATATTAATAAAGGTTCAGATGGATTATTTTTTGCATTACTCAAGTTATATATCTCTCTCGGAGTGAATCATGTTACCTCTACGCCGTCAAACACCAGCACAGCTTGCTATTCTGATTTCCTTCACCCTGTGCAACGACATTATGGCCGAGGAGTCTGCTGAGGCTACCGTTTTGGAAGACATTTCGGTAACCGCTACACGAGTTGAAAAACCACTGGAAAATGTACCGGCAGCAGTTGGTATTGTGCAGCAGCAGGCGATCCAGTTCGCTCAACCCCAACTGGGACTCGATGAATCTCTGACCCAGATCCCCGGCATCTTTATGCAGAACCGTTACAATTTCGCTCAGGATCTGCGCATCTCGATTCGTGGATTTGGAGCCCGCTCAGCATTTGGTATCCGCGGCATCAAGGTAATGGTCGATGGAATTCCTGAAACCCTACCCGATGGACAGGCGAATGTGGACAGCATCGATATCGGCTCAATTGGGAATATGCAGGTGATTCGCGGGCCTGTCTCAGCCCTGTATGGGAATGCATCAGGAGGCGCACTTCTGATTGAATCAGAAGAGCCGCCAGAGATTCCTTTTATCTCACTTCGCCCTACTTTTGGTGAAGATGGTTTTCAAAAAACACAACTCAAATTTGGTGGCAAAACTGAGTTGTTTGATTACTTGGTCAATCTTTCTGACATGAGCTACGATGGTTATCGCGACCACAGCGCCACAGAGCAAAGCTCCCTTAATAGTAAGTTTGGTATCGATTTTGAAAATGGTGCACGTTTCAATACTGTAATCAACTACACCGACTCACCACAGGCCGATGACCCCGGTGGTCTGACCGAAGCACTGGCAGAGGATGATCCAACAACAGCCTGGACGAGAAATTCAACCCTCGATTCTGGTGAAGAGCTGGAGCAGACACGATTGGGTTTTGTCTACGATACCCCAATGGGTGACAGTGGTGAATTACGAGTACGCAACTACTATGTCTGGCGGGATCTGGCCAATCGTCTGCCCATAGGGGCAACAGGTCAAGGCATCCTGCTTGATCGCTTCGCTGTAGGTGGTGGTATCCAGTACACCCACAGCGCTCCTGTTGCCAATCATGCCAATCGCTTTACCACTGGTATTGACCTGGATCGTCAGCAGGATGAACGAAAACGTTATCTTCTGGCCGGTGACAGTTTGGGTGAAAAAACTCAGGATCAGGATGAGCAAGTCGATAGCATCGGCCTCTATCTGCAGAATGAATACAGTCTCAGTGATCGCATGGAATTAACCCTGGGTGGTCGTTATGATCGACTCAACTTTGATGTGGAGGATAACTTTCTCAGCAATGGTGATGACTCAGGTGATCGAAGCTTCAACAAATTCAGCCCCTCTGTGGGATTTCGCTTCACAGCCATGCAGGATCTCAATCTTTACACCAATATCTCTCGCTCTTTTGAATCACCAACAGCAGTAGAACTGCGGGATCCCGATGGTGCCGGATTCAACCAGAACCTGGATCCACAGGTGTCCACCAATTATGAAATCGGTTTTAAGGGTGCCATGGGTAAAAAAGTCCGCTATGACCTGGCTCTATTCACTATGGATGTAACGGATGAGCTGGTACCTTTTGAAATCGACGACATAACCTATTATCAAAACGCCGCAGAATCCCGTCGCAATGGATTGGAAGCTCAACTGGTATTTGAACTCTTCGACTATCTGATTACCACACTGGCCTACACCTACTCAGATTTTGAATTTGACAAATTCATAGATGATAACGGCAACGATTTCAGTGGAAATGTCATACCAGGCATTCCCGAAAACCTGTTCAGTGCCGATTTCTCCTACACCCACCCAAATGGTATCTATAGCCAGTTCACCGCCTTGTTTGTAGATGAGATTTACGCCAACAATGCCAACACAGTAACCAATGATTCCTATACCGTGGCAGATCTCAGAATTGGTTATACAAAGTTCTTTGGCCCTTGGGAGCTCTCACCCTTCATTGGCGTCAACAATCTGTTTGACGAGCAGTACAACGGCAATGTACGTATCAATGCCTTTGGCGGACGATACTTTGAACCAGCCCCTGATCGGGATATCTATGCTGGATTGACATTAAGGTATGATTTTGGAAGCTAACGAGCGGCCTAGTATTTAAAACAAACAACGCACTCTGGGTAGGGTGGGGCCCTGCCCCACCATAAGGTTTAACGAAAAAAGTTTATGGGTTTGTAACCACCTTCTTTGGTGGGGCATGGCCCCACCCTACCTGTGAAGGTGAGCTAACAGATTAGAGTAGTCCGTAGCCTGGATGTAGTGCAACGGAATCCGGAGGAACAGCGCACCAACCATCCCGGATTCCGCTGTGCTCCATCCAGGCTACCTAGCTCGTTCTGAGATTTAATGCACGGCCCAATAGTTAAAACAAACAACGCACTCTGGGTAGGGTGGGGCCCTGCCCCACCATAAGGTTTAACGAAAAAAGTTTATGGGTTTGTAACCACCTTCATTGGTGGGGCATGGCCCCACCCTACCTGTGAAGGTGAGCTAGCAGATTAGAGTAGTCCGTAGCCTGGATGTAGTGCAACGGAATCCGGGGGAACAGCGCACCAACCATCCCGGATTCCGCTGTGCTCCATCCAGGCTACCTAGCTCGTTCTGAGATTTAATGCACGGCCCAATAGTTAAAACAAACAATGCACTTTGGGTAGGGTGGGGCCCTGCCCCACCATAAGGTTTAACGAATAAAGTTTATGGTTTTGTAACCACCTTCTTTGGTGGGGCATGGCCCCACCCTACCTGTGAAGGTGAGCTAACAGATTAGAGTAGCTCTATTTCCTGGTCGTTGATGGTGTCATCATCTCAGACAAATCCCGGAGCATATAATCCGCAGCTCTAAGCCATGCCTTCTCGTTGTCACCTCTGAAGTCATATGCTTTGCTAATAAATGTCTGTTGAGTGGCTATATCTTTGATTTCGATATGCATGGTCAGAACCAGAATACTCATCTTATATATCCAGCCTGTCATAACCTTTTCTCCATCAACCTTTTTCGCCAGATCGTATTCACATAGGTTACAGTTTCGAATATCGGTGCCTAACTGGGCACTTTTTACGGCTTCATTGACTCTATCTTGCGGAACAACTTTAAATAAACCTTTTTCTTCGATTTTTTGAGCAATATAACGCGTCATTTTATCGAGCATCTTCTGGTTTCTCTCCTGGCCACCAGGCACAGGTGTGTTATCAACAATCTCAAACGGTAATACAACAAGCTTCTCGTTCTGAGCAGCTTCTGAGCTATTACTTAAAAAAACAGCTAGCAAAAAAAGTGTGGGAATAGCCACTGATATTCGTTGAGAAAAACTAATGGTGTTGTGATGATAGTGCTTTGATATATTCATGGGATGCCTCCCTGTTGGTACCGATAACAATACGAAGATGCCCGGCAATCGATACCTCTAATTGCCCCTGAATTTCCACCTGTTCATCTCTTAAAGCCTGGCCGCTATAGGTTGCGGTATAACTGATTACCTCATCTATAGCAGGATGACTTAGTCTATAGCGGGCGGGATAATCAAAACTATTCCGATCATCAGCAATAGTTGTCTTTAAGTTGACCCTACCCTGTTTTCTATAGCGTATAAGGTCCTGCCACCTATCAGCAGTTAGCAGACTGATATCAAATTTTGTCTCTTCAATTGCTGCTTTATTATATTTGCGATGTTCATGCCAACAATATTCATCGTATGTCAGAGCGCAGCCGCGTCGTGCATAGGCGTCCTGCCATAGTGTTTCATGCAGCGGTTGCAACTGTTGTTTAGTGATTAGAGTTTTGATGATTTCTCTGGCTTTGAAAAATGCCTCTCGCTGATAGAAGACTAAATCTATGTCAGAACTCTGCTTTTGAGCACCTATCAGCATGGAGCCAGTCACGCCAATCTCCGCTGTTTCCAAACCCTCCGCTTTAAAGAGTTTAATCAATCGCTGCAGTTTGGCTTCTATTTGGTCGTTCGGTTCTGCCTCTAGAATCTCCAGTAAGCGCAGCCTGGGTTGGTGGTGATATACGATTCGATCAACACCTACACCATGCAGCCAGACATCTCTTGTTGTGGAGTAGTAGAGATAGTAGGGATAGCTATCTTGCAACAGCTTTTCAGCTTCTGATGTGCTGAGTTTCTTATATCCATTAGGTGTCCGCTGATAGCGGAGAGAAGAGAGGATACGTTGATCTTCCTGATCTTCTGTAACTACAGCGAAGATCAACCCTTCAGCGGTCTCGACAAAATCCTTGGGCTGATAGTTGTCCAAGACAACCTACCCTGCACTGGTTTTGGAAGTCTGTTGAACGACATCCATTCCACTCCATTGCTGATGATAATCTGCGTAGTCATAAGACCTCATCAAACGCAGTTGGTTATTATCATCAAGAAAGTGGATTGATGGCAGATTAAGACCGTTAAAGCGGGAAGCTTTTATCAGTGAGTAGGCACCAACATTTTCAAAAATAAGCCGGTCATTGATTCTAAGTGGACGGTCGAACTGGTATTCACCAAACAGGTCGCCACTCAGACAGGTGCAACCCGCCAGGATTACCGAATAAGCCCCTTCACTCTTTTCTCCGCGAAGTTTGGGTTTAACCTGATACTCAAAAACTTCAGGTAGATGGTTGACTGAGGTATCGAGTACAGCTATCGATTTACCCTCGCTTTCAAAAGTATCAATGACTGTTGATACCAATACCCCTGCATCATCCACTACTGATGTACCAGGCTCCATATAGACCTCAGCCTGCCATTCAGATTGAATATGAGCTATTGTTGATAACAGTATCTCCAGATCCTGTGCAACCTGGAATTGGTAACCTCCCCCCAGGTTGATCCACTCAATTTGTCTTACCAACTCTGGTAACTGTTCTTGCAGATGGGCCACTGTCGATTGCAATGGTGCGAAGGAACTGGAACAGAAATTGGTATGTAGATGCAGACCACTGATGCCACTTGCTGGAAGGGTTCCCTCCCGCCAGTGTTTAACGACTTCTGACAAGGGGGCTCCGAGTTTGGAGTGGGCGCGACAGGGATCATAGCGTGGATCATCTAGAAACGAGCGTTGCGGATTGATCCTTAGACCGATTTTTGCCCGGCCGGCTAAATGAAATGGTAAGCGTTCCAGCTGACTCAGTGAGTTGAAGCTCACTGCATCACAAAGATCCCCAATTTCTGCTAACTCATCCTGTCGGAATCCCGGTGTGGTGATATGCATTGCGCCCATACCCCCTGTGACTTCATGGGCGAGCCTGGCTTCAAACAGCGAACTCACGGAGAAGCCATCGACATGATTACGAATCTGTTCCAACAGCCCCTTAAAGGGACATGCTTTGATTGAATAGAGCATATGACAACCGCTTGCCAAACGGATGCGCGACAATAGAGCAAGGTTTTCAGCCAAACGTTTTTCATCGAAAACAAAACTGGGTGAAGTAGAGAGGGACTCGACCCAATCAGTAGAGGCCTCGTTATCAGTTTCAGATTGCCAGTAACTAATCCCCATAATTCACCCCTGTGAATGTGGATTGCTGTTCAACCGGTTGGCCGTTATAAGTGAATGCGTTGCGAACTTCACTCAACCGATGCGGCATAATCCCCGCAGTTCGCTCTGACTGGTCACAAAGTGCTCCACGAAATCCAAGATAGTCTGGCATTAGTGGCAGTAGCCTGGGAATATCCTGTAAAGAGAGTGATCCGGCCAAGCCGTTCAGCATCCCAAGGGATCTGCTCTCTACTACGAAATGAGCTATCGATTCCAGATCGATGTGGCTGAGTAACCCACCTCCGCCCTTCCCTGCCGTATCCAACATAACACCACGAAAACCAGCTGAAGCAAAAGCCTTCAATTGATGCAGTGGGGGTTGAAGATCAGCAAAGAGTACCGCCACAACCGCATATTGGTCTGTGAGGCTGGAGATAGCCTGTAAACATTCAGTCAAATTATCGTTACTGAAGAACCCCACCTTGACATAGTCGACACCGCACCTTGCTGTTCTTCCTATTGCCTGGGTAAGTTGTGCGGGTTCAGCAGGCAGATCACCAACGGTTGCACTGACTGGACAACGATGTCTGCATTGCAGTACCAAGCTGTTTATTGTCTCTATCGGCAGTGCACCGAGGGCACCACTGTGAGGATTCTTTAGGTCGATAATGTCTGCTCCGGCATGAATTGCCAGTTCCATCTCCTGGTGATCAATCACACTGGCTAAGAGTTTACTCATACTGCGCCCTCCCTAGACTGCAGAAGATCGTTAACCCGAACCATCAACCAATCCCAAGCCTCCTTCTCTCGATCCCCTGCAGTTTTCTCTATGGCGATGGTGAGATAGGCAATCTCATTTTCAATTTTCTCATGCGACAATCTGCCCAGTCGACTGACAAGAATTGCCAACTCCAATACTGCTGATTGGGCTCTATTGAAACCTTGGAAAGGTCTATGGTTGGCTTGAAATAGTGGTTTGCAAATCAAGCGTGGGCGGATTGGATCCTCCTCCACTCGCATCAGTTGAACCTCAGTGTGAGCCAGTGCATTGGCGAGCCTTGGCGCGGAGACCTTTTCAGCTTCAAGCAGTGGCCAGTCATAACGTCCGGTAAGGCAGCCTGCGAATACTCTTACATCGTCACAATAGTTGATCACTGCACATTCACTGGCAAGGATATTATTGAGTGTCCGTGAAGGACGAAAGGGGGCAACTACAACCTCCTCTTCTCGCCATACCACACCCATCGGTGCAATCTGGTTTTCACCATCTGTACTGCGACAGGTAACGATAACTTCCTGGATCATGATCTTTTCCTGCTCTGGCTGACTTTTTTCATGGTTGTACCAGGCGCCTCCTGGCGATTCAGATCCCGCACGACCTCAGGTAGGGCGACACCCCAACTTAGTGGTTGATCCTGTACATAGCGCTTACCCAGTTGCTGTGCAATCTCTGCCCGGGCAAGCTCAACGCCAAGGTAGAAGGCGTGACCACCATCACTCTCAACACCCAGCTGCGGGTAGAAATCGAAGGGGTCACTATGGGTATGCATCCCATCCCTGTTAAAGCAGTGAACCCCCTCATCACTGACCTGTATTCTGAAATTGGGATCACGAATCTCCGCGGCAAGGTCACTGACCTCAGAGGCGTTATAGGGAAATGGCTTGATTTCATGCAGAGCGGTCAGGCCGCTATCAACCTGCTTAGGCAATCTATTTTCCTCTCTCGCCCAATACATGATCCGTCGTGCTCTATCTGCCTCTCTTATCGCACTTCGACAGTGTGGACTGACCTGGGTAGATAGAATATTTGTGACATGAAGCTCTGAAATAATGCCCATTAAAACCGCATTAATACCTGTAGTATCTGCTTCTGTCAGCTCTGTGATATTACCTACACCCATCATTATCTCAGCATCTGGATAGTCACTACGCAGACGTTGATAGCGAACGATTGAGTCGGTAAAACCGAAATGGATCGGATCAAGAATCGGATCTGCAATGTATCTACGACCCAGTTCATCAAGCTGTTTCATCGCCTTTTGCAGGGAATCCAAATCACCTGGCTGGGCAGGAATCAATATTGGTGTTGAATCAACCTTATCGGCAATCCAGAGGTTATTCTCATGCAGGCTGAGAAGATAATCAGCGCCAGCTTCCCCGCCAGCCAGCAACTCTTCAGACAACATGGAATCGACACTCACCTGATAGCCCTCATCCTTAAGCGCCTGTACGGACTCTGCCAGGTGAGGAAAAGGTGTTTCAGGCAGACAGCCCAGATCGATCACATCTGCACCATCAGCAGCATACGCCTTTGCCTGCAGAATAATTGCTTCAATCGTCAGATTTGGTGCGTCGACGATTTCAGAGAAGATTCGAACATCATAACCACTCAGATCGGGCGCCTTACCCTCCATACCGAAATATCGGGGTAAGTCCATCAACTCTTCCGGGCCACGCTCAACTGGAATTCCAAAATGGTGGCTGAGTTGATCCAAGTCTCCGCGGCAGCGGCCAGGTACTAAAATTCGTTGTGCATCTCCAATATCGGTGAGACGACGCTTGATCATATCCGCTGTCATCAGTGCTGCAACTTTGAGCCCAAGATTATGGACTCGCCATTCGAAGGCATCAGCGTTCATCTCCTGCAATACCCGGACGAGCTGTTTCTCCGCCAGGGAACCAGTAAGAAAAAGGATCTTTTCTGACACTACACTACACCCTTTATAGCCATCTCAATTGGTGCGGAAATCACGTCGACAGATACCCCACTGCTGATCAGCCTCTTCCACTGCGATCTCGAGGGTCTCCACATGGTTCAAGGCGTTGTCTGATTCGAGTTTCGGCAGTAGTGATTCCATGATGTACCAGGCGAGCATTTCTGCCGTGGCGTTGGCAATCGGGAGAATCAGGCAGTTACTAACCGGTAGGGAGAACTGCTTGTCGTAACTTTTGACTTCGATCTGCTCACCTACCTCCTCTATATCAACCTCTCTACTCTTACCAGGCAGAAGTATCTTGTCGTGAAGTTGCAGACAGACTTCTGCAGCGAGGCGATTGAGCTGGACAAAATCGATGACGAAGGCATCGTCATTATTGTCACCATTGGCCTGAATACGAACATGAAAGTTGTGACCATGAAGATTTTCACAACTGTTGTTAAATGTGATGAAGTGGGCTGAGTTAAAGTGTAACTCACCCGGATGCACACTAACTGCAAATGATTGCGCGTGATTTTGCAACGGTTGGCTCCGATATTATAAGTATTTTAACTACTTCCCAGGTTCCTCAAGTATCCTGGGGTGCCAGGTAAGCGTCAACCTGACTCAACAAATAGTATGCAAATATAGATCCAATCAGTGCTTTTCGAAAGAATCAGTTTAGCTGCTCATTACGGATAGCAGAATCAGCTATTTATAGGCACTCAGGTGTCTAGAGATGAGATAGGCGGATCATCCCCCTATTAAAAGCTCTTAGGGTGGGGCCGTACCTGCTGGATTGAGGAGGAAAACGGTGTGAAATTATCCCTGTTTTTACTCATGATCGACATTATTTGCTAGCTTTTAGCGACTTTTGCTGGGGCATGGCCCCACCCTACGCAAAATGTAACACTTGTTTATGGCGCGTGCTGAAAGGTTCAACATTCAGATTGCTTTGGCACAGCTGTGTTCACAATCTGCAACAGTGGAAAGGGGGTGGTAACTCAAAATTATTGGAAAATGAGCGGCTATTATGAGAAATAGCCGCCTGGATTGGTCATTTGATGGGGATATCCTGATTAAGATGTCTCTATGGGCTCTTTATCCTCACAACGCAGCATAGGAACAACCCTTCCGACTGGATAGTAGGTTCCGTACTCGACCAGATACTTGCTCTGTATGCTGTAGGCTTGACGCTCTGCTTCTATACTTCTCTCGCAGTTTTGCAGCAGTGCACCCTCTTTACCCTGAAGCCAATGAACCAGTTCATGCAGTGCGACAGAAGAGTGGAACAAGTTGTTTTCGAGATCCATACGATCATCTAGATAGATCACATCCCCTTCACCAGGATACCAACCAAGTACCTTGCAGGAACGTCCACTGCAGGCTTGTTCTTCGAGCCAGCTGTGAGCCACCATACGCATTTCGGGACAGGTATTTTTCTCGACTTGTTCGAGATCGGAGAGGGTGAACACCCAGGAGAGTAGTACTGCGCATAATTCCATAAGATACCTCTATGCTCTGCATCATAATCGACAATTTAGTCACAAGGACGGCCTGTCTGATAGAGGAGTCCGTGCCGCATATCCAAGACCATCAATAGTCTGATGTTTAATATATCGGGCAGTTGCAGCAGTACTTTAGAAATAGCTAATACAGCAAAACCAAATAAAACCAATAACATCAGATCTTACTAATATTCTGCATAACATATGCCAGCAATGCATTGATAATTGTTTATGCAATTATTTCATTAGGTTATGATGCTTTATTTATAAATTACTTTATTAATGAAACTGTCTAAATCAGTTCAAAGCTGACAAAAACACGCCACATAACAGTGCATGGTCACAATTTGATTTTATTAAGTAGTTAGTAAGCGATAGCTTGAGAGTCGAAAGAGTGAGTCTCAATTTGATTGGATATCTGCCTGCAAGCCGCTGGCGTTTGCTGCGTATAAGTTAAGGGCACCTCTATTAATTGAGATACCCTTAAGTTTCTGTGGTGAGTATGGCGGGTAGTCGGGTAAATTAAGGCTTAGAGATCACTACCCTGGTGGCATACTCATACTGGTTGTTGAGTAACTCACTTAAATGGGAATGAACTTCCTGCCCTACCATCCAAGCCTCAACAGGGTTCATCCGCAGGTAGTGCTCGAATCTATCATCCACTACATCATGCTCTTTAAGCATCTTTGTGCTCAGACTGGGTTTATCGAAAGTGATCGATTTCACCAGTAACACTCTCTCTATACCGAGTTGTCCTGCAAGCCACACTGCCAACGAATCAGAGGTGACACGCCAGCTCTGTTCAATCTCTGGATCTGCCATGACCATCGATGTTGGCATCCAGACTGGGGTAATCCCCCTTTCAAGGGATGCCTCAATCTCCTTTTGTGTGGTGGCAACTTGTAATCCAGGCTGTAGCCCACACAACATCCTTCCATATTGCTCCATGGCAAGCAGGGCCATGCAATGGGCAGTGGCTTCATCGAAGCCAAATTGGTTTTGGGAAAGCCTCACCTGATCGGCAAAAGGTCCGCCACCGGGGACTACGATCAGAGAGCGGTTATCGGCAAAAAGCGCCAGCCACTCTCTTAGATTATCTGCATTGAAGAGACTGCCACCGAATTTGACTACCCACATTTTTCGGAATTCATCTGTTCCATTTGCTGCAGGAGATCCAGCAGTGCAGAAGCTTTATGGTAGGTCTCCCGATATTCAGCCTCGGGATCAGAATCGGCAACTATGCCACCACCTGCATACAATCGAGTGATGCCATCTGCATGCACCATAGTTCTGATGGCGATGTTGCTATCCATGTCACCATCAAAACTGACATATCCGATTGAGCCACAGTAGATACCGCGTCTATGTGGTTCAAGCTCTTCTATGATCTCCATCGCACGCAGCTTTGGCGCACCTGTAATTGAGCCACCGGGAAAACAGGCCCGCAACAGTGAGAGGGCATCCTCTCCTTGAGCCAATTCACCACTGACTTTACTCACCAGATGGTGTACCCGGGAAAAACTTTCAAGCTTAAATAACTCAGGTACCTTAACAGTGCCATTTGCACAGACCTTACCCAGATCATTGCGCAACAGATCGACAATCATCAAATTTTCAGCCTGATCCTTGGTGCTGCCTTTGAGTAGTTCTGCAAGCATCATGTCCTCGATCGGATCCTCTCCCCTGGGAGCTGTTCCTTTGATAGGCTTGGTTTCAACTGTGCCAGCCCGGAGTTCCAGAAAGCGCTCTGGCGAGGAGCTCATCACCTTACACTGAGGGGTATTGAGGTAGGCGGCGAATGGGGCCGCATTGAGTTGTCTCAACCCTTTATAGGCTTGCCAGGGATCGCCTTCTGCCGCTACCGAGAAGCGCTGTGCGAAATTGACCTGATAGCAGTCGCCATCGAGGATATAGCGTTTGATTCGTTGTATCGATTCCAGGTATTCAGCCTGGGTCATATTTGAGCAGACTTCACCTAATACACGATAAGGCTCTGTTGCTCGGGATTTAGCCGAACGCTCTCCAACACCCAACATCAGTCTGCGAAATTTCTCAAGTCTGGTAGGATTCTGCCCAACCAGCCAGCTACGCTGTTGCTGGTGATCCACAACCAAAGACCAGTCATAGATTCCCACAGCCATTTCAGGCAACTGCTCCATATCTTCAGCGATTGTCGGCATCCGTTCCAAACGACGCCCCAGGTCATAGCCAAAATATCCGATTGCACCGCCACAAAACGGTAATCCCTCAATACCTTCCTGCAGAGGCCCCAAGGCTTCACGAAGCAGTTGAAAAGGGTCTTCTGTAGTGAGGCGCATATTGCTGCCATTAGAAGATATTCGGGTATGCTCTCCATGTGTGACCAATACAGTCACTGGATCAGCCGAGAGGATATCGTAACGCCCCTGCTGGCTGTAAGGCTGACAACTATCCAGCATCGCAGCCCAGGGAAGATGGCATATCGCCTCAAACAACTCGGCACTATCCTGCCGGTAGGGGAAGTCGAGGGCCTGAATTTTCATTTTGAACCCTCCATCGCTAGGCTGGCGACAGCAACTGCAGGCGCACACTCTGCCACTTTGGTCTGAATCTCTTGTTCACAGGAAAAGAGTGACTCTATCCCCAAGTATGGTCTATTCAATCTGCGACTGATCTTCTCGATCATAAAGCGCCCTGCTCCTGCACCTATCAGAGGGGCATCTGTGGACAACCCAGGAGCCGAGAGATGCCTTTCACAGGCATCCTGCACCAATCGCAACTGTTTTTCAGCAATAAACTCAGAGACGCTTCGCCAACCTGCAGTGTTGCTGGCATCCGCATCCAGACCTAACATACGGGCTAATCGACGGGTACTCCCCTGACAACTCTTTTCACCACCATCCGCACTGGGCAGGAGGTCTGCATCATCAGGCAGATCACCATTGAGTCTGTAGATATCAGCAGTTGTTGCAAAGTGTTCCGCCATCAAACCTACCCACTCCCCAGCAAAAGGGACCTTATCTGCTATTGCCATCAATGGAGTGCGCACAACGCCGGTATAGATCATTGTCTGCTCTACCAGGCGCTGATGATCGGAATAGCCGGAAACCAACAGCCGCTTATCGGCAAAAGGTATCAGATCGGTGGTGGTACTTCCCATATCAATCAATAAACCTTCGGGCAGACGGTTGGCAGCCCAGGATGCCGTGGCAAGCCAGTTTGCTGATGCAACCTGATTGGTATTCACTTTGGCAGCCTGGTGATCCAAAAATCCCGACATGCCGCCAAAGATTGCCAGGTCTGCACCTGCAAAGCGGTGACTCATACTATCGATCAGTGCATTTACACCACTCTCACGGTCAGGAAACAGATCGACCAGCTCCCCTGTCATGGTGACGGCATGTTTCAAGCCGATATTCTCTCCAACCTGGTTCAGAACTTCATCGATACTTGAGTGCAGATTCTCGAGTCCCTGCCAAAGAGGACAAGCTATCTGCAACACAGCATCCACGCCGCCATGCTGATTGACCAGGGCTGCTTTAGTATGGGCGCCACCGAGATCCCAACCTAATATTGCATTATGCCGCACCGGCAAACTCCAGATTTACATCTACTACGGACGAATTAAGCATTTTTTCTGACAAGCACTGTTTATTCTGCAACAGGTCAAACACCAAAGCAGCCGGGTTGACCCCGGTAGACTCCTTTAGCCCAACATATGAGGTGGTCACTCTAGGATTGACCTCCAGCACCTGTAAGCCCTCTGCTGTATCAAGAATATCGATACCAATGATACCCCACAAATCCGGAATTGCAGCTGCTACGGCTTTACCAAGATTTCTAAAGCACTTTTTATCTTTCAGGTGGCCATTCACAACACACCCCAAAAGCATGAATCCATTGTCTGTCATTGCTATTCTTTGATGATTGACACTCAGCAGTAGTGCCTTACCACCAGCTACCAATAAGTTGATACTTGTAGGTTTTCCATGGATAAAGGGTTGAACCACATAGTCTCCACCCACCGGTAAATAGTTAAACTGCTGGCAAAGCTCATCCCGGTCACGACAGATTCTGATTCCCTGACAGCCAACACCATCATCCGGTTTAAGCACCCAACTGCCCAGATGGTCAGGCACACCCTCTTCGAAACGGTAGGTGGGCACAACCGAGATACCCTCTTCTCTCAAACAGATGGATGTCAACATTTTGCTGGTTGTCATCTGTACTGCAGAGGGGGGACTGTTTAACAGTAATTTGCCCATGTTGACCACTGTTTCACTGATATGCAGCAGCACATTGGAGAACTCAGGCGCGATCGGCCAGACCGCATCAGCCTGCTCAAGACACTCTATCCAAGCAGCAGTGAAATCCTCCATACTATTCAACATATGACATACTACAGGCAGATCGAGCTGCCCCAATCTGGCATCTCGTGTTACAAACACCTCTATACCCTCGATTTCCACAAGATCGGAGATTAATGACTTCAGCATCATATCCCCCTCTTCGGCAAGGGAGGGTGGTAAAGGGCTGTCCAGCAATCCACCACCCGTAATATACTCAAAGACGAATACTTTCATGGCTAGCTATCCATACTAATGAAGCTTATTCCAGTCATAGACTTGATGAACGGAGATGTGGTGACCGCAATCAGAGGTCAGCGTGAAGCCTATCTGCCTTCCGATACGCCGCTCTGTTCCTCCAGCGATCCCCAGATAGTCCTTTCCGCACTGCTGCAGGTTCACGCTTTCGACACGGTTTACATCGCTGATCTCAATGCTATTAGAGGAGATGGCTCCAATTTTGAAGTGATTGATAGGCTCCACCATGATCATAAAGAAATCACCTTTTGGGTGGATAATGGAGTGACTGAGCTGGCCAGACTTACACAGATTGCCAGGCCAGTAATTGGTACTGAATCGGTCAACAGCATCGAACATCTTAGTCATCTGGTCACCTCGGTTGCAAAGCCAATACTTTCACTCGATTTCTTCGACGACAAATTCAAAGGCCCGGATGACCTCGATTATCTGACGGAACTATGGCCGAAAGATGTTATCGTCATGACCCTCTCCCGGGTCGGTAGTGCTAAAGGTGCAGATACCTCTAGGCTTGAACGACTGAAAAAACTCTCACCTGATACTCATCTCTACGCTGCAGGCGGCATCAGAGACCAAAGAGATCTGACGATGCTTAGTGCTCTCGGCATAACTGGTGCTCTGATCTCCACTGCCCTTCATCAAGGCGCAATTAATAGTATTGAGATCAATACTATTGTTGGGTAGTTGATATTAGCCGCTTGATTTACGAATAACTTCCAATGCTGGTGTTTTCTCCTTAATCAGGTTTCTTAATGATGACCTCCCCAGTCTCTCATCGAGAAAGTGGGTCATTAAACGATCGCTACCCTGCAGCTGAAAACTCTCTAAACTTGGACCAGTATAGTTACACCATGACTGTGGCGTTTCATACAACTCAAGTTCTATCAATCCGGGGAGATACTCTATTAACTGTTCCCAGATATAGACACATAACATTTCGGTACTTGAGCGCCATGACAGTTCTGTAGCTGCATAGTTAAGGTTATGGTGATCAAACTTTTCAATCACCTGCCTATTTGCCACCCGCTTAAGGTATCCATAGTCCACCACACAACCTGTTATCGGATCTATGCGATCTCTTACTTTGACATGCAGTAGATATCTGCCACCATGCAGGTTGGAGCACTTGGCCGGATGGTCAGTAATAAAGTGCGCTGCATCGAAAACCAGTTCTTTAGAGACGGTGACTTGTGGCGTCTTCTGGTCGAACCTCTGCAGAACACCTGGCATCTCTGTAAAAATCTCACTTACCAAGTCTAATAAGCGATCTGTATCGGAAATGGTTAAGGTACGTAGAAGCAGGCCATCGGTATGGTCAGCTGCATCCAGTTCTTTAAAATTGATACCACGCTGTGATGCCTCTGCCATCACACTCTTACCCGCTGCCTGGCCTGGAAACTGAAGGAAAAGATATCCAGCCTGCAATTCACCGACATGAGCAATGAGAACAGCGAGACTCCAGACGAAATCGGGAGGCGGTACTGGTGACAAATGAGCCTCAACAGTCTGAGAAAGAAAAGCACTGGGCACCTTCAGTCTATTCAGAGAGACTACCCTGTGGGTTGTGTCTGCATATCGATACTCCTGGCGGAACTGAAATCCATATTCACGTAACCACTGTAGACTCCATAGGAGTAGATCCAAGCGACGAATCTCGCCGGGTACTAAAGTAAATTCTCCATCATTGTGCAGCAATCCAGCCCACTTTAATCCTCTGAAAAGGGCTCGGGCGCGCTCCGAAGGATAGGCTTGAGGTTGTGTGTAATCATCAACCCTCTCTTCCAGATTGACCTGATCCCGCTCAAGCAGAAGATCGAGTGGCAGATGATGCCTGATTGCATATTCATGAAGGGTCAGCGAACAACAGTCGAGTAAATGACTGTTGTCGAGACGGTTTAGTTCAGTACCACACTCGAGACATTGCATAATTCATCCTACACAATCGAATTGAAATCGACTGTAAAGATCATTGATTTGATTCGAGATGGCGACGATGACGGCATTTTTAATCTGCCAAAACAACTGATACAAACCACCTCAATATAACATGCCCGGAATTAATATTCCGGGCATGGCCGGATCAGATCCTTATGCTAAAACCAATATCAATCTATTAGTCATGAGCAGCAAATGGATGTGAAGCTGAACCTTTCTGAGCCACAACAGCACTGGCCGCAGGTTCTCCACTTACAGCACGCTTGATAGACTCTTTGGTTGCCTGATAGTTGTAATCCTGGATCTTTGTATCATCCTCGGCTTCCCAATGGATGAAAACACCAACACAGATGAAGAGATCATCAGCCTCATCAGCAGGGATAGTGCCATCTTCAACGCAATCAGCAACAGCCATGGCAACACCGCGCTGTGCTGGGCCAAACATCTGTACTGCCTGCTTAGCGCCTTTGATAGTTACTTTATTGAACATCATGGTGCTTGGTTTGCAAGCCAGATTTGGAGCAACCACTGCAAGCAGTGCAGTAAAACCATCTTTGTTGTTGACCAAGCCGTTACAGAAAGCTGTCTCTACAGCAGATCCACGAGGACCAATCAGAAGATCGATATGTGCAACCTCGTTGCCATCTCCGACCAGCGATTCTCCGACCATTGTTCTATTGATAACTGACATTCAGTTTCTCCTTACCTTTTTATTGAGAGTTAACTTCGTTTCCCACCTCATTTGGGCGGGAATCGCGGACACGGGAAGTTCCCGTATTAAGTTCAAACACAGCAGATATCGATTCCAGATGCGCTATGAATAGCGTAGCTACAGTCATATCTGCAGAGGTACCGGGATTGATACCTTTACGTTTGAATTCGTAGTCTGTTTGTAACAGACGTAAATGAAAATGTTCGGGTGTGCTTGCATGGGACAACTCTTCTTCCAGTTTTGCCACATGGAGACTGATCACAGTCGCCCTGTAAAGCCCATGCTTGCGTTGAATATGTGTATCAGGAAAGCGCGCCAATAAACTGAGAAACAGACCGGTGATAACCCACTCTCTACTTTGCCAACGCTGCTCATATTCACGAAGCTGTGGAAGTGCGAAATCGAAAAGATTTGCGTAGCCTGTTGCATATTGGCGTGCAATGGTATCTCTATTTGATGCATGCTCCATCACTTCGAGCAGATGACCTGTGGGTGTCTCAAAAACATCATGCTTCGCTGACGCTCCAAGCCCTCCTGGTGCAGCCAATCGAATCGCACGAAACAACCAATCCATATCTTCTTCATTGGCCTGAGTCAGAACATTGCACAATCTGTCACGCAACTTGGTTTTACTGCTGTCTTTATCAAGCATTGCTTGAATCAGTGGCGCACACAACATCAGAATGCCAAGATTGGTATTGCAGCCCACTGCATCGTGGGTAGCTTCAACGGCTCGGTAGATACGCTCTCCCAATCCCAAGCCAGGCGCTGTCAAAGGTTTAGCGCTGACATTAGCGCTATTTGTAAAATCCTCCAGGGTCATGCCGTGTCCATCTGCGTAGCGATGGACATTACCTGGTTTCAGGGCATCAAGTTCACTCAGGCAAGACTGATGATAAGCTGCTTCTATCTGCTGCCTTAGATCACCACCCTCTATCAGGAACTCGGTCACCAGACCACCTCCGTCAATGGTTTGTTTTGACAACAACCAAGAAAGTCTTCAACCAGTAGATCAGTTACATCATGCGGTGTTACCTGTTGTAATCCTTTCCAGGCCGGAATACTGTTGACTTCCAAAACATAGGGCTGATCTCTACCATCGCGCAGAATATCAATACCGGCATAGCTCATATCCAA
Organism: Candidatus Thiodiazotropha sp. AKAK3; assembly: GCF_058244645.1. NCBI lineage: Bacteria > Pseudomonadati > Pseudomonadota > Gammaproteobacteria > Chromatiales > Sedimenticolaceae > Candidatus Thiodiazotropha > Candidatus Thiodiazotropha sp. AKAK3. Next base: position 23,550 of record NZ_JBSYOQ010000050.1, read on the forward strand.
GGCACCAGCAGCTGCTTCTGCCAGCTCTTTTAGTTCCTGATCCAGCACTGCTGCATGACAGCGTGCCCCTTGAGCCACATTACTGATCCATCCCTTTCCTCGACGCAGCATCGCTGCAACTGCTTTGCCATTAATGACAAATACGCGCCAATCATGGACATCTTCTCTACCGGTGGAGATATAACGCTGTAGATAGTAGATACCGTTATATGACTCCGAATCCGGGAGTTCCTCAAAGTTTCTGACTCTCATAAGTCCATTCCCCTGGGAACCGAACAGGGGCTTAAGTACCAGTTCATGGCCTGCCTCGAACTCTTTCATCGCAATCTTCTGCAGATCATGTCCAGCTTGCAGAACCCAGGTTGGTGGTGTCGGTATGCCTGCTGTGTGCAACAGAAAGCTGGTCATGCCTTTATCCACACTGCGTTCGATCGCTCGTGCATCATTGTAGACACAGACACCAAGATGTTTAAGGGCATGCAGAATATCGAGGTAGTGCACAACCTGCTCAAGTGTTCCACCAGGAACGCCCCTAACGAAAACCCCGTCAGGGAGTGTTTCGAAGCCAGGTATCAACAAACCGTGTCGACCACTATTGAGAGTAAACCCGCACTCTTGTAAAGAGACGAATTCACTGCTGTATCCATGGGCATTGAAAGCCTCGCGCAAACGAGCCCCATGCCAACCTGGATCATCGGTAAAAATAGCAATACGATTACTCATGGTGCTATACCGAAGGAGGCCGTGAGCAGGGTATTATCGAGTTTACCCCCTGCGTAACTGTTTCCGCTCTCAAGCGAACTCACCACTACCCTCGCCGGGCTGAACAACATCGGGTCAATTTTGAAAAAATCATATTCATAGGCTTTGAAAACTTCGGCAAATGGACGCCCATAGTCTCGTGATGCACTACTGGGCAGGTCAGTTGCCAGCTTTTCGGCTGCCCCATCCTCTCCATTGACAAACAGTTGCACCAGACCGGCAAATAGAATTGCATCGTTGGTTCGACCCATGGCATTTAGAAAATCTGGTGCTGGCGGTGGCAACGGTGCACTACCAAATCCATCTTGAATAGAATCCAGGTCAAATCCCAATTCATGGGCTTTGTGCATTGCAACTTCCAGAACTCTGGCAACGATCTGTACTGTTCCAGCAAGACTGCTGGTAGGCGTCAGAATCAGTGTCAGGTTCGCTACATCTATTCCGCAATCCCGTGCGATTTTCTCGCACAGGGGCTGCGGTGGAAATCGATCAACCTCGAGCACCAGACAGGTGGAATCTGCCTGATCCCGATAGCCCATCTCTTTCAACAGTGGCTCTTTGTATGCCAGTACACGACCGGGTCCGGAACCCAGTGCGTTAAAGCCTTTTTGACCCTCTTCTTTGTGGGACAGACTCCAGCCTGCATACTGACTGCCCAGACAGGCGAGGACTGGATTCGTTGTCTGTACGTGAACAGAGAGCGGCCAACCGGCCACCGGCCCACTGCCACTTAAACTGACACGGCCCAAACCACCAAGACAGATCTCTGCTATTCTGCGTCCAGCTTCCAGAGAGCCTGGTACATTGATCCCTGCGTCTACAATGACACAGCCGTTTTCCAGGCGCTCAACTGCAATTCTCAATTGGTCTGCATCAGACTGTAGTGATTCCACCAAGGGTTGAGTCAAGGCATTGATACTGGGCATCTTCATACCACCGCCTTACGTTGCTTCGATTCACTGGAGAATGTGCCGAACATTTGTAAAATATCTTCCTGGTAGCTTTCTAAAACAGCTTCTACCCTGTCCACACTTGTGTCGGTTGCAAACAGACTGCACAGTGGTTGTCCCTCGACGATGCGGGTTCCGTCAGCAGGACGATCTTTTACCCAGTCAGGCCAGTTCATAGAGAATGGAATTTGAAGCGTTCTTGGTGCATAGACAATTTGATGACCATGCACAACAGCACTGCTCACCATAGGCACAATTGGCAGTTGGCCCTGGCAAGCTTGGATATGATGTTTAATCCAACCGTCAGTTAATAGATGTTCATACAACTCCAGTGTGGCTGATGGTCTTGGATTAAGATCAATCAGGTAGAGATCGTTATCATTGAGTATGAAGTCAAAGCTGTTTACACCGCGTAATCCCAACTCGAACACCAGCTTTTCTATGATATTGTCCAGCTGATGTCGCTGAATTCCATTCAGTGAAGCCTGGCCTATCGCACCGGTGTAAAGAAATGGTGCAGGCGCATTGGCAGAGTCCATTCCTAACCTGTTATAGCCAATGGTTCTGTGCCGTTTGCCATCGGCAATAAAGAGAACTGACATCACCTGCCCTGGGAGATGTTTTTGGTAGTAACATTTGTAATCTGCCGCAGAGTGCTGAGGATCAAAATAGGCTACCCCCTGGCCACCACAACTGCCTGTTCGTTTTATCAGCCAAGTTTTTTCAACCGCTGAATATGGCGGGGTAAAGCTGACTTCTGGATAGGGGATCCTCAACCTGTTTAGCAAAGAGAAATAGCGACGAGGTTTTCCTATTATCTCAAACACATCAGGGTCATTGCCATAAAGCTGAAATACATTTGATAATCGCTTCAACAATGCAGATGATTCTTCCAATCCCGCACCGAAGATCACTCCACTGATATCGTCTGGGGCATGAGAGACAATTTCGTCGACGAACATATCCATATCTTGTCGCAAGAACCCTCGACTGACAGGCCAGCAATCAGCTATAGCCAAAGTGTCTTGATCACAGAAACCGTCAAGTACTGTGACCTGGTAACCACTGCGAACTGCTGACTCTGCTATAGCTCTACCGCTGTTAGCCAGAACCAATAACGCTTTATGCTCAACTGACATAGGCTCTTGCCACCTCAAAGGCACTGCTGAAATCAAGAAATTCAGGATTACCGGTTTCAAACATTTGTTTCAATAATCTGTGTTGGGTCTGGTATTTCACATTTCCTACTGCCAACGCGCCTATACCCACAGCACCACTCGGCGAATCGGCGATTGCCACACCATCATCCATCACCCCTACCCCTTCAATACCTTCCGGGGGTACCGCATTCACATCACAGGCAACTTTGAGTCGTTCAGCTTTTTGTATATGACTCTTATTCAGCACCTGAACACCCGCTTTGGCTGCGTTGAAAACCACATCAGCCTGGCTGGCAAGTTCAATAATCATTTCATCGTTGCTCGCCACAGCGGCAGACATTGTAGAACCGTATCGTTGATTGCATAACGCCACTAAACCTTCAGCTTTATCCAGGGTGTCATGACTGACAATCACTGCCTCGGCACCTGCATTGGAGGCGAGCATCGCTGCTGTGGATCCGACAGGCCCTGTACCACCGAATACCATCACACGCATATCCTGCAATCCTTTGCTATCGAGCTTCTTGAGCTCTCTTTCTACACATGCGACCATTCCTGCAGCCGTTGTGAAGGCGCCGCTGGGATCTGCAAACAGGGATACCTCGAAAGGTGGCACCATCGACTGTTTTGCTCTATTCATCATCTCCATCGCCACATGAGCATCCCGGCCGCCAATGAATATGCCTGTCCGCTTAACCCCTTTTGGACCACGAGAGAAGATTGCGTCCTGAACCAGATCCTGTACCTCATCCACAGTCACGTTGATGTAGGGTGTACAGGCAGTCCACCCGGCGTCGTACGCCATATTTACGTCAAAAGGGCTGAGATTCTTGACTGCACTCAGCATATGCAGCAAATAAGGTCTTTCCATCAACGGGCTCGCTTGTTGTTTATAAGTCTTGTGGGTTGTTGTAAAAGGGTGATATCCGCACCTTGGTTGCGAGCTGCAACCTGCTGGCAACGGAATGATGAGAACTCGCCAAAATGGTGTTTGAGTGATTGTTCAAGCCAATCGGCCTGATCAGCATCTTCGAGCAGCACAAATCCGGTGGGGCCCCATGAGCTCTGACCAATGCCGTTGAATCCCTGATCTGAAATCCATTCCAAAGCAGCAGAAATCACCGGGCTGGTGAAACGTCCACCCTGGGCCGGAGAGAAATGGTCACCAACCACCTGTTGAATCTTTCCAATCGCATTTGAGAATGGAGAGAGTTGAGCCTCCATGACACCTGGGATCACCTGCATCATCACCAGTCGACACAGATCTGCTGCAGATTGCTCCGGGAATTCCGGCAGGTCTGAGAATGCTGTTAACTCAGCTTCACCATGTAACCCTTGCCCCCGAGTATCAAACAGCAACAAAGCTCGCCATGCTTTGGGAAAATCGAGCCTGACTGCAACTGGGGGGACAGCGTCAATCTCGCCCCGACCACAATCGAGTATGAAACCACCTTGCTCAAATGCGCCTATACCGATTCCCGATCTAACACCGCGCTCCATACACTGGGCAATGGCTCTACTATCACTATCGCCACCATATAGGCGTTCAATTGCTGTTCCTACGGCCAGCGCCATCTGGGTACCTGAGCCCAAACCCACATGGTCTGGAATCGCTTGCATCAACTTGATATCGACGCCACCTTTCAAGCCCCGAGCCTCAAGGTATCGTCTTGCATATTTGATTGCCCGCGCCTCTCCTGGGCCACTGGCAGTAATTTCTGTTGATTTTGCAGCCCTTAAGTGAGTTGCCAGAGTATCGATGGTCAGGCCTATACTGCCAAATCGTCTCCCCAGACCACCGTGCAGATCGAGGAAACCCAGATGCAGGCGTGCAGGTGCCTCAACTTCCACCTGGAGTCCTTCATGACTGGATATGGACGGGTATATCATTTGGTCGCCTTCATTAATTCTCATTATCAATTCACCTCCTGCAATTTGCATGCCTGCAAACCTGAAAGCTATAAACCGTCAGCATCGACACTCTCTCAATAGGATTTGTAATATGCAAAATCTACTCTTGACTAGAGTGCTATGTGACCTAAACAGAGAAGAGATTGTCACAAATAACCTGTGCGCAGCCAGTAACGAAAAACAAGCTATTGACAGCAAGCATGAGAGATTGGAGAGTGGATTCAGAGGGTGTTTAGAGTAGTCATCAACTGATTTCATATGCAGCATCCATTGCTCGATGAGTCCTGATTGTTGGTAAATGGTGTTAACTGGAACGGGGGTTGTGATAAGTGTTTAATTCCTTTCCAGACCTACAGTTCAATGCACCTGACTTGAATCAATGTGTCACATGCCATGCCCCAGCATTAAACAGTTGACCATTCCCAATGAATGTGCAGGTACAAAAACACATTAGGTTTTGACCAGTTAGCTTGCAAATTGATAAAGAAACATAACTCAAGGGAGCAACCCTTGTCTGCGGCCCACGCCTTGATTTTGAACGGGTCGTAAAGCCAGAGGGCATAAGCAGTTAATAGAGGTGCCCTATTGATGCTCCTGCAGTACGGGTTATTTATAAAGTGGCACACTTTCTGCACTACTGCATGGATTATTCACCGCATCGCCAACAGGATCATTGATACCACATGTGGAATAACACATTACAACAAACCATGAATTCAGTGACCTGCCCCGGCTGCGGATTGAGCTGCGATGATCTGCAGATCACGGTAGATGATGGTCAGCTGAAATCATTGAATAACAGTTGTGAAAAGGCACGCAGCTTTTACAACACAGCCTTCGATAATGCTGACCCAACCCCTATGATTGAAGGCTCCGCAAGCACAATGGATGAAGCATTGTCACTGGGCGCCCAGTTATTGCGGGATTCTGTCTCTCCACTATTTGCGGGTTTAGCTACTGATGTAAACGGCATGCGTAGCATACTGAATGTGGCCGACCATTGTGGTGCAACGTTGGATCATCTCAATGGCGATGCCATGTTCAGGAATCTTCGCGTGGTGCAGGATAACGGCTGGTTTACCACCACCTTTTCTGAAGTACGTAACCGAGCAGATCTGGTGCTCCTGGTGGGTAAGCAGGCTACCGATCGTTTTCCTCGTCTCGTCGAACGGGTATTTCATCCTCAGGAGTCGCTCTTCACCAAGCAAGGTCAACGAAAGATTGTGTTACTGGGTCCCTGGCAGGATGAGGATCTACCAGGAGAGTTGGCAGCCCTGAATCCAACGGTTATTACAACTGAAATCGACTCTATATCAGATATTGTCAGCTTGCTACGCGGTCTGGTTGCCGGCAAACCCGTTAATCCTGGTCATCTGGGTGATTCCCTGACTGGCTTGGCCGAACAACTGTTACAGGCGAAATACAGTGTCATCTGCTGGAGTGCTGCAGAACTCGATATGCCCCATGCTGAGTTGATTGTGCAAGGTTTGGCAGAACTGGCAAAAGCACTCAATGAAAAAACCCGCAGCGCTGCCCTCCCCCTTGCCGGAAGCCAAGGGGATATTACCAGCAATCAGGTCTGTACCTGGCAGCTTGGATACCCTCTGCGTACCCGGTTGAATCGAGGTTATCCTGAGCATGATCCACGCCTCAACCGCTGGCAGGATCTATTAAGCCGTGGTGAGAGTGATCTGTTGATCTGGACCTCATCCTTATCACCTCAGGCGCTACCACCGGTCTGTGAATCTCCAACCATTGTTTTGGGTCATGCCGGTATGAAATTTGAGAAACAACCTACGCTCTTTATCCCGGTCGGGGTGCCGGGTATAGATCATCATGGACATTGGTATCGAAGTGATTCCGTCTGTCCGCTACCTCTGGGAAAGTTGAGGGATAGCGATCTTCCATCTGTCGCCAGAGTTATGCAGCAGTTACTCGAAAGGGTGCAATCGAACAAGACAGCGTCAGAGAGGACAAGCGCATGTTGATTAAGCTTGCAGGCGCCAGAGTCTACGATCCAGCAAACAGTGTCGAAGGTGAAATCAGAGACATCTATATTCGTGACGGCATCATTGTCCCTGCTCCAAAAAGTGATGAGACCATACAGAAGACCTATTCCCTTGAGGGTAAGATTGTGATGGCTGGTGCTATTGATCTGCATACCCATATCGGCGGCGGTAAAGTCAATATTGCGCGCACCATGTTGCCTGAGGATCAACGAGGCAACCACAGATTGAAAACCGACCTGACCCGCTCAGGAGGTGGACATGCAGCGCCCTCTACCCTGTCGGCAGGTTATCGTTATGCAGAGATGGGCTATACCAGTTGCTTCGAACCTGCAGTACTGCCTGTGAACGCAAGACAGGCTCATATGGAGATGGCAGATACCCCAATGATCGACACAGGTGGTTATGCAATGCTCGGTAATGACGACCTGTTGTTACAACTGATGGCCGAGGGTGCTGAACAGCAGACGATCAATGACTATGTTGCATGGACGATGAAAGCCTCGCAGTGCATCGGCATAAAAGTGGTCAACCCAGGTGGTATCAATGCCTTCAAGTTCAATCAGCGGAAACTGGATGTTGATGATCTACATCCACATTACAAGCTCAGGCCTCGCGATATAGTACGTACTCTGAGCCGTGCTCTGAATGAACTTGGCGTCCCTCATCCTCTGCATGTTCATGCCAGTAACCTTGGTGTACCAGGTAACTATCAGTCAACACTGGCCACCATGGATGCAACAGAGGGATACCCGATTCATCTGACCCATATCCAGTTCCATAGCTACGGCACTGAAGGGGATAAGAAATTCTCTTCTTCAGCTGCAGAAATTGCCGAAGCGGTCAACAAGCAGCCTAATGTCTCCATTGATGTCGGACAGGTGATGTTCGGTCAGACAGTTACAGTTTCTGGCGACACCATGGCGCAACATGCCAACCATAGCCACGCCCACCCAAACAAGTGGACCTGTATGGACATCGAGTGCGATGCCGGTTGCGGTGTGGTTCCGTTTCGATATCGGGACAAGAATTTTGTCAACGCTTTGCAATGGGCGATAGGACTGGAGCTGTTTCTGATGGTAGACGATCCGTGGCGTGTCTTTCTCACAACGGATCATCCGAACGGCGCCCCCTTTACCAGCTATCCCCATTTAATAAGACTTTTAATGGACCGCAGCTTCCGCAATGATCTCTTGGCACAGATTAATCCCGATGCGGCTGCTGCCAGTCACCTGAAGAGTATGAATAGGGAATATTCACTCTACGAAATCGCAATTATGACCCGTGCAGCACCAGCCCGGATTTTAGGCCTGAAAGACCGTGGACACTTGGCGCCTGGGGCCATGGCAGATATCACCGTTTATCACGCCAACAGTAATCCTGAGCAGATGTTTGAGCGACCTATGATGGTTTTCAAACAGGGCCAGGTTATTGTTGAGGAGGGTCGGATCACAGCACCAGTCACTGGAGCCACCCAAGTGGTGCGACCAGAGTTCGATCCAGGTATAGAGAAGGTGATTGGGCGTTGGTTTGAACGTTATCACAGTATGGATATGCAGAATTTTATGATTTCAGATGATGAGATGTCTGAAGGCATTGGCAGTCCGGTCAACATTCACCCCTGTATGGACAGCCGAGCATGATCATTAACGGTACTGAAATCGAGGATACCTTTGCCGAAGCCTTCGGCATGAGTGCAACCCGCGTCATCATCACCGCAATCAATCCCCGTTGGGCGCGCATCGCCGGTGAGACCATGACCGGCTTTGCCACATCGGTCATTGGTTGTGGCGTAGAAGCGGGTATCGAAGCGGAACTTGAGCAGGATGAAACCCCTGATGGACGACCAGGTGTCAGTGTGTTGCTGTTTGGTATGTCGGGTAAAGCCCTGGCAAAGCAGCTGGAGACCCGAGTCGGTCAATGTATATTGACCTGCCCCACCACTGCAATTTTCTCAGGCATGCAGGGTGAAAAACTGATACCCCTGGGTAAGAATCTGCGCTTTTTTGGTGATGGCTACCAGATTTCGAAACAGATTGGTGGCTCACGTTATTGGCGGGTGCCGGTGATGGATGGTGAGTTTCTTTGCGAAGAGAGTGTCGCCAGGGTGCCTGCTGTAGGTGGTGGTAACTTTCTGGTGTTGGCTGAGAGTCAACAGCAGGCATTAACCGCCTGTGAAAAGGCTATAGAGGCAATGAGCATTATTCCGAATATCATTATGCCTTTTCCTGGCGGTATCGTTCGTTCAGGGTCAAAAGTCGGATCAAAGTACAAAACGCTGATGGCCTCAACCAATGATGCTTACTGCCCAACTCTGAGAGGTCTGGTCAAATCCAATCTTGATGAAGATATCGGTTCAGTGATGGAGATTGTTATTAACGGTTTAACGGATACCGATGTAATGCTCGCTACCCGCACCGGTATCAGTGCAGTCTGTGAACTGGGTGCAGAGGCAGGTATCAAGCGCATTTCTGCTGGAAATTATGGGGGTAAATTGGGTCAATTTCACTTCCACTTACGGGAGGTGATGGCATGAGTTGCCTGACCTTGAGATTAAAGTATCCGCTTGCTCAACGAATCGACATGAGTCCGTTCACCCCAGAATCACTCGCTGGAAAATCAGCACATGAAATTGCCCGCATCCCTGTTTGGCAGGGTAACCGGCAGATAGACCTCGGCGAGCTGTTCGAGATAGAGGGTAGTGCATCAGAGCAGTTAATTATTCAGTCTGAGAGTGACCGACTTGATTGCATTGGTGCAGATATGAGCAGTGGTAAAATCATTGTTGAAGGTAGTGCAGGCGCCTACCTGGGATGCGCCATGAAAAGTGGTGAGATCCTTGTAACAGGAGACGCAGGAGTTGCCGCTGGCTGTGCCATGAAGTCTGGCCGACTGACCATTAAAGGTAACGCCGGGGATTTTCTTGGTGGCGCCCTTACAGGAGAGCGTCAGGGAATGCGTGGTGGATCGATCATCGTTAAAGGTAATGCAGGTGACCGGGCTGGCGACCTGATGCGTCGAGGAACAATCCTGATTGGTGGTAATAGTGGCGATTATTGTGCCTCACGAATGGTTGCTGGAACCATCATCGTAGGTGGTAAAAGTGGAAAACAGACTGGCATGGCTATGCGCCGTGGCACGCTGATTACTGGCAATGAGCCGACATCGTTACCCGCTACATTCAACGACAATGGTCAACAGACACTCAGTTTTCTTGCCCTGCTCAGCCAAAATATCCCGTCTGATTCAGGATTCGATAATCTCATCGAAAAGGGAACACGGGTTCAACGTTGGCTTGGAGATCTAAGCTGTGATGGCAAGGGAGAGATACTGATCTGGTGCTCATAGAGCTCAGACTACTCTCTGCGCCCCCAATTTCCTGGATATTCTGTTCCTCTCTGACAAGCCAATGGTCCAGTCGAAAAATGATTATATCCATCCTCCTTTTATATTTTTAAGGATGGGCCTTAAAAAACTATCCGATGTTATCAGTCATCTTTGATTCAACTGTCCCTTTTGTGGCACACCCCCCGGTCAACAATATCCCAAGTTGACAAGTGCGACAGGAAAATTTCCCAACCATTTTCTGCCATATTGTCTGTCATACCCTCATATAGGGTAAAAAACCTGTATAAATCTACCATTTCAATTAAAAGGCACAACATTTGCTATGAAGTGGTTACGCTGTCAGAGACTGATAGTGAAGTTATAACAGAGTTAATTCGCTAAAAAGCACTACAAACTTGAGGAGTGATGTCACATGAAATGGTCTACACCTTCCTATGAAGATCTGCGTTTTGGTTTTGAAATAAATCTCTATATCAACAACCGCTAGCAGGTCACTACTGTTACCACCTGTAATACAGGTGGTAACATATAACAACAAAACTATATGCTAATACACATTCTAGGTTCCGGTGCGGGTGGTGGCTTTCCCCAGTGGAACTGTAACTGCCCAAACTGCCAGGGTGTCAGAGCTGGCACCATCAAAGCTACCCCCCGTACACAATCATCCATCGCCGTTAGCGCTAACGGAAAAGAGTGGGTACTCTTCAATGCTTCGCCAGACATTCGTGCACAACTCGATGCCTTTCCAACACTACAGCCTGGTAGATCGATACGGGACACGGCAATCCGTGCAATTCTGTTAGTCGACGCACAGATTGATCACACCACAGGGCTTTTGCTGCTACGAGAGCATACAGAGCCATGGGACGTCTATTGCACTCAAGCCGTACATGATGACTTAACCACTGGCTATCCCATCTTCAATATCCTTGGTCATTTCAGGGGTGTTAACTGGCACGAAGTTAAGACAGATGAATCCACTTTTACCATCCCAGGCATCGACGGTCTGCTCTTTACTGCGGTTCCATTGAAGAGCGAAGCCCCCCCCTACTCTCCCCATCGCCACAACACTGTACCTGGCGATAACGTCGGTATCAGGGTGCAGAATAGTGTCACTGGTCAGAACCTATTCTATGCTCCCGGGCTTGGTTCCATGGAACCCCATATCTTGCCTTACATGCAACAGGCCGACTGTGTCTTGGTCGATGGCACCCTGTGGAAGGACAATGAGATGGTGCAGGCTGGTATCAGCCAAAAGCTGGGGAGTGAAATGGGACATCTCGATCAGTCAGGTGATGGAGGCATCATGGAGATTCTGGGTAGTTTGACCAAGCCAAGAAAAATACTGATTCATATTAACAACACAAATCCAATCCTCGTGGACGATTCTCCTGAGCGCCTGGCGTTAACTGAAGCAGGTATCGAAGTCTCCCACGATGGCATGCAGATAGAACTATAAACGAGAAGAGTTATGACCCCAAATTTACACGCCCCATGGTCAAAGGAAGAGTTCGAAAGCAAACTGCGAGAAAAAGAGAAGTTCTACCACATCAATCATGAATTTCATCTGTTGATGAATAGTGGAAAACTGGATAAGCCGGCAATTCAGGGTTGGGTCGCCAACCGCTTTTATTACCAGGTCATCATTCCGGTCAAGGATGCAGCAATCATGTCCAACTGTCCTGATCGGGATGTTCGCCGACACTGGATACAGCGTATGATTGACCATGATGGCACACAGGGCGATGAAGGTGGTATTGAAGCCTGGCTGTTACTGGGTGAGGCAGTAGGTCTACCCAGAGAGGATCTGCTCTCGCACAAACATCTGCTCCCCGGCGTTAAATTTGCTATCGATGCCTATGTAAACTTCGCTCGCCAGCAACCCTGGGAAATCGCAGCAAGTTCATCACTGACAGAACTCTTTGCCCCAACCATTCATCAGAACCGACTCGATAACTGGCCCAAATATTATCCCTGGATTGATGAGCGTGGTTACCACTACTTTCGTAAACGCCTGACTGAAGCACGACGTGACGTAAAGCACGGACTGGATATCACCTTGAATTACTACAAAAGCCGAGAGCAACAGGAGAAAATGTTAGAAGTTCTGCAGTTTAAACTAGACATTCTCTGGACGATGCTCGATTGCATGTGGATGGCCTATGTGGAAAACAAACCGCCTTATCACAACATACCGGCCTGACCCATGAATAATCATTTTAAAGCAGATGATATTCCCCAGATCGCACCCACTTTTCGTTTTCAGTGGGAAGAGGCACAAGGATGTCATGTGATTCTCTATCCTGAGGGAATGGTCAAACTGAATCCTGCTGCAGGTGAGATTCTCAAGCGATGTGATGGTGAAGCCAGCGTCGCCCTGATCTTGAATGATCTAAAATCGACATTCCCCGAAACGGACCTGGAGGATGATGTCTACCAATTTCTGGATACCGCTTATGACAACCAATGGATCCGACACAAGCCCGCCTAAACCACTCTGGTTATTGGCGGAGTTGACCTATAAATGCCCGTTGCAATGCCCCTATTGTTCCAATCCGCTTGATATCGCACGGTATAAAGATGAATTATCAACGGAAGAGTGGATCAGAGTATTTCGTGAAGCCAGGGCCATGGGTGCAGTCCAGCTCGGATTTTCTGGCGGCGAGGCACTGGTTCGTAAAGACCTGGAGATATTAATCGCAGAAGCCCATCAAATGGGTTACTACACTAACCTGCTTACCTCGGGGGTAGGCATGGATGAAGCCCGCATCAAAGGCTTCAAAGAGGCGGGACTGGATCATATACAGGTCAGCTTTCAAGCCAGTAGTGAAGAGCTAAACAACTTTATTGCAGGCAATAACTCCTTTCAACACAAAATGGAAATGGCTCGGTTGGTGAAGAAGTACGACTACCCGATGGTGCTATGTTTTGTTCTTCATCGTCATAATGAAGACCAGGTAGAACAGATCCTGGAGATGTCCTACGCGCTGGAAGCCGACTATGTTGAACTGGCCACCACTCAATATTACGGTTGGGCACTGCACAATCGTGAACAATTACTGCCTACACAAGAGCAAGTCGAAGCCGCAGAGGCCGTTGCCCATCGCTATCAAGAGAAATACAAGGGAAAGATGCGGATCTTCTATGTAGTCCCCGATTACCATGAAGCACGGCCAAAAGCCTGCATGAACGGATGGGGAGCAGTATTCCTCACTGTTGCGCCTGACGGCACTGCCCTGCCCTGCCATGCTGCCAGTGAACTACCCGGACTTACATTTCCAAATGTACGAGATCACAGTGTTGATTGGATATGGAATGAATCATCGGATTTCAATAAGTTTCGTGGATTTGGATGGATGAAAGAACCTTGCCAGAGCTGCTCTGAAAAAGAGAAGGATTTTGGTGGCTGTCGCTGCCAGGCCTACCTGCTCACTGGCGATGCAACCAATGCCGATCCGGTATGCAATAAATCACCACATCATCAACAGATGGTTCAAATGGTTGAACAAGCGAATAATAAAAAAGAGAGTGATGCAGCACCCTTGGTATTCCGCAATATGCGAAATTCAAAAAAGTTGACCTCTGATAAGTGGCCGGAAGCAAGCAGCCAGTAAGCGGAATATTTCCAGATGCGACAGAAAGCATCTCTATAGGGTTATCAAGCTCTGATGCTCGAAAAATAGTGGCAATCCAGAGGTAATCTATGAGGTGCCCTTATCCCGCCTAACTTCCGGATAACATCACTCTAAACCGGTCAGTCTCATGCAACAGAGCAGAAATCATTGCAGGTTCCTCGATAATATGACCCGTCTGCTGCAGCTGAATAAATCTTGAATCAGGGATAGCCTGGTGCAGTAGCCAAGCCGACTCCATAGTACAGGTCAAATCGAAATTACCGTGTACAATAGAAACAGGCATTGAGGGTAGTGATTCAATTCGACTCAGCAACTCATTTTCATCGATAAAGTAACGGTGATAAGCGTAGTGAGTCTCGATTTTTACCTTTGCCAGCAATCTCTGCCGCTGAATACTCGTTTCACTCGCCCGCTGTGGACTTTTCTCACTATCTTTTGCTTTATGCCAATGAACTATGTGATTACCCCATGCAGACCATCTGCGGGCAGCCTGTAGCGATAGATCAGCATCATCACCATGAACCGCACTATAGTACCAATCTATTAAACCAGCTGATTCCTTACAGTTGGGTATATTTATCGAAAGCCCATTCCACACTTGTGGAAAAAGGCGCTTGAGGCCAACAAAAAACCACTCAAGATCTGATTTTCTTGCTAAAAATGTTCCTCTCAGGATCATCCCGGATATCCTGCCTGGATGAGCTAATGCATAGGCCAAACTCAAGGTGGCGCCCCAAGAGCCACCGAACAGCAGCCAGTTCGAAATACCCAGATGCTCCCGAATCACTTCAAGGTCCGATACAAGATCTTGAGTTGTATTCTGTGATGTATCACCTGATGGTTGAGATTTCCCTGAACCTCGCTGATCGAATAAGATAATTCGATAGGTTTCAGGATCAAATAAACGTCGATGATCTGGAGAACAACCTGATCCTGGACCTCCATGTAGAAATATCACAGGAATCCCCTCTCTATTGCCACTCTCCTCAACATAAAGCCGGTGCTTATCTACTGATATATAGTGAACACTATTGGGTTCACAAGAAGCATAGAGAGATCTCATCTTATTATTGGCCTTTGGGTTGTAATCAAAGGATGGTGCGCACTTAACCATTGGGCAGTTAACCACCTGCTATTGGATTCTTTAAGGGAACATTAAGTATCGTTTAGTTCACTTAAGCCGGGTTGAAATAAAGTGTCCCAGCTGTGACACACACCTAAATTCCACACCGAATAAAATGAATCACATGATTTTTCATGAATTGAGTCTTTCTTATACATATGTATTTTCTGATAGTTCTAAGCAATACAAGTATCTGAATATTTAGGCGGTATGACAACAAACATAAGCATTATAAACTAATAAACTAATAAACTCTTAACTGATTGTTTTTTAAAAGCACACTAATTATTCATATCAAGTTTGCTAATTATTCAGGTCACTATCCATTTTAAATTCAGTAGTTATGAGACGCTTTTTCATATTTTAAACAGTAAGTTAGATAGCATTTATAAAATATAATAAATAATTACTATATATCTATTTTTTAATATTGAAATCTCGAATAAGGGTTAAGCTAACACTGACGAATGAACTGTTAATTAAATTTTATCTACTTTTAATAGTCTAATATTTATATCACTGAGATCCGCAGATTCTCGCCCTTTTATTTATATTTTTTTATTTGGCACACTAGTTGCTCCTTTCAAATTGTCGCGAAATAAGACTACCTGCATTTATGCGACAGAACATATTTATATACCCAAATTAGGAGTGTTCATTGATAGCAGAGGAGAAGCTATACCGACTATTACGATTCAGTACCGGCAGGATGCCACTTTTTCGAATCGTTTGTTTTCCCTTGTTGAGTAGGTAGTCCCACTAATGAAAAAGACCCGAGGATTTAAACTATGGTAAAAGCAAAACGCAAAGTTTTGGCGATATGCTTCACCGCCTCTGCCATGCTGGCTGCAGCAGGTGGTGTTACAGCAAACTCAGAACTTTTGAAAATGCAAAAGAACGCTGATGACTGGGTGATGCCAAATGGTAACTATGGTAGTACCCGTTACAGTGAACTGAATCAGATCAATGCAAATAATGTTAAAGACTTGAAAGTTGAGTGGACATTCTCAACTGGCGTTCTCCGCGGTCATGAGGGTGGCCCATTGGTATTGGGTGATGTGATGTATATCCATACCCCATTTCCAAACAAGGTTTTCGCTCTCGACCTTAATGATAGTGGTAGGATTATCTGGAAGTACGAACCTCGTCAGGATACCAGTGTAATTCCTGTTATGTGTTGTGACACAGTAAACCGTGGACTGGCTTATGGTGATGGCAAGATCCTCATGTCACAAGCCGATACAACACTGGTTGCCTTGGATGCAAAAACAGGCAAGAAAATCTGGTCTGTGAAGAATGGTGATCCAAGCAAGGGTGAAACCTCAACTGCAGCACCAATGGTCGTTAAGGATAAAGTCTTTATCGGCATCTCTGGTGGTGAATTCGGTGTTCGTGGATCAATGACTGCTTACAGCCTCAAGGATGGTAAGCAGGTATGGCGTGGCTATTCAATGGGTCCAGACAGTGACACATTGATGGATGGCAAGAAAACCACTCATCTGGGTAAACCAGTTGGTAAAGACTCCGGCATCAGCACTTGGCAAGGTGACCAATGGAAAATCGGTGGTGGCGCTACATGGGGTTGGTACTCTTATGATCCAGATGAAAATCTGATCTACTACGGATCTGGTAACCCAAGTACTTGGAACCCGGTACAACGTCCAGGTGATAACCGCTGGTCAATGACCGTTTGGGCTCGTGATGCTGACACTGGTATGGCCAAGTGGGTCTATCAGATGACCCCTCATGATGAGTGGGACTACGACGGTATCAACGAAATGATCCTGGTCGACAAAAAGATCAAGGGTAAAATGCGTAAAGCACTGGTTCACTTCGACCGTAATGGTTTTGCCTACACCATGGATAGAGTAAGTGGCGAACTGCTCGTCGCAGAGAAGTATGATCCAGCTGTCAACTGGGCCACTCATGTGGATATGAAGACCGGCCGCCCACAGGTCGTATCCAAGTACTCCACCCATCAGAATGGTGAAGATGTGAACTCTACCGGCATTTGCCCGGCTGCATTGGGTTCCAAGGATCAGCAACCAGCCTCCTATTCACCACGTACCGGCCTTTTCTATGTGCCGACCAACCATGTTTGTATGGATTATGAACCTTTTGAGGTCTCATATACTGCAGGTCAACCCTATGTTGGAGCAACACTCTCCATGTACCCAGCACCTGGTGGTAACAACCTGGGTAACTTCATCGCATGGGATGCAGACAAGGGTAAGATCGCATGGTCAAACCCAGAGCCATTCTCAGTATGGAGTGGCGCACTCGCCACTGCAGGTGATGTAGTTTTTTACGGTACTCTGGAAGGTTATCTGAAGGCAGTTGATGCTAAATCAGGTAAAGAGCTTTATCGCTTCAAAACACCATCCGGCATCATTGGTAATGTCAATACCTACATGCACAAAGGCAAGCAGTACATTGCAGTCCTTTCAGGACTTGGCGGATGGGCTGGCATCGGAATGGCAGCAGGTCTGACCGATCCAACTGCGGGTCTTGGTGCTGTGGGTGTTTATGCATCTCTCAGTGACTACACCCAACTTGGCGGTACCTTGACTGTTTTCTCACTGCCAAATTAATGAGCTGATGTAGCGCTCTAAACCGTCGCCATTCACGCAGATGAATTAGCGTGAATGGCGACAACATACCAACTGAACAACACCTTTACATGGTAATTTTTACGAGGCTCTATATGCAGCACTTAAGATACAGCAAAACCTTTTTCCTGGCAGCCATGGCGCTCACGTATTCTATAACCAGTTATTCAGCTGCATCCAAAGCCGATTATCGGTCTTTTCAGCCATCACCTGATAAACCTTACTATTTCGAAGATGGAAAAGTTGACTTCGGTACCTATAACGGCTTTCGCCGCTATCATGCAGATTGTCATGTTTGCCACGGTCCCGCTGGTCTTGGCAGCTCTTATGCCCCAGCGCTGATGGATTCTCTAAAAGTCATGACCTGGGGAGATTTCGTCAATGTAGTAATCAGTGGACGGGAAGGCATTGATAACAGAATAATGCCATCTTTTGCTCAAAACGTTGATATCGTAACCAACCTATCTGATATTTATGCTTATTTAAAAGCGCGTTCAGATGGTGTCATTGGGGCAAACAGACCCAAGAAATTCCCTAAAGTTAAAAAAATGATTGCTGACAAGTAAAGAACTCTACACATAAAAAAATAAACAATTGTGTATATTTATCAATAGTACAAGTAGTGATAATCTACTCTGTCATTGATGACTGGTCTAGCCGATAGCAGTGGAGATCAAGAAAAATGTTAAAATCAGGTTCAATCTATTCTGTAAGAATGTTGGACCTTTTTTTATTTCTCTCATTGCTATTCCTGGTAGTAGCAAACACGCCAGCAGAGGCAAAAAACACATTTGAGGCTCGAAATAAAGACTATTTAACAGTCTGTGGAGATCCCAACCATCTTCCCTTCTCCAATAAGGAGATGGAGGGATTTGAAAATCAGATAGCTCAGTTGATTGCAGATGACCTCGATAAGAGGCTTCGTTATCACTGGTGGCCACAAACGATTGGGTTTGTTCGTAATACCCTTCGAGTTCGTCTCTGTGATCTGGTAATGGGTGTTACCTCAGTTAATGAACTGTTACAAAATACCAACCCTTATTACCGCTCTGTCTACACCCTGGTCTATCGTAAGGATAGTGGACTGGAGATTCAATCTCTCGATGATCCTGCATTGAAGGATCTCCAACTCGGAGTTGTTGCAGGAACCCCACCAGCGACATTGCTAAGTAACTATGGACTGATGGGACAGGTTCATCCGTATCACCGTACAGTAGATACCCGGCTATTTTCACCAGCCACTCAAGCCATTGAAGATGTAGCTATAGGGAAGATTGATATTGCTGTCATCTGGGGACCCATAGCAGGGTATGCTGCCAAGCAGCAATCTACTCCCTTAACTGTCATCCCCCTACCCGCAAAAGTTGATTCAGTGCCATTGGCTTTCAATGTATCGATGGGGATACGAAGACGCGAAAACAATTGGAAGCATCAGTTAAATGAAGAGTTAAAAAAACTTGCTCCAGATATTGAAAAGATTTTACTTCAATATGACATACCGCTGTTAGACTCAGACAACAGACTGATCAAACCTTGATACTGACTAAAACAAATAATCTGCTGGATGGTAAACATATCACAGTAATAGTACTGCTCTATGTTGGCTTGTCTGCTTTAAATCTCTTCGCATCGGAACCTAACTCTACGCTTTTTTCATCAGAAGGTTATCGCATTGCTGATTTTCGTGCGCCGGTTCCTGACTCTGTACCTTCAGGCACAACGTTAACAGCGCAGCAGCTAAAAGATCTAATGGATGAAAAGTCGATTCTGTTGATCGACGTCTTACCAACACCGATAAAACCCAAGGATCGGCCGGAAAATCTCTTATGGCTTCCCCCAGCGAGGTTAAATATCACAGGATCTCATTGGTTACCCAATGTAGGCTTTGGTGCATTGTCAGATGAACTGGACAACTATTTCAAAGGTAACCTGAAAAGATTGACTAAAGAGGATAAGAGTAGCCCTATAGTAATCTACTGCCTGGCAGATTGCTGGATGTCATGGAATGCAGCAAAACGCGCTGCAGAAGAGTATGGCTATAAGAGTATATACTGGTTTCCCGACGGTACCACAGGCTGGGAAAAAATGGGTTTGCCACTGGAACAAAGTTCACCGATACCGATTGAGTCAATTGAATAACCCCGTCATACCCAACCACAATGCAGGCACATCCAATCAAGATAGTATAGGCCAACCGTAGGGTGGGGCCCTGCCCCACCTTAAACCGTTGATTGTAGTGGTCAGGTCTTATTTGCTCTTAGTCTATTTTTAAATGGCAAATAAACACACTAATATTGCTTATCAAACATCTTGAACGACCAGTGAAATATTCGAAGCTTATGGTGGGGCATGGCCCCACCCTACTGTACTGGAACAAGGTTTTCCGATACCGATAATAACCCAATCATACCCAACCACAATGCAGGCACATCCAATCAAGATAGTATAGGCCAACCGTAGGGTGGGGCCCTGCCCCACCAAACCCAGCTACAAAGCAGGCAAATTCAGTCAAGATAGTATGCAATCGTACGAGCCAATGACCCGAGCTTCTCTTCAACTACCCGCGGGCGAGTACAAAGATATTGGATAAAGGTCTCTCGCTCATCAAACATTCTCTGTTTAATCTCCATCTCATTCTGCATCAGAATAAAACGTGCCTGAGCATCTGGTGAGGGGTCATCCTGCAATCGAACCATCTCATCGAGTTCTTCGCTTAGTCTATTGGCACGTTCAGCCTGTCCTTGGGCATACCGGGTTATACCATCAAGCTCCTTTTTGCGCTTAACATTAAGTGACTCAATAACCCCTGCAAACAGCAGGGTAAGTTTGTTATCTTTCTCCTCAGGTATTTGCTGATCAGCAAAAGTAGCAATTTCCCTGTCTGCATCACCAACTACATAATCCGCTGATACGAATCGCAGAACAAGACTCTCAATCTGCTTATCATGTTGCCAAAGTTTCTCCATCCCATCTATCGATGGCCCGGCCCACACCACAGCCGCGGGCACATCAGAGACATAGGCTTGTTCACACGGCCAATCAGGATTTTTCTCCTCTGCCGCAACCTGAAGTGGAATATTTATACTTATCAGGCAGACAAACAGAAGTTTATTCACTCTCTTTTGAAACAATTTCTAACCTCCTCCCTGTTTTCGGGTCATCAACCCTCGAGCCGGGTCATAACCATAAAGTGCACCAGCCAAAAACAGTAATAGTGAGCCAACAACCGCAAACAGCGCAACCCAACCTATCTGTCCATAGAGCGAAAACCTGATTAGCTCAACAGCATGGGTAAATGGGTTAAAGCGACATATCTCGTAAAGGAAAATACTGGAATCCTTAATGCGCCATAAAGGATAAAGTGCTGAAGATGCAAAAAACATGGGGAATATGACAAAATTCATTACCCCAGCGAAATTTTCTAACTGCTTTATAGCGGAAGATAGCAACAAACCCAATGCGCCAAGCATCAAACCAGATAAAAAGAGTGCTGGAAATGCCAATAGATACCCTATCAGTGGTGGTTGAACATCCCAAAACCAAGCTATTGCAAGAAACAGATATACTTGTGCAATAGAAACCAATGTCCCTGCGGTTAGTTTGCAAAGCAGCAGATACCATCGAGGAAAGGGACTGACCATTAACATACGCATGCTACCCATTTCACGGTCATACACCATGGAGAGAGAGCTCTGCATACCACTGAATAGAAGAATCATCGCAGCCAGACCTGGAACTATATACTCTTCATAAAGAATATAGGTTTCATAGGGGGGGATGATGGATACACCAAGTATTGAGCGAAAACCTGCTGCAAAAATAAAAAGCCACACCAGAGGTCTTACCAGCGCACCAAAAAAGCGTTCTCTTTGGTGCAGGAACCTTAAAGCCTCACGAGCCAGAATACCCCATAAACAGATTAGATACTGCTTTATATTCATGCTTGATCACTTCTTGTGAGACTGTTGAAAGCCGACTTCACACTATCAGTTTCTGTCTCCTGCATAATCTGTTTTGCGCTACCTTGAGCGAGTACCTTGCCCCCATGAAGTATCACCAGACGGTCATCGAGTTCAACTTCATCAACTAGATGGGTAGCCCATAACACACCAATTCCATCCTCACGACAGCGTTTACGAACCTGTTGCAGAATTGCCTGACGACTATGTATATCAAGCCCTACTGTTGGTTCATCTGCGAGTAGAAGAGTGGGTTGATGCAGAAGTGCTCTGACAAGTTCCACACGGCGCCGCTGACCACCACTTAAGGCTCTTACCTTGTCTGTAGCACGGTCTGACAAATCAATTTCATCCAGCACGGTAAACATTCGCTTCTCAATTTTATTCGGGTTCAAGCCCTGTAATGCACAGTGATAGCGAAGATTCTGTATTAATGAGAGATCCAGATCCAGGGTCGGTTGTTGGAATACCACACCCAGTTGAGCTAATGCCTTTCGGGTCTGTTTTTGCAGATCGTGGCCATAGATATCAATCTTACCGCCGCGACTCACAAAAAGCCGGGTAATCAAAGAAAAGAGTGTTGTTTTACCGGCACCATTAATACCGAGTAAGACACAGAACTCTCCCGGTTCCAGGGTAAAGGTAACACTATCCAGAACCGGTCGCTTGGTATAGGAGAAACTGACCTCTTTTAAAGTAAGCGCTGCTTCACTCATTTTTTCACCACAATACCCCACGGTAGACGTCCCACTCTGATCGATTTTTTGACTTTTAACCGATTTACATCGATAACCGAGACATCGTTACTTACCCCATTGGTAGTAAATAAAAATTTTTCATCAGGAGAAAAGGCAAGGTTCCAGACCCTCTGACCTACCAGTAGATATTTCTCAACTTCAAATGTGGAAGTGTCGATGACTGCCACCCTGGCCGCTGGCCCTAAGGCGACAAAGGCCTGTTTGCCATCGCCGGTAATCTTGATGCCAACGGGTTGAATAGTCTCTTTGTGGAGTCCTGGAATCTGAAAACTGATCTTCTTTATGATTTTATGGCTATCTGCATCGATCACGCTGACTGTGCCACCAATCTCTGATGAGACCCATACCTGTTTGCCATCGTTGCTGAACTGAGCTACCCGAGGTCGTTGATCGACCAGCACATTATGTTCAACCTTCAAGGTTTCAAGATTGATAAAGTGCGCCATGTTAGTGGTTTCCGAAGTATTGACCAACCATTTACCATCAGGACTGATACCCATACCTTCAGGTTCCACACCAACCTGGATTTCGGTTACCTTTGAGCGCCCCTCAATATCAACCATGGTCACCATATTGTCATCTTCGTTGGCAGCATAGAGATACTTACCCTGCGGCCCAAGCACAAGCAACTCAGGATCTGGACCAGAAGGTAGTTTGTGAGTAACTTTTAAAGTCGCGAGATCAAGTACTTCGATATGATCGGCATCACTGGCACAGACATAGAGTGTTTTGCCATCTTTACTCAAAGCGATACCCCTTGGTCGCTCTCCTACTGTCACTTCATCCAGTACTTTGAGACTCTCTCCATCGATGATGACTATTTTATTGTCTTTCTCACTACTCACATATACGGTATAAGCCGGTAGAGTTGTGGTAACAAGGGATAGTAGTGTCAACCACAGAAGCTGTCGTTTCAGCAGATAGTCGATTCGACCTCGAGAAGATATTCGAGACATTTAAGACTCCTGATTAATATATGTTTTTGAGTTCTGAGCCCTGAAACCACTTGCAGAGCAGATTCTTCACTTGGCACATTTGCTTTCGGGTTTATCGTAACCAAGCGTATCCAAGGTGGAGAACTGATGAAGAAAGCCTTTCTGGGGTGATACTGAGATCATCAATCTCGGTGAGGTGATCAATAACGGTTGTCTCATCTGATTATTCCATTCCCGGTAAGTAACCGGTCTGCCTTTGAAAGCAGCCAGATTGAAATCCCCACTCAGAATATATGATTTCAGTTTTTCCACATCGTTGTTTGATGTGCGAGTCGCCGCTTCGCCAATAGTACGCACAGCCAACCAGGCCGCATAATCTCGATCGCTCATCCAGCGCCCCTGTTTCTCCTTGAAACGACGTTGGAACTGTGTTGCGCCCCACTGTTCATGCACCCCACTCCAGGCTGCCGGTGAGAGACCATGTGATCCCCCTACAGGCCGAGGTAGAAATGTTCGGTAGGTGAGAAACTCACCAAACTCATCATGTTCGTCAGCCACAACAAGAATGTCGTAATCCCCAACCTGGCTGAATACATTGACTGCCTCCTGCTCCCTGTTGTGTCCTGAGTCTGTTCGCCTGGCTCCTGGCTCGAAGGTCCAGATTTTTTCTTCAACTATCTTGTGACCATAACGTTTTGCAGCACGTTTAAGTGCCTCGGCATAAGCCTTGTCCTCAGGATGACGACCCGTTACAAGAAACCACTCATCCCATCTTTTCCAGGTCAGATATTGTGCAAGCGCATCTGCGAGCATCGCACGACTGGGAATGGTATGAAATAGGTTAGCTCTACATTCTTGAAATCTGAGATAGTTTTCTTGGGCACTGATATTGAACAATAAAGTGTTCTTTGCCTCTGGCAATTCTGCCAGTTTAAGGAGTTTTTTTGCCGGCAGATTGAGAATAAAGAGCCTGAAGCCCTGTTGCTGCAGTTTGACAAAGGCCTCGACCACTGAATCTTCTGGTTTAATATCAATTGTAGTTAAGCGAAATATCTGACCGGTAAACTGCCCCGTTGTATTATTATCGCTGATACCCTGTTCTGCGCCAGCCAGCCCTGTATTGTCGATAACCGGCTCTAGTAGAGATAAGGGTATGTGCTTATCCTCATGCTCTGATAGCAGGGCAATGGGTATCTCCAGAGATTCTGCGAGCGCAGCACCAGAGAAAAACAACCAGCAGATGAGAAAGATATGTTGCTTTATAAGGCTAGCTTTGCTCTTTTTTTTATAATCAGTAACCGATGTGCTCAAGACAACTCCAGATAAATCTCTCTGACTAAGCGGATAGAGAATCCCTGTTGAAATTTTGCAAATTCCATACCATTAAAGTGTTTCAGTTATTTCAGCAATTACAGTCAATATTTGCCTGGGCTGTCATTTTTTCTGAATCGTTCAGTGTCAATGGTGACACACTCTGTCGGTAATGGTGTCTCACATTGGTCAGCTATTGATCCACAAACCCAGTGATCTGTTCGATACTCAGACCGATAGCAAGCCATTGTGTAGCCTCATCATAGTCCAATTATTAAAGAACAGTTAAGGGATTTTTTCCCTATTATCCACTCAAGTAACAAGCATAATAGAACATAGCCACATTGCGATTGGACGAATAACATTCGATTCCCCATCTAGTGTGGTGCGTCATACTAATTGACGATTCTAGCGAGACGCTAAGTGGTCAGCCTCTAGGCGCGTGCTGCAGGGAATGGCAGGGCAATTCCCTGCGCATTACGCCTTGTCTCCTGACCTGAGCTGGCTTCTAGAATCGTCAATTAGTATGACGCACCACACTAGAGAGGAAAGTGATTAATTTCCGAAAATCAGGCACGAATATTGCTGCCTTGGTTATTTAGAAAGAGAAGAATATCTAAAACTATCCTATTGGAGGTATCTGTGAAAAGAATCCATATTCTCCTTCCTGTCGTACTTCTACTGTTTGCAGTAGTCGCTCATGCCCATGGACCAACCCGTCAAAAGGTTATAGTAAAAGAGCAGATCTCAGCTACACCAGATGCAGTATGGGAACTGATCAAGAACTTTCATGATATGAGTTGGCACCCAGTTGTTGCTAAAACCGAAGGAGATGGGGGGAATACTGTCGGTGCATCACGGACTTTAACCTTGGTGAACGATGGAATAATCCATGAATCTCTAAAGAAATATGATGCTGAAAAGCGCACTTTCAGCTATAGAATTGATTCTGTTGATGTCAAGGTATTGCCTGTCACTAACTACAGTTCAACCCTAAGCGTTAAACCTTCTGATAACGGCGGTAGCCTCGTCACCTGGAAAGGCGCCTTTTATCGAGGATACCCTAACAATGATCCACCTCCAGAACTCAGTGATCAGGCAGCTAAGGATGCCGTAACCGGTGTCTATCAGGGCGGTCTTGCAAACCTGAAGAAGCTCTTGGAATAGGATTACTGTTGATTCTGTCGAAATGAATATAGCACTGGCAAAAAACCATCAATTTAAGATTAAGTCTATTTCTTTATGCTTAATCTTACTGTTGACTGGTTTCACCAGTGCTGTTTTATTCGCCGCACCCTTCGCTTATGTAACAAATCAGGGTGATGACTCAGTTTCTGTCATCGATTTGGCATCTTTGACAGAGACAGCAACCATTGATGTAGGTGCGAAACCCGCCGGTATTGTCGTATCCCGTGATGGTAAGCGCATCTACGTATCAAACCCAGAAAGTAAGGATGTCTACCTCATTGATGGTTCAGATTTCAAAATAGTCACAAGCAAGAAGATTGGGCTTGGACCTCTGGGCATAGCACTCAGCCATGATGACAATCAGGTCTATGTGGCTGATTGGTATCAGGATGTAGTGTACATCTTGGATAGCATAGATCTGTCGGTTGAGGCAAAAATTGCGGTTGGAGATTCACCTTCAGGTCTTGCTGCCAGTAAAGATGGAAAACGACTCTATGTTGCAGATAGAGATGATGACCAGATATCTGTAATAGATATTGATGAACAGCGGGTCATCAGCCGTATTGCGGTAGGTAATCGCCCTTTTGGCATCCGTCTCGATCCAGTTGATAAGAGACTCTATGTAGCGAATGTTGCCAGTAACGACCTTACCGTTATCGACCTTAAAGAAAATAGAGTAATTGCCACGATATCAGTGGGTAGTTCACCTTACGGTGTTGCGATCACACCACTCAATGATCGGGTGTTCGTAACAAATCAACATGATAATACCTTATCGGTTATTGATCCGCTCAGTTTAGAGGAAACACACAGATTGGATATTGGTGAATACCCTGAAGGGATCATTGTAGATCCGATCGGTAACAGGGTTTATATCGCCAACTGGTTTGACAACGAATTGGTAGTACTCAATACCAAAACGTTGCAAATAATTAAGCATATACCCACAGGTGAAAGCCCACGTGCCTTTGGTGTATTTGTTGCTGGCGGAACATAAGCTAATTGTCCCATGAGAAAAACCTCAATACAGGAGGAGTGAACCATGCCTCATCAAACCTTTCCAGAAGACTCTACTCTTAAACGTCATTTTGAATCTACAGTTGAGATGAAACGTCAGAGGTGGCTTCAACTGCCCCCTACCGACTCGATCCTCTACCGACATACGACGATGAGTGGTAAAAATCGATCTAAATCGACCTCAATAAATACCTCAACAACCACTGCTGTTAAATCCTCTGCAGCTAATGCCTCGCCAATGCCGCAGTCAGTAGAGAATATACCCCCTGAAAGAGGGTTTTTAGCAAAATTTTTCAGCTTATTCAGCCGTAGTGCATGAAACAGGAGTTATCTTAAATGTTCACGCGCAGTTTGATTATTGCAATATTTTCAGTCTTTTTATGCTCTACACCAATGCTGGCGGAGACCCAGATTCTACCCCCTCCGAGTTTAAACAAAGCTCAGAAGATGTTTTTTTACAAAGATCACCTTCAGGGGATTGGTAAAGGCAGCCAGCTCGACTATGGCTTGAAAAGCACAACTACTGATGATGAGAGCTTCACTGATAAGATTGAACTCAAAGTAACGAATGTTATCAGTGAAAGAAAGCGGGATATCGAGTTTAACTTTCTGACAGGCTCACGACATATCGATTTTTCTCCTGCTAAATCCTACACTGGAAATCCAGTGATTATTCACTTTCTTGAACGGGATATATCCATGATGTCGAGGGATACAGGCGGGTGGAATGGCTATTTTAGAAATCGTATCCGTGATTCTTTTAAGCATCCAGTTCATGTTAAGGATGTGAGTATTAAATATAAAGGTCAAGATATAAAAGGCACTGAAATAGTTATTACCCCATTTATTGGGGATCCAAATTCCGAAAACTTCAAACTGTATGTTAAAAAGAGTTATAAGTTTATCTTCTCTGATCAAGTACCAGGCGGTGTTTATCGAATCCACACACAGGTTCCAAGTGAAAATGGTGAGCAAGTTTTGATTGAAGAAGATATGACATTCCAGAAATTAACGCCTGGCGCATAAAAAATGATAGATAAATTGAGGCCATCCATGTTCAAAACAAGACTATCATTTACCTTGATCACTGTAGGATTTATTTCTATTTTCTCATCTGTAGTAACCGCTGATGAGTGCGATAAATCGGACGCCTACCCTACTTCAGCAAAAGTAGACTATGTCATCGGTTGTATGGCATCTAACGGACAGACTCATGAGATGATGCAAAAGTGCTCGTGCAGCATCGACTTGATTGAAAAGGCAATTCCTTATACTGAATATGAGCATATATCAACCTTATTGAGTCTACAACAGATGGCAGCAGCTGGTAGAAATGCTGTCTATAAAAGCTCTACCTGGTCACAGAAGGCCGTTGCAAAATTGCGGGATGTTCAAGCTGATTCTACTTTACGTTGTTTTTGAACTACCCAGCTTTTGTAGAATTTCCACCCATGATATTCCCATCATCAGCCAGATCATGTTCAATGGAGTCTCTGTATAAACCCTGAAACAGAGGCTCCAATCGTCTTAAAGGCAGCTCTATTAATTGCTTGTGCCCTTATCTGCTATGAACTCTTCTTTGGTAGATCTAACGTATGTGTAAAAGTCCTGCCTTTTGAGTCTTTGACATGTACTTCGAGCACACCAGTCTCTTCCGGCGAAAAACCAAAACGTATACTTGGATCTTCACTTATGGATATATCCGTATCTGCGGTGAAGACCTCCTCTCCATTGAAAGTAACTTGTATCGTTCTGATGAAATCAGCAGGTATGTAGAATCGAGAAACCTGATCAAATTGCAGTCCAGAATTATTGGGATGTTTTATCATTAGTTGGGTTGGGATGATTTCTCCTGAAGTGAATGATTCTGGTAGACGAAATTTTATCCGTCCCAGTTGCGCTTCAGCTGCTGCCGGATCTTTCAACGAAGGTGCAGAGCACCCTCCGGATGCCTTCACATAATTATTCACCATATAGATATTGCCATCGCTAACCTCTGCGATAGCTCGAAGATCAGTATAGGCATTGATACGTACCCGGGTGGATAGTGTTTTCCAACTATGATTTCCAGGAAATTTGAAAACCGCAGCCACGGGAGAAGGATTGTTGTCAATTATAATATAAAGCTTCTTGATATAGCGTTCCGGCGTCTGCTCAAATTTGGATTCAATCGAAATAGGTACAATTGCAGCATCCATAGCCCTTTTTGGCGTTTCAAGCGCAAGAACTTCTGTTCCATCCTGGATATATCTATCCCCTATCAGGGAACTTTTTATCTGAAACCATCGGGCACCATCTTCTGTGGCCTCTACCTTGGCAGGTAGTATAAAACTGATCAATATTACTATTGTGAAGAGAATGCAGGTGTTCCATACCCAGCCTTTGTGTTCCATTGTTGGGACAACTATCATAGTAAAAATCCTCTTTATGAGAAACAGAGTGACTGGAACCTGCTATTCGTCACGTAGTAGGAATTAGATCCAAATCTAATGAAAGTGTTCCAGGCAAAACCTGGACAACCGATTGAGGTGTTTCGACCTCCTAACTGTTTACCAATTATGATTCCTGAATTCCAGCTTCAACCACACAAAAAATCAGGACATTTCTAACCCTCACTTTTTATCACCCCCTCTCTACTCCCACTCTAATTCTGCAAATGCAGCTGTCACATTCCTGCCATGATATGTTTTAAATAACAACCAGTTGGAACGCTCATTCAAACCAACCTGCTCTACAGCCTGTGTAATCGTCCCTCCCTGTTTTATGATCTCTCTAATTTCATTCGCTATATTCTCTAGGTAACGTCGTTGATTGAGCAGTGCAGTTTTCCATTGAGTTACGACTGGTCCGTGACCAGGTACAACTCTCGCTATGGCATCACAGTTCAGACTATCCCTGGCTTTATGATCATCTTCTGTCTTTGCTGAATTGTTGAAACAGTTAGCATTTATAAGACCATTAGTGACCTTCATCCACCCTAGAATACTGCCATCAACCACGGGTATACGATCAATAAACAGCAGATCAGAAAGCCACAAGGTTGCCGTTTTACTGTCATAGATGCTGATATCATTATTAGTGTGAGCAGTAGGATAAGCTGTTAAATGAAGCAAACGTCCGCCAAGATCCAAACTTAGTCGTTGATCGACAGTCACCGTTTGATCAGGAAACACCATTTCAGTGCCCTCAGATGCAGAGCCTAAAATTTGTGTCATATTGTTCAGATAGACTGACTGACGCCTGGCTAGTGCATCTCCAAGCTGAGCATGTCCAATAAATTTCGGGTTATCCTGGCGGAATGCAGCCGCTCCCAAGCTATGATCCGGGTGCATATGGCTCAATATCACATACTCAATCGGTAGATCAGTAATTTCGCGAATCATCTGCCTAAGTGCCATCCCCTCCTGAATATTACTTCCAGTATCAATTACAGCTACACGATCATTACCTACAATAAAACCGATGTTGGCAATATGACCTTGGTTCGACTTGGAAAAATCCTCATGCAAGCCTGGCCTGATGTATATGCCTGGTGCTATTTCTTTTAACTCCCCAGCAGCTGCCGCGTAGATCGGCACAAGCAAAAGCAGTACGCTGGTTGTGAAGATTAGAGTAGTGTGGAATCGGAACCTATTCTGCCTCTTGCTAATCTTCTGAAATATTAAAGTAGAAAATATCCTGTACTCATTGGCATATATTTTGCGAAAATAATAAGAAATAAATTGATGAAGATTATTCAGCATACTGTCTCATCCTGAATCGATACATAGATAAAAAAACAGAATCAATAACTGCTGGAGGAGAGATGACACCATATTTCCTATGGGCCATTAAAAATACCTGTTTCACTTTCATTGCATTACGAAATCTTTTCTTTGTTGTAACTCTATTGCTCTACAGTACATGCACATTTTCGGCCAACACGCTAAAGATGGCTGTTTTGCAGTTTGGTACTGCCAATTGGGAACTCGATGTAATCAAGAGACATGGCCTTGACCAGGAGCAGGGGTTTACACTTGAAGTCACCAAAATGGCAGGAAAGCAGGCGACTATGGTGGCACTGCAGGCTGGATCTGTTGATGTTTCTGTCAGTGACTGGATCTGGGTCTCCAGACAAAGAAACAGTGGCAAACCCTATACCTTCGTACCCTACTCCACAGCGCTTGGTGCCCTTGTGGTTCCCCAAGGGTCTGACATCAAATCAATCAATGATCTGCAGGGTAAAAAGCTTGGTATCGCTGGTGGACCTCTGGATAAAAGTTGGCTACTGCTGCAGGCGCTTGCACTCCAGGATTCCAATATTGAATTAAGTAAAACTCTGACCCCGGTATTTGCCGCACCCCCTCTTCTAAATCAGCAACTAAAACAGGGACGGATCGATGCTGTACTTAATTTCTGGCCATATATAGCACGCCTGGAAGCATTAGGCATGCAGCAGATTATAGGGGTAGAGCAAGTTACGCATGGCTTAGGCATCAATAGCCGTGTCCCTTTCGTTGGTTATGTATTTGACGAACTATGGGCGAAGGAAAATCATCAAATTATCGAAGGTTTTATCCGCGCTACAGATAAAGCTAAACAGATCATGCAAAAATCTGATCAGGAGTGGGAATTACTGCGTCCCTTGATGAAAGCACCGGATAATGCCACTTTTATTGCATTAAGAGATGGTTTTCGAGCGGGTATCCCAAGCCGTTGGAGTGAACAAGAGCTTAAAGATGCCAAACAGTTGTTTGATATCCTCTTTAAATTGGGTGGTAAAAAACTTGTAGGCAATACAACTCAGCTTGCACCGGGAACATTCTGGCCGAACATAACTGATTAAGAGTAGTATCCTTGAATATTCCTGTATATGTCCGTCGTTTCTCTTCCATACTGTTGCTACTACTGATATGGCATATCACTGCTCTAATGTGGCAGAACAGTATGCTACCTCCGCCCAGTAGTGTCGTTGAGGTTATCTGGCAGGAGATGCAGAGTGGACAACTTTGGT
This sequence comes from Candidatus Thiodiazotropha sp. AKAK3, assembly GCF_058244645.1. Taxonomy (NCBI): domain Bacteria; kingdom Pseudomonadati; phylum Pseudomonadota; class Gammaproteobacteria; order Chromatiales; family Sedimenticolaceae; genus Candidatus Thiodiazotropha; species Candidatus Thiodiazotropha sp. AKAK3. The sequence continues at coordinate 55,215 of NZ_JBSYOQ010000050.1, forward strand.
TTCACTTGAGTGCTACCCTGATACGTGTTCTGATTTCATTTGTCATTGCGATGCTGGTAGGAAGTATTATCGGAATCATCATGGGCCGATCGCGCATGACCGATCAATTTCTCGACCCCTGGTTAATCGTTTTCCTCAATATACCGGCACTGGTAATCATAATTCTTGCTTATGTTTGGTTTGGTTTGGCTGAGCTAACGGCAATCTTTGCGATTGCAGTTAACAAAATTCCCAATGTTGTGGTGACCATGCGCGAAGGTGCTCGTACTCTGGATGAAGAGTACCATGAAATGGCGCGCAGCTTTAATATAGGCAGACGAAAAACTCTGCTATACATAACCCTGCCCCAGCTACTCCCTTTCTTTGCAGTCGCTGCACGTTCAGGCATTGCATTGATTTGGAAAATAGTGCTGGTGGTCGAACTGCTGGGGCGTAGTGATGGCGTAGGTTTCCAATTGCATCTCTATTTCCAGCTCTTCGATGTCAGTGGCATATTAGCTTACAGTCTCTCATTCATCATGATTATGCTGTTCATTGAGTATGGTTTACTGCAACCTCTAGAGCGGAGAATAAACCGCTGGCGCGGATAGACCTATGTTAGATATCGATATACAACGAAAAAGATATATTCAGCACAATCCAGAGCGTGAGCTTCTGGTATTGGATAACATCAGGATCAATGTGAAAGAGGGAGAATTCCTGGCTCTTGTTGGTCCTTCCGGCTGTGGAAAAAGTACCCTTTTACAGATTTTATCTGGCCTTGATAAAACCTTTGAAGGCAACATTACATGGCTTGATAAACACAGCAATTCTTCAGCTAACCTGGGTTATGTATTTCAAAACCCGAGACTTCTACCCTGGCTCAACTTACGTGACAATATTACCCTGGTGCTGGATAATCCTGCTGAAAAAAAACAGCAGGTTGATGAGTTGCTGGAAGCAACTGGTCTGTCAGCATTCAGCGATTATCACCCTGGCCAGCTTTCGATCGGCATGCAACGTAGAGCAGCACTTGCCAGAGCCTTTGTAGTGGAACCCTCTCTACTGATTATGGACGAGCCTTTCGTCTCCTTGGATGGCCCAACAGCCTTTCAGCTCAGGCAACTTCTGCTCGATATACTGGCTATACGTTGTACTACAGTGGTGTTTGTTACTCATGATCTGCATGAAGCAACCATGCTTGCAGATAGAATTCTTTACCTCTCATCCTCACCGGCAAAAGTGATCGGAGAATCACTTGTTGACTTAGCAAGGGACAAGCGTACCAATGAAGAGGAAATTGGAAAAAGATATTTAGAGATCAAAACCCTTTTCAAGAGCTTCTATCAATCTGACAGACTGCCCACAGAGTCATAATGAGATCAGCTCAAACTTGATCTAATATTCGATACCTTTGCGGTACATCGCTACAAAGATCTACAAAAATAGAGGTTTTTCCTCTATCAAAAGATTCATCGAAGATTGTCTTGCTGAAGTGACAGCTACAGTTCAATGTGCCAGAAAAGTGGAGCACTAGCCTTATGAGGCTACTCAATTACACCCTGTCACTCTATATGGCACATGAATTGCAGTTTGGTTATGAACGATATTTTAACCAATCAGCTCATGAGATATTCTTTTGTCACCCTCAGCTAAACCACAAAAAAGACGACTGGGACAACGCAAGGGACGTAGTGTAGATCAAACCACCCTCAAATTAGTCCGCGAGCTACTTGATGGGATTCCACGACGCCCTGACCTGCTCATAGAATCACTTCACAGAATTCAAGATCATCTGGGATATATCTCCGTAGAACATCTTTCTGCCCTCGCCAGTGAGATGAATCTCTCCAGTGCAGAAGTATATGAGGTAGCGAGCTTCTATCACCACTTTGATCTGGTCAAAGAGGGCCAATCTCCCCCTCCCCCCTTGACTGTGCGTGTGTGTGATTCCATATCCTGTAGTTTGTCGGGCGCTGAAAATCTATTTGCCGAATTACAGGCAGGACTGGGTAGTGGCGTCAGGGTTCAGCGAGTGCCCTGTGTCGGTCGTTGTCAGGAAGCGCCTGTCGCTGTGGTTGGGAAACGACCTCTCTCCCAAGCAAATGCAGTAAAAGTTCAGCAACTGATTGATGCTGGTGATATAGAAGCTGAATTGCCTGACTATCTTAGCTATAGCGACTATCGTGCTGGTGGCGGCTATAACCTGCTGCAGCAGATTTTGAATGACAAAAGTGAGAGTGATCAATCAGGGAAGCTGTCTGCTGAACAAGTTATTCAGTGCCTGGAAGGCTCAAACCTCAGGGGGCTGGGGGGGGCTGGTTTCCCCGCTGGTCGTAAGTGGCGGATCCTGAAAGATCAACCATCGCCCCGTCTTTTAGCCGTTAATATTGACGAAGGCGAACCTGGCACCCTGAAGGATCGCTACTATCTTGAACGAGACCCTCACCGATTCCTCGAAGGTACACTGATCGCTGCCCAGGTAGTGGGTATCAGCGAAATCTACATCTATCTTCGGGATGAATATGCAGGAATTCGTATGATGCTGGAAAAGGAGATCTCTGCCCTGCAGTCTGATCCTCCCTGTCCACTGCCACCGATACATATGCGCCGGGGAGCCGGTGCCTACATCTGTGGTGAAGAGTCCGCGATGATTGAATCCATCGAGGGTAAACGCGGCATGCCTCGCCAACGCCCCCCCTACGTTGCCCAGGTCGGGCTTTTTGGTCGTCCCACTTTGGAACACAACATGGAGACCCTCTACTGGGTCCGGGAGTTGATTGAGCGTGGCGCTGAGTGGTTTACCGCTCAGGGACGAAATGGCCGGCATGGGTTACGCAGTTTCTCCGTCAGCGGCCGAGTCAATAAACCTGGCGTCCATCTGGCCCCCGCTGGCATTACCATGCAGGAACTGATTGATGAATATTGTGGTGGCATGCAAGAAGGTCATGAACTCTACGCCTACTTTCCCGGAGGCGCCTCCGGTGGAATCCTACCTGAATCACTGGCGGATATACCACTCGATTTTGACACTCTGCAAGCCTACGGCTGTTTCATCGGATCAGCTGCAATTATCGTATTGTCGCAACACGACAGCGCCCGCGATGCAGCGCTGAATGCAATGCGCTTCTTCGCTCATGAATCCTGTGGTCAATGCACCCCCTGTCGGGTCGGCACTGAAAAAGCAGCTGCCCTGATGGCGCAGAAGCAATGGGATCCGGCGCTACTCGAAGAGCTCTCAACAGTCATGATCGATGCATCTATCTGTGGTCTGGGTCAGGCCGCCCCCAACCCTATGCTGAGCATATTGAAATATTTCCCCCAGGAGTTGGATCATGGCGAATAACTCCGAATCAACAGCTCAAGCGATCAACTTTACCCTTGATGGCATCCTCCTGAGTGCAACACCTGGAGAGAGCGTGTTGCAGGCTGCTAAACGCGCTGGTGTGGAGATCCCCCATCTCTGCTACAAGGAAGGATTAAGGGCCGATGGCAACTGCCGTGCCTGTGTTGTTGAGATTGAGGGTGAACGCACCCTCGCTGCTTCCTGTTGCCGCACACCCAGTGAGGGTATGGTGGTGAACAGTCAAGGGGAGCGTCCCCGCAAGTCGCAACAACTGGTGTTGGAATTGCTGCAATCCGACATGGTTGAATCCCAATATACTCACCAAAATGAGCTAGACCATTGGTCTAAAAAGATGCAAGTTGGCAAACCCCGCTTCCCAGCGCGCCAGCAACCTGTAAGTGACAGCTCACACCCTGCCATAAGCGTCAATCTTGATGCCTGTATTCAGTGCACACGCTGCCTGCGTGCCTGCCGTGAAACCCAGGTTAACAATGTGATTGGCTATGCGATGCGAGGAGCAGTTTCATCGATAGTCTTCGACACTGACGAACTATTGGGTAATAGCAGCTGTGTCGCTTGTGGTGAATGTGTACAGGCCTGCCCTACAGGTGCACTGATGCCATCTGAGAATAGGGGTTTGGAAGAGACTGAAAAACAGGTCGATTCTGTCTGTCCCTATTGTGGTGTCGGCTGCCAACTCACTTTTCATGTCAGTGATAATCGTATTCGTTATGTCACAGGAAGAGATGGCCCGGCAAATAACAGTCGCCTTTGCGTTAAAGGCCGTTATGGATTTGATTATGTACACCATAAGCATCGACTGACGAAACCACTGATCCGACGTGCTGATGCCCCCAAACAGGCAGAACTCGGACTCGATCACAACAACCCATTCTCAGATTTTCGTGAAGTAAGCTGGGAAGAAGCCCTGGCAGTGGCTGCTGAAGGCCTCAACGAGATACGCAGCAATAGTGGTCCCTTAGCATTGGCCGGCTTTGGGTCGGCCAAGGGTTCGAACGAAGAAGCCTATCTTTTCCAAAAGCTGGTTCGCACAGGCTTTGGCAGCAACAACGTTGATCACTGTACCCGTCTCTGTCACGCCTCATCGGTTGTGGCACTACTGGAGATGATTGGATCAGGTGCAGTATCAAATCCAATTGCAGATGTAGATAAGGCTGAGGTTATCCTCATTATCGGTTCCAACACCACTGATAACCATCCTGTGGCCGCCACCTTCATCAAGAATGAGGTTAACGCGGGCAAGACACTCATCGTGATGGATCCGCGACGTACCACGATTGCAAACCATGCAACACATTTCCTGCAGTTCAAACCTGACACTGATGTAGCGTTGCTGAATGCCATCATGAATGCCGTCATTGAACAAGGCTTGGTGGATAGCGCTTTTATTGAGCAACGCACCAGTGGATTTAAAAAGCTGGAGCAACACCTTCGCCCCTTCACCCCAGAAGCTATGGCGCCTATTTGCGGCATCGACGCCGCCACAATACGCAAAGTTGCGCGTGTCTATGCCAAATCCAAGGCCTCGATTATTTTTTGGGGAATGGGTGTCTCACAACATATACATGGCACCGACAATTCACGTGCACTGATCTCCCTGGCGCTGATGACTGGCCAGATCGGCAGACCTGGCACCGGACTCCACCCACTACGTGGTCAGAACAACGTCCAGGGCGCCTCTGATGTGGGGCTTATTCCGATGGTATTTCCAGACTATCAGCGAGTCGATAATCCCCAGATTCGCGCTAAGTTCGAAGCACTGTGGGAGACAGAGCTTGATCCAAACCCCGGTTTAACCGTGGTCGAGATCATGCATGCAATCAGTGATGGCAAGATAGAGGGCATGTACATCATGGGTGAGAATCCAGCCATGTCTGATCCAAATCTGAATCATGCACGTAAAGCACTTTCCAGCCTGAAGCACCTGGTGGTGCAGGATATCTTTATGACTGAGACTGCCTGGTATGCGGATGTCATCCTTCCTGCCTCAGCCTTCGCTGAAAAAAACGGAAGCTTCACTAACACTGACCGGAGAGTTCAGCTCGGCCGTCAAGCCATTGATCCACCAGGAGAGGCCCGACAAGATCTTGAGATCATTCAGCAGATGGCAAATCATCTGGGACTCGATTGGCACTACAACCACCCCAAGCAGGTGTTTGATGAAATGCGTCAGGCAATGCCGAGCATTGCCGGGATCTCATGGGAGCGCCTGGAACAAGCCGGAGCCATAACCTACCCCTGTGCAGATGAGAGCGATCCAGGACAGCCTGTGATCTTCATAGATGAATTTCCAACTCCAACGGGTAGAGCCAGCTTTACCCCGGCACCATTTACCAATGCGGATGAACTGCCTGACCACGAGTATCCTTGGGTGCTGATCACCGGCCGTCAATTGGAACACTGGCACACAGGAGCAATGACCAGACGCGCTGAGATGTTAGACAAGATTGAGCCAATTCCAGTAGCAAGTGTCCACCCGGAAGAACTGGCCCGTATTAAGATCGAGCCAGGCGATCCTATCAAATTACAATCCAGGCGCGGCGTTGTTACCGCGTTTGCCCGCGCCGATACTGGGGTTTCTCACGGACAGGTCTTTCTGCCCTTCTGTTACCACGAGGCTGCGGCCAATCTTCTGACCAATGAAGCTTTGGATCCGTCTGCAAAAATACCCGAATTCAAATTCTGCGCCATTCGTCTAATGCCTGGTCAGGGAGACGAATAAGAAATGATCATTTTGAGACAGAAAAAGGACGGTGTGGCATTTCTGTTACAGTTTTTCAGCTTAGTAACAGCTGCAGTTGGCGAGGTGACTCTCTCACATTTAAAAACAAAGTTTATTTCATGTTAATTCAATGGCTTATGATATTTTTTTATATATTGGCCCGTATTCTGCCTTCGGTATCAGTTACGCCAGAAAAGAAAGCTGTATGTGGCGTTGTAAATCACCAACAAATCCGGAGAAGAGAACGTGACCAGTAAGAAAATATCACTAATACTGACCAGTACAGCACTAACAGCACTCTCAATGTCTACCCACGCAGTTTCCTGGGATGCAGGTGACTGGAAACTGGGTCTCTCAGGCAACGTTAACGCACACTATGTTTATACAACCTGTGATTCAGGTGATCTTCAGAGTGGTGGAACTACTTTGACCAGTCTTCAATGTGCTGGTTCAGTAGATGAAGATGGTAATCCAGACGACGTTTCTTCCGTTCAGAATGGTCTATTGCCCGCAGCTATGGTTTTTAGTGCAGGCACCAATCAGGATGGCTATGACCTAAACGCCACTATCGGCGTTTACTATGGCACCAACAGTAACGAGGCTTTGGGATTCTCTACTGTCGATGCCCGTCAGATATTTCTAACCTTTGGTAACGAAGGTATGGGTAGTTTTAAGTTCGGCCGTGACTTCGGGCTGTTTGGTTTTGATGCAATCATCGCTGACATGTCTTTGATCGGTATTGGCGCAGGCTTTACACCTTCCGAGCCAGGCCATACAACACTGGGTGGTCTTGGTTTCGGCTATGTCTATGTCGATCGCCTCACCCAAATCAACTACACAACCCCCTCCATGAATGGATTGACAGGCACAATTGGTATATTCCAGCCAATGGATGGCAATGGTGGCGAGAGCGGCAGCAATCCAGGCATCCACGGTAAAGTTGCTTATGGCTGGAAAGGCTCAGTTCCAGGCAGTGTATCAGCAACCTTTTTAACCCAGGACATCGTTACTGATGCCGGAACCTCTGAATCGATCACCGGTTTCGACCTGTTTGGTAAAGTCGATGTCGGCGATATCGGTGTAGCCGCTTCTTTCTTCAGCGGCGAAGGTATGAGCACCCTGGCACTTGGTGGTCTCGTCCTGCCTGGTTTCGATGCAGCAGATGGAACACCTGAAGAGTCACAGGGCTACATGCTCCAAGGCACCTACAAACTCAACAAAACCAAACTGGGCCTCAACTATTCATTCAGCGAAAGTGACAAATTGGTTGAAGTCGAAAACACCCGGATCACCGTGGGTGCTTACCACTCACTGACTGCAAACCTGACACTGCTTGCAGAGTTCTCTTCACTGGAGAGTGAATTGTCTGCAGGCTCAGATGAATCGAACAGCTTCAACGTCGGTGCATTTATGTCTTTCTAGGCCATAGGTAGAAAATCTGCCTATAGATCTAAATAGAACTTTTTCAGTTCCTCCACCCTTAATGCCCACCTCATGACTTTCCCCAAGTCATGAAGGGCATTTTTTTTGTCTGAAATTTACCCTTGATTTGGTGAGTGACGAAACCAGTCGCACACAAATAGTTATCTAAACCCCTTGACGAATAGCCCAGGTCACATCTGCCGCTTGACGATTCTGTAAGACATCATGAACCCGGAAAACTTTTACTCCAGCCATCACGCCTAAAGCTGTGCATGCACAGGTTGCAGGTATCAACTGGGTGGGATCACTCACTTCACACACAGAACCCATAAAGCCTTTGCGGCTAACCCCTAGCATCAGGGGATAACCCAACTCAGCAAACTGCTGCAACTCGGATAAGAGTTTTAAATTGTCTCTTTTGCGTTTGCCAAATCCAATACCAGGATCCAGTAATAGCGAATTTGGATCCACTCCAGCAGTAAGTGCCGCCTCTATACGTTTCTCAAAAAATGCTTTTACCTCTGAAACAACATCTTTGTAGACAGGCGCATTCTGCATGGTAGCTGGAGAGCCCTGCATATGCATCAATACGATAGGTACACCATTTGAAGCAGCAAGGGATAGTATTTCAGGATCATCTCGCCCAGCTGAAATATCATTAATCATGCTTGCACCATGCTCAATCGCAATATCTGCAACCTCACTCAGGGTTGTATCGATACTGATGGGAAATCCTGCAGGCAGGCGTTCACGCAGTTCCACTATGGTGTCGAGTACCCGATTAATCTGCTCTGTTGCACTGATTTTCAAGGCACCTGGTCTGGACGATTCTCCACCAATGTCAATGATATCGGCCCCCTCAGCCACCATTTCTAATCCTCGAGATACTGCATTACTACTCTCATAGCGCCCACCATCAGAAAAGCTGTCGGGAGTGAGATTTAGAATCCCCATAATTAGAGGGGATGAAAAATCATTCTTGAACATAGGGTTACACTAATATTCTTATTGGAATGCGATTTGTCAATTGGCCGAACTTGTCTTAGAATTGGTGTGATAATAAATATGAAATATTTAACCTATAAATACACAATGTACTTGATTAAGGATCGATCAGCACACCGGCTTGATATGACCTTAGGAGATAATTTTGGCTAGTGCTATCCTCCAACCGGACAAATCCAACCATGAGGATCTTGTGCTTGCCGCTTTGAGTGGTAACCACTTGGTTCAATCTCCTGAAATTGACGACCTGACACTCCGCTCCTGGCACCGCTGCCGGGACGAGCATGGTCTCGATCCTGGCGCATCTCCTGATCCTGTAATCATTGACAGACAAGATCTACGTGAGCGTCTGCAGCAATACAAACGGATGTTGAATATTGCACGTGTGGAGATGACCGATCTCTATCAGCAACTGGCTGGCTCTGGTCATGCCATTATGTTGACAGATAAAGAGGGCATCCTTTTAAACTTTATCGGTGATCCTCAATTTACTGATGCCGCCGCCCATGCTGGCATGCAACTTGGAGCAGTATGGAGTGAATCAGTTCAGGGTACCAACGGTATGGGTACCTGCCTGGTTGAGAAAAAGCCGCTTGTAATACATAAACAATCCCATTTTTTCTCCCGCAATGCCAGCCTGACCTGTGCTGCGGCACCAATCTTCGATCCTCATGGAGAGATACTGGCAGTTCTCGATGCATCGAGTGAGTCAAAAATGGCTCAGCAGCACACCATGGTGCTGCTCAATATGTCTGCACAGGTGATTGAGAACCGAGTCTTTTTCTGCGCCATGAAGCAATCCTTTGTGCTTCGTTTCCATTCACGCTCGGAATTCATCAGCACCTTGGGTGAAGGTGCCATTGCCTTTGATGAAGATGGGAAAATAGTGGCGATTAATCGTAGTGCAATGTTTCAGCTAAACCTGGAATCACCTCAACAGATTGTTGGCCGTCATATACATCAGCAGTTTACAACCTCACTCACCTCCCTGCTAAAGCATGCCAATTCCAACGCCTTCCCTATTCGGGAAACGCAACATGGAAAACGTTTTTTTGCAACGCTTCGACTACCTGAAAACAGTTGTCGCACCAGTGCAACACCGCCCTGGGAATCAAAGACGAGTGTACCGAGTAGAAGTACAAACAATCCAGGCTCTTCAGACTCCCTCGATGCTTTGCACTTTAACGAACCCCGTATGGCGCGCAACATAAAAACTGCTATAAAGCTGATCGACCGGGATATTCCCTGCATGCTGTTTGGCGAGACCGGCACGGGTAAAGAGATGTTCGCACAGGCTCTACATATGGCCAGTTCACGCCATGATAAAGCATTCATAGCAGTCAACTGCGCCTCCTTACCTGAAAGTTTGATCGAGAGTGAACTATTCGGATATCGACCTGGTGCTTTTACCGGTGCCAGCCGTGAAGGCAGTAGAGGTAAGATTCTACAGGCTGATGGGGGCACGCTGTTCCTGGATGAGATTGGTGACATGCCGCTGCATCTACAGGCACGTCTGCTCAGAGTGCTGGAAGAACGAGAAGTTACACCGCTTGGTGGAGAAAAACCGGTCAAGGTTTCAATTAAGCTGATCAGTGCAACTCACCATGATATTCAAGGCCTGGTAGAGGATGGTAATTTTCGTGAAGATCTCTACTACCGACTTCATGGTGTTTCATTAACAATGCCTGCCTTAAGAGAGCGTTCAGACAGGGTTGAGTTGATTAAAAGTATTGCTCAGTTGGAAGCACTCGATGATGAGGAGTTAACCTGGGATAGTGAAGCACTGAAAATACTTGACAGCTTTCGCTGGCCTGGCAACATCCGGCAACTTCGAAATGTGCTTCGCACTGTCACTGCTTTGTGTGAAAAGAATACAATTACAGTACATGATTTACCGGATGATATTCGTGAAACAGTCTTTTGTGATGAATTACCGGAAGGTTCTGAAAACAACCTCAATGCACTGGCCATAGCTGAACGAGATGCCCTTTTGGGCGAACTCGAAGAGATGCACTGGAATATCAGCAGAGTAGCAAAAAAACTCGATCTTAGTCGTAATACACTCTATCGACGCATGAAACGTTTTGGTATTACACCGCCTCGCTAGAGATTGAAGCTGACTAAGAATTGAATTTAAATGTTAACAGCCTGGTCAGTAGTTTCTGCTGGCGTAGGCTTTATTCTATTCAATGCCCATCAACTCGTTGCAATATGGCATAATCCCCCCTTCAGATAGTTGGCCCTTTTATTGCGTACAAATATGCTGGTAAGTTTTCAAGGCAGATGATATTTAACGCTCTCAGATATCAATCAAACTTCGTATAAAGCAACACAGTCATTAAACGGAAAAGAGTATGGCTAAGTATGATAAGCCACGTGAAGCCTGGGCGATAACTGGCTCAGGACACTACCTCAAAGAGTGCCTGGAATTGGCCAAACAGCGACCAGAGGTGGATCTGTTTTTAAGCAAGGCAGCAGCTGAGGTACTCCCTATGTATGACATAGATATGCCATCATTACGGGATCGTTTTACCTGTTTCCGTGATACCACAGCAAGTGCCTCTCCGGTAGGCCTATTCTATCAGGGACGCTATAGTCGCCTTATCATTGCGCCGGCCACATCAAATACGGTGGCAAAAATGGTTTGGGGCATTGCAGACACTCTGGTAACCAATATCTATGCCCAAGCAGGAAAGTGTCGCATACCAAGCATTGTCTTCGCATGTGACACAGAACCGGAAATGGAGACCGAGGCCCCTGGCGGTATTGTGCCTGTCTACCCAAGACGAGTAGATCTGGAAAACGTCAAGCGGTTGCAGGATTTTGAATACACCAAGGTAGTATCAAGTTATGATCAGTTGCTCTCAGTCCTCTGATATATACACCTTTTTAGTCGTTTTTAAAGAATTTAGAGCATAATTTAAAGTTTTTCACTCCGCTTCCGTTATCAATACAACGGGCAAGGTTTTTGCTCTGGTTTTTTCTGGACAGCTGCCAGGTTGGGGATGAAGTTTTGCCTAGAGTTCTATTGATCGAGCACTCTGCCACGATTCGGCTGATTGAGAAAAATCACTTGATCAAAGGTGGCTTCGAAGTTGAAGTTGACCACGACTACTTAACAGCAAGTAAGCGCCTTAAAGCAGGCTCAGATCACGCTGATGCATTTGATGCCATAGTATTGGGCTGGTCAGGTCATACTGTTCCTGGCGCTGAACAGCTCTTTTCATCTTTGGAAAATCCCACCTATACTGCTTTGCCTCTGCTTACATTTGCCCACGAAGCCGAGAGTCAAATCATCTCCCGTTCGAACAAAAGAGCAAATTCGGCATTCCTACTTTGGGAAGAGTATCGAAAAACCACAGACACCCTCTCTGTTCTGCTAGCTAATTTGAGTGAAAGAGAAAACAAGCAGGGGGTTACCAGGCCTGTCGTTCAACCGATACGAGTACTAATTGTCGATGACTCGACAACCGTAAGGGTGAAATATCGTCGTTTGCTGATGAGTAACGGATACTATGCTGAAACAGCTGATTCGGTATCCGATGGTATGAAAAAAGCTCTGGAGTCACCATTCGATATAGCAATAATTGACTACTTTATGCCCGATGGTACTGGGGACCTTCTCTGCAAAAAACTGAGAGAGCACGAAACGACTTCAACCATTACAACAGCTCTACTGACCGGCACTTATCAGGATAGCGCGATAAAACAGTCTCTCGAAGCTGGCGCTGTTGAATGCATGTTCAAGAACGAGAGCGATGATCTGTTCCTAACCCGTATAGATGCCATGAGCAGACATATCCGCACTCAAAAATCGACTGAAAAAGAGCGTCAACGACTTGATGGCATTCTTCGGTCAGTTGGAGAAGGGGTCTATGGCGTGGATTCAGAAGGATATATATCGTTTGTTAATCCAATTTGCAGAGAAATACTTGGCTATGAAGCAGCGGATCGACTGATTGGCAAGTCAGCAATGGAACTATTTCACTACTCAGATGCTGAGGGAAACCTAAAAAATGATAGCAGCTGTTTACTGCAGCAAAGCTACTCGAATGGAGTGCCAATAGTAGGACATGAGACAGTCTTCTGGCATAAATCAGCAAAACCAATTCCTGTGGAGTGCACAATTCATCCGCTGACAATTGAAGGCAGATGTGAGGGCTCAGTTGTTGCATTCCGTGACATCTCGGAACGCAAAGCACTTGAACAGGAGTTACGCTGGCAAGCAAATCACGATGCTTTGACAAAGCTCACGAATCGGCGCCTTTTCGAAGAACACCTGACAAATGAAGCAGATCGCCTTAAAAGAAGCAGTGAGACCAGTGCCCTGCTCTATATCGATCTAGACCGTTTTAAATATATTAATGACACTGCAGGTCACGCCGCAGGTGACAGGTTATTGATTGAAATTTCACAACAGATGAAACAACGCCTGAGAAAAACCGATTTACTGGCTCGATTAGGTGGAGATGAATTCGCAATAATATTACGGAATGTAAATAGAGAGAGCGTACTTCAAGTAGCCGATGAATATCGCTTAATGCTTGATCACTACATGTTTATCTACAATGGTAAACAATATAAGGTCAATGGCTCAATTGGTATCGCACTGATAGACAAAGATTCAGAGTCAGCAAGTGAAATACTTGCAAATGCAGATATCGCCTGCCACCTGGCAAAAAATGAAGGGCGAAACAGAACCCATCTATTCTTCCCAGAGAATGATAGTAAAAAGACGATGGATTTAGATCTGGGCTGGTCTTCAAGACTGCACAATGCCCTGTTAAAAGATAATCTGATTCTACATATTCAGCCTATCACTCCTTCACATTGTATCCCGCCCTCATTAATGTCCGAGTCTGAAGGTCCAATTTATAACGAGCTTACAGGTTTAATCCCAGAAGATCAGCAGATCAATGAAGTATTACTACGCATGGATGATCCCGTATGGGGGATAGTCTTTCCCGGTGCATTCCTGCCAACTGCAGAACGTTTCGACATGATGGATAAAATCGACTATTGGGTCATCAATGCCGCTTTGAAAAAGCTCTCGCTGCTGCAGCAAGAGGGTTACAGCGGCATGTTCACTATCAATCTATCTGGTCAAACCATTGCCAACAAAAGCTTGATCGATGATATTGAAGAGCTGGTTATCAATTCCGAAGTAGACACAACAAAAGTCATCTTTGAGATTACAGAAACCTCAGCAGTGACAAATTTAATTTCCGCTAATGAGCTGATTACAAGATTGAATGTTTTGGGTTGTCGCTTTGCCCTCGACGATTTTGGCAGTGGCTTCTCTTCATTTTCTCACTTAAAGAATCTGCCTGTTGATTTTGTTAAAATCGATGGTCTATTTGTCAGGGGTGTTGCCTCAGACCCCAGTGATCAGGCAATTGTCACCTCCATAAACGACATTGCACACTCCTTGGGCAAAGAGACCATAGCTGAATATGTTGAAAACGCGGAGATACTGGAATTTCTTATGGCATCAAATGTGAACTATGTCCAAGGTCACTACCTGTCGAAACCAATGGACATCTCCAATATTGCACAACAGATGAAAGCCAAATCTTATATATAAACTGGTGATCAAATAGTTTACTTTCAGGGTTACAAAAGCGCCTTGATTAAGGTATTGCGAGAACGAAGCTTGGTGGTAAGCGTCACTTTTATCAAATAGAGCTATCTGTGGGCCAGAATTGATCAGGATCTTCTTCATCTTTGAGCCTATATTTTTCCTCTAGAAGGGCTTTTCTCTCTTTAGCTCGATAACTTTGAGCGCTAACACATTTCCCAAAAACATCAGTTCCCAAGCTGAAAGTTTTCTAAGCTATCTATTAATTTTTTAAAACATTTTCCGAATAATTCGGACTTACTAATCACCAACCTAGTACTGTTCGACTATAACGATGCTATCGAGTATTATTATTTATGTAGCAATCTGCTACAATATAATCCATGACATTATATTGAGGAATCTCTGATGGCTAAAGCCGCCTCCCCTATACGTTTGCAGGAAGAGTTGATGCAGGCCGCCGCACTGATCGGCGAGCAGGAGCACCGCAGCGCCGCTGAACAGGTTGAATATTGGGCATCGCTCGGCAGGAAGATCGCTCGGCAAGTGAATCCTGACACCCTGTTGGAAGTAGCAGCCGGGCTTGCTCACATCAAGGTGGAGCCTGCAGTAGGTCAACCGGTTGATCCCAAAGCGGTGTTTTCAGCTGTGGAGGCACGACGTCACTCAGGCACCCTCGCCCAGGAGGTAACAACGGCAACCCCGACCTACCAGGCCTCCCTCACACATCCGGGCTGTCTGGAACAAATTGATAAACAAGGAAATCGGAGAGTCGGAAGGTTTCAAAATGGGGTCTTCACTTCACTGGCCGAGCAAGAAACTTGAGTTTGAAAAAGCAGCTTTGGATGCTGGTGGGTGGTAATGGCGCCGGCAAGAGCACATTTTATGAGTTGTTTTTAAAGGATCTGGGCTTGCCCTTTGTCAATGCCGACAATCTAGCGAAAATCGCCTACCCGGAAGATCCGGAAGGCCGTAGCCGGGATGCCGCAATGCTGGCCGAAGGGATGCGGAAAAATCTCTTGCTATCCGGCCAGAGTCTTTGCTTTGAGACGGTCTACTCTCACCCCTCCAAAATCGATTTTGTGGCCGAAGCAAAGGCCCTAGGGTATTACGTTGTAATGGTCTTGATCCACCTCAATGACACGAACCTGAACCAGGCACGTGTGGCCGAAAGGGTCTCAGAGGGTGGTCATTCTGTGCCAGCTGAGAAAATCGTTGCCCGAGTGCCGAGGATGCTCTCGCATGTGCGGATGTCGATACCGCTATGTGATCTCCTCAGAATATATGACAACTCATCTCAGGATGATCCATACCAGCGGGTATTTACGATCGAACAAGGTAAAATAACAAAACATCTAGATCCCCTGCCCGACTGGGCTGAGCAGTTGTTGCAGACAGCTGAGTGAACAACCAAGAGACATCAAAAATAGGAGCATTTTCAGGGATGGGAATCTTACACCATCCTCCCTTGTTTAGCGGCTACCTGTAACGAATCCCTGATCGCGTAGGCGTGGCTTGCGAGTGGCCTCATGATTTTCCTCCAAAAAGTATAGTTTGCCACTGTCACGATATGCTGCGAATGTATAGGTATATGGACTGCTCCTGTTCAGCAATATATTTTCAGGAAAAACGAAATAGTTTTAGTTCACGTATATCCGGTCTTTATTATGGGGAGCTACCCCTGACCTTAACGGCTTAATACACCGTTTGCCAGATACCTTATCGAGACAGTGGCTTCAAGAACCGTCGTTATACCCAGGTTTTATCTGGCTGACTATTTGTCACTTTCCGTTAATACACTGCCAAAACTCGGCTTACATCTTTGGCGAGGTCTATAGTAATTGTGGTAGTATTTTTCATGGTATGGGCTCCGTTGGTTTTGTTCGACCTGTCACTTTAACGAGATTTCGACTTAAGGTGGAGGAGTCCATACCATTGAGACAAGGGGTCTCGTTAATAAAGCTGTTATGCCCAGGAAATAATAATGACAAACAGTACAGTTAAATATTTATTGCTAATGGTGATGCTTGTAACCACAAATATAACACTTGCAGCTTATAACGATGCAAAATATCAGACAAAATCAGAAATGTGTGAAAAGTTATGCGGAGAAGACTCTAATTTATTTCCCAGTGACAACTCAAAATATGAGGGACGTAGAGATGTTGTTAATAATAATAAACAGTCAGTATTCAGCTTCGTTTTCTTAACATGGGGTTATTACATAGCGTATTACATAATCGCAATCGCACTAGCCATATTAATATTTAGAAATGCTAAAGGTCGTGAAACACTTGCGCTCAATTTAAAGCCTATATGGTGGGGTATTCTTGTATTCATTGACCCTGTTCTAGGTATCCTTGCATATTGGGTAATGAACATACTAGATGTTCAAGGCATTATTGAACGCTCAAGTAAAATAAGGGCTTAACCAGTCGTATCAGAAAGACGCTCGTTTCACTCTCGCCTCTGTGCTCAAACGTTAAGCGCCACAGGATAATTACGGAGGGCCATCCATGCAAATCATACTCGCTACTGCCGCAGGACTCGCAGTTCTGACCGGCATCGTTCATTCCGTGATGGGAGAACTACTGATTTTTCGTCACTTGAGAAACGGTACCTTAGTTCCTACTCATGATGCCCCACCTCTCAAGAACCGAAATATCAGAATTGTCTGGGCTACTTGGCACCTGGCTACCGTTTTCGGCTGGGCGTTTGCTGCCGTTTTAGGACGCCTAGCCATGGATCCTCAAGCTGAGATAATATCCTTGGTGGTGGGTGCAACCGTTGCTGCCTATGCCGGTGGTGCAATGCTAGTCCTCGTTGGCA
The DNA here is from genome assembly GCF_058244645.1 of Candidatus Thiodiazotropha sp. AKAK3. NCBI lineage: Bacteria > Pseudomonadati > Pseudomonadota > Gammaproteobacteria > Chromatiales > Sedimenticolaceae > Candidatus Thiodiazotropha > Candidatus Thiodiazotropha sp. AKAK3. The sequence goes on from NZ_JBSYOQ010000050.1 coordinate 72,117, forward strand.
CACGTGGCCGGCATCCCGGTTGGGTCGCCTTGTCAGCAGTTGCAGCCCTCACATGGAGTGCTCTCGGTGGCGCTTAACAAACGGGTTAAATGCGAGCCTCGTACCCCGCATGCTTTACGCAGGCGTCAGTACCACAAAGCAATAATAATCACGTAGATGAATTTAAGGAGTAGAAGCACGGATGAGAGAAGCAATGGTCGGTATGTTTTTGTGCGACTATTATTTATATTATCAGTTCTAGTAGTAGGTGGCCTTCTATATGGCTTTGCAGGGCCGGAGAAAGAATGGGGAACTATTCAAACCATTGGCGTAATACTTTGTGCGATATACTTTCCATGGGAATGGCTTTTTTTAGACAAAATAAAAAAGAATTCAAAATCAAAGCGGTAGCATTGTTGATTGAGTGAAACTTTACATCAATGTAATTCTATTCACGGGGGCTGTACTAACCAGGCAATTCCACTTGGACGCCTTGCTATCAGTTGGCTTCGGTGAATTGCGGCGTTAGCGGTCCAAGGATCTAACCCATGCGTTACTTCTCATATGGCTCAAACATGTCGCTCCCTAGGTTGCAGGATCGAGTGTCCGAGGCAAAAAAAGTCGGAGTCGCTGAATTGGAATCGTATCAACTACGATTCCATAAAGTGAGCAAAAAGGATGGCTCTGGAAAATGCGATGCATTCAATACTGGCGATATACAAGATCGAGTGATAGGCGTCCTGTATGATCTTCCAGAAGAGAAAAAGCCGATTCTCGATAAATTTGAAGGCCTAGGCTTTGGCTACAAAGAACAAGAAGTCAAAGTCCTTATGTCCGATGGTGCTACGGTCACGGCTTTCACATATATCGCTACGAACATTGATCAGTCTCTAAAGCCGTTTGATTGGTACAAAGAGCATGTAGTGCACGGTGCAAAAACAAACGGATTACCAGATACCTATGTGGGAATGCTCAATGCTGTGGAATGCAAAGAAGATCCAGACTCAGAGCGTCGGGATCGAGAATTGGCGATCTACCGCTAAAAATTTATAACGAGACAAGAGCTCTTGTTAATAGAGATTATATGTGACAAAAATCAAAGAGCGATAGATGAAAATATTGAAATGCCCTTGTTGTGGTTCACTAATCGACACTAAGAATATAGAAACTCTTTCTTGGTTCACTAATCCTTTCACAAGACCTTCAATTAAGTGTACAAATTGTGAAGCTAAAATCAAGACTAAGAGATGGTTGCTTATACTATGGTGGATATGGGTTTTTACGGGGTTTTACTTCATGTTTTCAGAGTATGACTCATATTATTCTAATTCAATAATACTCGGTGGGTTAGTAGTTATACTCAGCCTACTTTACTCTGGCTTAAGTCATGAGCCTGAATAAACTACATAACAAATGGAAATGGGCGTTTTTGACGTCTGTAGCACTTTCGTTTGTTGCGATTGTGTTTTTGCTCTACGCGGTAATTGACCAAGGCGTCACTATAACCTACATGTCTCAAGGATATAGTGACAGCGAAAAAGACTTACAAAGACTGGCTGCAGTATTTCCAAAAGAGGCTTATTCTAAAAAGGATCTGATTTATTTATTAAGGCGAGAAAACCCGGATGCTATTATTGTTGACAGTAAATGTACGGTTCAATTAAGGGGGCTTCGTTTTGAATTTAGCGAGAACGGAAAGCTTATTAACATTAATACAATGGCTGAGTCTTCTCCAGAATACGAATGCGGAGATAGATAACCAGTCGCTTCAGCCGATTCTCGTTAATAAAGCTGTTAGATTATTATCTGAGGCCTTGACCTGACTATAACTTCATACTTCAAGATTGCTTTTGACGGTGCTAATCGTCCTATTATTAACCCGGTGACTAAGTACGTTGTCTTCAGGCTTGAAACCCCTAACAATATGATTTTTAAAAGACAGACTGAAGACAACGTACTTAGTCGCCGGGTTAATAGAAACCAATTCAGGAGAAACAAATGAACAGGCAAGCGATGAACAAAGAAAGCTGGGTAGCCCTATTTCAGTCAATAGGTCTAGATGATGAAAAAATGGCATTGTGGCACAAGGAATTCGAGAACCGTCACCCTGAAGGGCATCAATCTTTTTTGGAATGGCTAGGAATTTCTGGTGAAGAGATCAAGTCAATTCGGTCGGCACAGTAGGTAAAAAAAGGGGCTGGCTTTGTCAGTCCCTTTCTGGCTTGAGGCTCTACATATGAAAACTTACACAATAGGCCAAGTTGCGAATCAATTCTCGATATCTCGAAGCACCCTCATTTACTACGACTCAATTGGGGTTCTTTCCCCAAGTGAGAGGAGTGTCGCAAACTATAGGCTATATACCGAAAAGGATATCTCAAAAATGGAGAGAATATCATTATTTCGAAAGGCTGGCTTACCCTTGGAGTCGATATCATCTCTTCTTAACCATGACGAAACAGACTTAGACTTGGCCCTTGAAAACAGACTGTCCAGTATAAACTCAGAAATTCAATCGTTGAGGGAACAACAGAAGTTTATACTGACGCTTTTAAAGAATACGGATTCCACTAAGTATTCAAGAAGTCTCACCAAGGAAGTTTGGGTGGCGCTACTAGAAGCATCTGGACTCGACGAGAAAGGCATGGAAAAATGGCATATTGAGTTTGAACGAACCTCCCCAGAGGGCCATCAAGATTTTCTAGAATCAATTGGAATAGACGCAGATGAAGTATCTGAAATTAGAGAATGGTCTAGTAAAAATATAAACAAATCATCGGTGCGTCAAACCGGTAGGGTGAGTCACTCCCCTCTCCCCTCGCGGGAGAGGGGCCGGGGGAGAGGGGGAGAATGAACAGCCTAATTTCGTCAACAATCAGTATGATAAAGATGACGGATCAATGCGGCCTTATCTTTCAACCAGATGAAACGCTTCGCGTACACCCTCTCCCCAACCCCTCTCCCATAAAGGGAGAGGGGCTTTTAGAGTTGTACTGAGGAGATTGAAAGTTAACGGGATAGCAGTGAAACAAAATCTAAAAATGTAAGGCCGAAATTCACTCCTTGGTCTCTCCATTCTCCAAGACCATCTGTTCCATAAGGTCGATAAACTTCTGCTGATAACGCCGTAAATACTTATCCTTATGGTATGCCACCCAGGTGGTCTCCCAAGGGAGCATGTGACTCAGATCCCGTATCTCCAGATCTGGGTCCTGTTCAGGTGAATAGGCCATACTGGCGATCAAACCTACTCCCATGCCCTCTCGTACATAGGTTTTTATAACATCAGTATCCGCAGCGCTCAGCACTACATCGGGTTGCAGGCCGGCACGGGCAAAGGTGGTCTGCATATGGTTGGCTCCGGTGAAACCAAATGTGTATGTGATTAATGGGTAGTTACAGATCCGTTCCAGTGAGAGGGGCTTTTCTGCCAATACCTGGTGCCCTTTCAGCGCAATGAGAGAACGGTTCCAGCGATAGCAGGGTATTGCATTCAGGGTGGAGTGGTGGCCCAGCTCTTCGGTACAGATTGAGAAATCGACCCGGTCTGTCAATACCATTTCAACCAATTGTTGGGGTGTTCCCTGATTAATCTGCAGATTTACAGAGGGAAATAACTTGCGAAAGGTGCGGATTATCGAAGGTAATACATAGCGCGCCTGAGTATGGGTTGTACCGATTCGAAGAATACCACTCCCCTCCTCTACATGCTCTCGGCCTATGGCGAGGATATTTTCACGGATTGAGAGGGCTTGCCGAGCATAGTTAAGCACCTCCTCTCCAGCTGCAGTCAATCCAATCAATCGTTTACCTTTTCGCATAAACAGTTGCGTCCCCAACTCCTGCTCAAGTTGTGCCAGATGCTGGGATACCGCTGACTGCACCAGATAGAGTTGCTTGGCAGCTAGTGTGACGTTGAAACCGGCGGCCTCCAGGGCGACCAGGGATGTGAGTTGTCGCAGTTCCATATCTTATTTCATGATTGTTTATCAAAATATATTACTTCACAAGATAATAGCTCTCTTCCAATATTGCTACCCAATACCCGTAAATATTTTTGGAGTTTTCATTATGGAAGTCATCGCCAGAACCAAAGAGAGGTTTCCAGCTAATCCTCTGGATGATTTGCAGTTCAAAGGCCTGCAACAGGCGATTCAAAGCTTGAATAGTGAACAACTCGCCTGGGCAAGCGGTTATCTGGCCGGACTTGTTGCCTTGCAACCCACGGGTAATGAGGCTGCCAATGAATCTCCCGCTCTGACCATTCTTTATGCCACCCAAGGTGGTAACGCCCGCAGTGTGGCTGAATCCTTGGCGGAGCGTGCTCAGGATCAGGGATATGCTTTACGTTTGGTCTCTGCCGAAAACTACAGAGCCCGTGATCTGGCTAAAGAGCAACTTCTGATTGTGGTGATCAGCACTCAGGGTGAAGGAGAACCCCCGGAAAGTGCTTTTGAACTGTTTAAATATCTACGCAGCAAAAAAACAGCGCAACTCAAAAATCTTCGTTATGCCATTTTCGGACTCGGAGACTCCAGTTACGATCGTTTTTGTGAAGCGGCTAAAGAGCTGGATCATCTACTGAAAGCTCAGGATGCAAAAACACTGGTTAAGCGTATCGATGCCGATGTTGATTTCCAACATCATCTGATGCATTGGCAGACAGAGGTTTTGCAGTCAGTGGAGAAAGTTTTGCCATCAGATCAAGCCAAGATCATACCGATATTGCGGTCAACTACAGTTCGTCATGACCGTAACAATCCATATCAGGCTGAGCTACTTGAGCGGCGGCGTATCACTACTGAAGATGCTCTGACTGAGGTTCACCATCTGGCACTTGAGATCGACCCTGCTGTTATCCAATACCAGCCTGGTGATGCTTTAGGTCTGTTCTTCCGCAACGATCCAGCTCAGATCGAGGAGATCCTCTCTCTTACAGGTTTGGAAGGCTCTGCACAGGTCACTCTAGAGCAGCAAAATATATCACTCACTGAGGCCCTCACAGATAGGCTGGAACTCACTCAACTCCATCCCAATGTCGTAAAAAACTGGTCATCGATGGCTGATAACAGAGATTTAAATACCATCGCTGAGGATCAAACATCGCTGCGAGGTTTTGTTAGGAACCGCCAATTGATCGATCTGATAAGTGACTTTCCCACAGATCTGGATGAACAATCCCTGGTGAATCTATTACACACTCAACAACCACGCCTCTACTCCATCGCCTCCAGTCAGAACAGCATCGAGGAAGAGATCCATCTAACGGTTGCTGCGCTTCGTTACAAGAGTCACAACTGTGACCATCTGGGTGGTGCCTCCGGTTATCTGACCCAGCGAATTAAAGAGGGTGACCCCTTAGGTGTCTATGTCGTGAAGAACCCCAGCTTCAAACTCCCCCAGGCAACAGACAGACCGATCATCATGGTCGGCGCTGGAACCGGTATCGCGCCGTATAGAGCTTTTCTCCAAGAGCGTGAAGCACTAGGCAGCACGGGTAGGAACTGGTTGGTCCTTGGCAATCGCCATTTTCACCGTGACTTTCTCTACCAGACAGATTGGCTCAACTACAGAAAATCAGGTCTGCTGAATCGAATCAGCCTTGCTTTCTCAAGAGATGAGAGAGAGCGAACTTATGTTCAGGCCAGGCTCTATGAAGAGCGCGCTGAACTCTATCACTGGTTACAGGAGGGTGCCCATCTCTATGTCTGCGGTAGCCTTGAGATGGAAAAGGGAGTGCACCACTCCCTGATAGCCATTGCGCAGGATCAGGGCGGGCTAGATGAGGCGTCCGCTATCGAATATATCGAATCTCTGCGTGAGCAGGGACGCTACCAGAGAGACGTCTACTGATGGATATCAAAGTCAATCCTAATGAACTGATCAAAGCAAACAGTCGCTATCTTCGTGGCACCCTTGAACAGAGCATGGCGGATCAAGCAACGGGTGCACTATCTGCGGATGATGCACAAATCAGTAAATTTCATGGATTCTATGAGCAGGATGACAGGGATCAGCGGCAGTCACGTCAGCAACAGTTTCTCGAACCCTACTACAGTTTCATGTTACGGGCACGGCTTCCTGGCGGCGTATGCACACCGCAACAGTGGCTGACCATAGATGCTGTTGGTCGGGAACTGGGGAATGGCACTATCAGACTGACAACCCGTCAAACTTTCCAGTACCACGGCATACTGAAACGAAATCTGAAGCCTCTGATCAAGCGTATCAACCAAGCCATGATCGACTCCATTGGCGGCTGCGGTGATGTTAACCGCAACGTGCTCTGCAATCCCAACCCTGAGCACTCGGAGCTGCACCAGACAGTCCACGATTGGGCCAGACGCATCAGTGAACATCTACTGCCGAAAACACGTGCCTATCATGAAATCTGGCTCGATGGTGAACCAGTGGCCGGTGGCGAGTCCGAGCCTCTATATGGTGAAACCTACCTACCCCGTAAGTTCAAGACTGCGGTAGCAGTTCCACCCTATAACGATGTTGATGTCTACACCAACGACCTTGGGTTTGTTGCCATAGCAGAGGGAGGTCACTTGTCAGGTTTTAACGTCCTGGCTGGTGGTGGCATGGGGGCAACCCACGACGATCCAACAACATTCCCACGCCTGGCCGATGAGTTGGGATTCATCACACCTGAGCAAACTCTGGCTGTCGCCGAGGCGATAGTTGCTGTGCAGCGCGACTTTGGTGACCGGGTCAGTCGTCGTCATGCCCGACTCAAATACACCATTCAACGTATGGGCCTGGCATCCTTTATCGATGAAGTAGAGCAACGTGCCGGGGTTCAATTCAAGCCTTCCCATTCTGTCCAATTCACCAGCCAGGGCGACCGCTATGGTTGGGTAGCGGATAGTGAAAACCGTTGGCACTTGACCCTGTATATTGAGAATGGCCGCATTGCAGATACCCCCGAAGCCAATCTTATGAGCGGCCTGCGGGAAATCGCAGGTATTCACCAAGGTGATTTTCGCATTACACCAAGTCAGAACCTGATTATTGCGGGTGTATCTGCCCGTCAAAAACAGCATATAGAAAATATTGCCCGCGAGTATGGCTTGATCAGCAACGCCCAAACCCCAACCAGACTTGCAAGTTTAGCTTGTGTCGCTCTACCCACCTGCCCTCAAGCAATGGCTGAGGGAGAAAGATATTTTCCAAGGTTTCTGGATCGAATTGAAGAGATTGCCGCCCGTTATGGCATACAGCAGCAGGCAGTTGTGATGCGGATGACAGGCTGCCCCAATGGGTGCGCTCGTCCCTATGTGGCGGAAATCGGTCTCATTGGTAAGGGACCTGGGCGCTATAACCTGCAGCTGGGAGGTGATGGCAAGGGATTACGGCTCAATCGTCTGTTCAGAAAGAACCTGACTGAAAATGAGCTGCTCAAGATTATTGACGAACTGTTTCATCTCTATGCTGAGAAGAAATTAACCGATGAAGGTTTTGGCGACTTCAGCGTTCGATATGGCCTGGTCAAGCCAGTGATCAATCCTGCGGAGGACTATCATGACTCACCTTGAACAGATTACCTCCCATGAACCTCTGGACGAAGGGTATCTAAAGTACCTGAATCAACAGTTTGAAGCGTTGAGTGCTGAAAAGCGTATTGAGTGGGCTATTGCCAATTTGCCAGGCAATCACATCATGACCTCAAGCTTCGGTATTCAGGGCGCCCTGATGCTGCACCTGGTCAGCCGTATTGCGCCTGATATTCCCGTAGTGTTAGTCGATACCGGTTATCTGTTTCCTGAGACCTATGGCTTCATCGAACAACTGACCGATCGCTTGAAGCTGAACCTTAAAGTCTTTCGTGCAGAAAAATCACCTGCCTGGCAAGAGAGCCTCTACGGTCACCTCTGGGAGCAGGGTGTAGCGGGTATCGATCTCTACAACCGCATCAATAAAGTGGAACCACTGAAGCTTGCCTTGAAGTCACTTGAAGCCGGCAGTTGGTTTGCCGGATTACGACGTCAACAGTCCCAGAGTCGCTCTGCGTTACCTGTGGTGCGTATCCAGGATGGCCGCTACAAAGTCCACCCGGTAATCGACTGGAGCAATCGAGATGTCTATCGCTACCTGCAAAAACATGACTTGCCCTACCACCCTTTGTGGGAGAAAGGCTACGCCTCCGTAGGCGATGTACACACCAGCCAACCCCAGGCAGTAGGTATGCATGAGGAAGAGACTCGATTTTTCGGCCTGAAACGGGAATGTGGTATCCACGAGTAACCGGCTTAAAGCGTTGCTGAATATCGGGGACTGTCACAGTAAAAGAATCCAAGTTATTTAAATTAGTTAAGGAGTAATAATCATGAGTAGCAATATCGTATGGCACTCACATCAGGTCGACCAGCAGACACGATCAGAGCAAAAGTTTCAACGCCCATTGGTAATTTGGTTTACAGGTCTCAGTGCGTCGGGTAAATCGACTATCGCGGGTGCTCTGGAACAGATCCTCACCGGCCAGGGTTACCACACCTATCTACTCGATGGCGACAATGTTCGTCACGGCCTCTGCCGTGACCTTGGGTTCAGTGACCAAGATCGACAGGAGAACATTCGCCGGGTGGGCGAAGTGGCAAAGCTAATGACTGATGCCGGATTGATCACCCTGGCAGCCTTTATCTCGCCCTTTAGAGACGACCGTAGAGTGGTTCGAGAGATACTGCCCGATGCCCAATTTGTTGAAGTCTTTGTGGATGCTGATTTGCAGGTCTGCCAGGATCGTGACCCTAAGGGGCTCTATGCAAAAGCACAACGGGGTGAAATCAAACAATTCACCGGTATCGACAGTCCCTATGAAATACCGGAGAAACCTGAAGTGCATATTCATGCTGATAAAATTTCAGTTGCTGAGGCTGTTAATCAACTATTAGCCTATTTGCATGAAGTCGGCGCACTGCAGGCAGGTTATCAACCTGTAGCCTTAGAGGCATAGTCACTGTTGACCACTAACTCTATTCCAGAAAGAGTTGCAAAGCCCCTCTCCCCTGAGAGGGTGTAAAAAAATCGTAGGGTGCGGCCCTGCCGCACCATTAAGGGCTAAAAAAGGTACGATCTACCACCCTTATTCACTGCAAAGCCCAGATAATTGCAACCACCACTAACATAACCCCACCAAGATAGAGCATAAGATGAAGAAGTGCAGCATTCAGCTGAGCTCTTTTTTCACTCTCATCTGGCTCAATCTTCCTAAACGCCTCTAAATCTATTGGAGCCTTCACCTTGTAGTCCGGGTTATCAATCAGTTGCATTGCTTCGCCAAACTGCTCATCGACATATACCCAGAGGGTAGGTTGAAAACCAAATCGAGGAATTATCATTCTTGCTGTATTCTCACCTTGTACAACAGCAGGTATTCCGTTACTTTCCAAACGAGCTTTTAGCTCATTTAAATATTCTGAGTCATTACTGCGAGTTAACAGCTTCATATCTAAGGAGCCTCTGAAAAATTAGTACCCAGGAATTGTTCTCACTTTTTAAATTGAGTATTGCTCTCTTAAAAACAACATCTTATACAGCATCATGAAAAACAAAAAAACAGAACTGCTTTTGTGCTGATATCAAACGGTTGCTCGGTGTTCTACTGGGAATCTTTGGCATAGTTCTCATACAGAAGGGATTCTCATCATTTCGCACAATATTGTAAGGAGACGCTGGACAGGAACAAGAAGCAGCCATGGAGTCTTAGAAAGAGCTCTTCGCTTAAGCTGGCTCATTGACAGATGTCGCTTCAGGTGCTCTGATGGGAAAATGTCATTTGTCTGGTATATATCCGCAATCGATACAAGGTAATCAGATTTGGATTTCATATTGGATATGCGGCGTATCCTATTGTATTTTATAGTATTTATCTGTACACTATAAAATTAAAACACCTTCATCTCAATTTTATACAAAGTCTGACCAATAAGATGTCAATCAACCTCGCCGTTGCACAAAAGAAACTCAGTCAAGGCAAGTTGAGCGATGCTCAAAAACTCCTAACCCGAGCGTTGAAAAAAGAGCCTGAAAATTCAAAAGCACAATACCTGCTCGGTGAAACCCTGCTTCTGCAGGAGAAGATTGATGAGTCTATCCCCTACCTGATGAAGGCAGTCGCAAGTAAGCAGGTGGAGCCATGCTGGTTTGTGATGTGTGGCGTGGCGCTTGAGCGAGTGGGCCAATATGCCGATGCTGAAAAATCATACAATCTGGCAGAACAAGCCGGCTGCATTGATGACCGCATGTATTACATGATCGGTAACTTCCACACCAATATCACCAAAAACTACCAAAAGGCTGAAATCTACCTGGCCAAATTGATCTCAAACAAACCTGAAGCATCAGTGGCCTATTTGGCGCTCAGCAAACTCTATATAAAACAGGAGCGACATGAAGAAGCCATACAGGCACTGGATTGCTGTTTGCAGCAAAATCACGAAACACCAGAAGTCTATATCAATTTAGGCCATGCCTTGTCACACCAGGGCAGACAGGAAGAGGCACTCGCCTGCAACAAAAAGGCCATGGAACTGGACCCCGGCAATGCCGTCGCTATCCAAAACTATTTGGTACAACTGCTCTATATCAAAGACGACCAGGCAGAGATTTACCAGGAAGTACGGAAAATCACAGCGAAAATCAACAAGGGTGCGAAGACAAAATTCTCAGGTACGATTGACTGCGACAGTGAACGGAAATTAAAGATCGCATTTGTCTCTGCCGACTTACGTCATCACGCTATCGCTTACTATTTCAAACCAATTATTGAGCAGTTTGATAAGGGCAGATTCTCGCTATGTTTTTACTATAACAACTTCGTATATGACGAGACCACCAACGATATAAAGCAACATGCGGAACTGTGGCGTGAAACACCCCACTTGAATGATCAGCAACTTGCGAACCAGATAAGAGAAGACAAGATAGATATCCTGGTTGATCTCTCAAATCATACAGTCGGTAACAGATTAACAGCTTTCACTCTGCACCCCGCACCTATGCAGGTCTCATGGATGGGACTGCCTATAACCACAGGCCTGGACTGTATGGATTATGCACTGAAGGATCAGTTGATCGTTGAAAAATGCCATCTTGAAGAGAACGCTTCGGAGAAGATACTGGCTGTCGAAAACCTGACACTCTACAGTCCATTATCTGAGTTACCACCACTCAGCGAACCACCCTGCATAAAAAACGGATACATCACTTTCGGCTCTTTCAACGGATTGAGAAAAATAGACCGAAAAATAATGGGCACCTGGGCGAAAATCGTTCTCAAACTTCCTGATTCCCACATCAGAATGGTTATCGAAGACTATAATAGTGTCACCATGCGAGAACATATCTATGACATCTTTGGTGAATTTGGTGTCGACAAACATCGAGTCGAGCTAAAACCTAGCCTTGGCATGTCAGACTATATGGCATCTCATAGTGAGGTCGATATCGCTCTCGACCCCTATCCATATCATGGGCAAACAACCAGTTTCAACGCTTTGCTGATGGGATTACCCCTGGTCTCGCTTTGTGGTAAATCTGTTGCCAGTAATATCTCCAGACGCATTCTCACAGCAATTGGAAAGCAAGCCTGGCTGGCCGAAGAGATCGATCAATATATCGAAATTGCTCTGAATTTGGCTCAGGACAAAGAGAAGCTTATCTCAGTTAGGAAAACACTGCGCCAAGAGTTACAGGACTCTTACATAATGGACTATAAGAAACTCACTGGAGAGATAGAATCAGCTCTATTGGCTGGTTGGAACAATCTTTGCGCTAAAAAGTAAACCCAATAAAAACGAACAAAAAATAACGATCACCTCGACCACTGGTTTATCAATTTGGAGTACCTTGAAAACTATGAATATGTCAGAGAAAGTTGATTCAATCGAGGCGGCAATCCCAGAGAGAGACACTTTAAGTCGATTGCGCAGATGGGCCAATGCCAATGATCGAAGCGCTGCAGCAAATGAGGTCAGTGCCTACACCGAACAGCTGATTGAACGCACCGGACACGGAATGGTGCTACGAGAAGCCGACCTGCGCAACCTTAATCTGTCAGGCTTTAACTTACGCCTTGCAGTACTCAATCGTGCCGTATTGCATGGCACCAATCTGAGTAAAGCTGATCTCTCAGGCGCTTTAATGGTTTGTCCGGGAATGGAAAGAACCAATCTTAAAGGGGCTAATCTACAAGGCGTCTATATGCATGCCTTTGCCGCTCAGGTCTGCGATTTCACTGATGCTGATATGAGCAATCTCACTGATGCAACAGGCAGTCTTTTTCATGGCTGTTTCATGGGGAGTGTAAACTTTTCCGGTTCCACTATTGCCGGCACCAGCTTCTATCAATGCATAATGGATGGGGTCAGTTTTTCCCGATGCAACCTTCAGGGCTCTATGATCAATGAGTGCCACCTGAGTGGCGCAAACTTTGAAGAAGCGCAACTTTCCCAGCTGACAATTACAAAATGCAATCTACGTGGAGCAACATTGGAAAACGCCAGTGGAGAAGGGTTGGTTCTACAACGGCTGTTAGATGCAGAAGAGCTACGACTATCTCAAGCCAAATTACCTGGCCTGAGAATCAGCCATTCCACTTTATCAAATCTCAATGCAGCTCATTTGTCGGCACCTGAAGCGGATATCTCCAAATCAACCATGCCATCTGCCAACTTCACATCAGCCAATCTAGAGTATGCTCGATTGATTAATGTCAGTATTGAAAAGAGCAACTTCAGTAATGCAAAACTGGATGGCGCCTTAATTACCAACTGCTCAGCTAACAATGCTGATTTCAGCGGTGCGATGGGCGAAAACATTGCCGTTAGAGAATCCTCTTTTCAAAAAGCCAACATGAATCGCTTCTCTGCTCGCTGCGCCCATTTTCGTGACTGTAATCTTGCTTATGTATCACTCAACAAAGCCTACCTCTATCGGGCAATGATCACGGGAGATCCGCCAAAGTCGATGTCAATGATGGGCGCTGATCTTTCAAATTCCACCCTGGTTCAATCCTATATTGCAGGTGACTTAAGTGACGCCAACCTGAGCGATGCGCTCCTGGTCTACGCCCGTTTGAATCAGGCCGTTTTTAACAATGCCAATTTAACCGGAGCATCTCTGTTTGGTGCAAGTCTGGTTAAAAGTATCTTCGATGGTGCTCTACTGGACAATGTAGTCGGCCCTGCCTACAGCGATCGATGCAGTGGCCTGCAGGAGGCACTGGCAAAATCCAGTGATGAACAAAGCCAGCGCCTGAGCAAGTTTATCGATGGCTTAGAGTCTTTACTGACTGATCAGAGCCGTGGTTCAACGTGACAGAGGTTTCTCCAACCAAAAATAGAGTTGAGATCCCGCTCGCTGATGTAAAAAGCATCTGCTGGAATGCACTAAACGGCTTTATCTCACCCGTTTCGGCGGTTGATGAAGTGTTGTCGCAGTTACTGGATGCTGAACTCAGGGGTAAACAGAGCCATGGTCTTGTTCGTATTCCATGGTTAAAGATGAGATTGAAACGGATAGTTCACCAACCCGCGATCAAGCAAGAGATCTCACCCTGGTTTAGCCGTTTTGAATGTTCCAGCAGTATCGGTTATCTAGCCGCTCAGGAAGGGACTCTGGAGCTGCAGCGTATTCTGGCCGATCATCCCTTTGGCGTCTCTGTCTGCGCCAGTGCGTTTCCGACAGGAGTCATAGGACACTACTTAAGCAACTTGGCGAATTCCGGGTATATCGCCATCGGTGTTGCAACCTCCCCCGCACTTGTATCCCTCGCACCAGGAGAGAAACCTCTACTTGGAACCAATCCGATAGCACTCGCACTGCCTGCTTCTGAGAATAAACCTCTATTTATAGCCGATATCAGCCCAGCTCCTGCCACCTTCGGGCAACTACTCTCAATGCTATTCGGTAATGAAGGTGACCTGGAAGAACTAAGTGTTATTAACGGAGATGGCCAACATCCTTCAAAAGCAGGTGAAATGTTTGACGATCAGATACGCTTGGTCGGACAGATAGTTCAGCAATTTAATACCTCTGCACAACGTCGCTCTTACGCACTTACCATTGCCATCCAGCTTCTTACCATTCTTTTTGCAGGAGATTCTCCTCGGGGTGCTCTTGTGCTTGTGGCATTGGATCCAAATCGAATTCCGGGTTTGCACCTCACAGAAACGATCAGTTTTCTTGAAAAGCTGATACAGCGGGGAGCAATAGTTCCTGGTGCACACGGAGAAGCTCACTTAAACAAACAATATCAAAAAGGCACATTATCGCTTCCTGTACCCCTTTGGAATGCTATTGAGAGCTTGGCATCAGCAAGTCATTAAAAGCAGGATACAATCTTGAAAATTTTGATTTTCCCAGTCGACATGGATGCCTCTGAGGCTTTTATCTCAGTCACCCGCTCGCTGGATATACCACTACTTGGCGCCACATCGGTAGAGAAAACAACTCATCATCAAGGTATAGATCAGTTGATTCATCTACCCTACATCACCGAACCGGATTTTGACAAAATCTTTGCCGATACCTTAAAAACACAAGATATAACACATATCTATTCACCCCACCCCGGAGTCTGGACCTATCTGAAGCAGTTAAATGAAGAAAATATGGAGCACTATGCCTATCATTTGTGCCACCCCTCACCCTATCAGAATAATTGGTTCGAATATAAAGCCAGCTATGATTGGGCTAAACAGATCTCTGTCGATAGGTTCCTCGACGGTTTTGATACGGGTACAGGAACAGATCCACATCGTCGATTGACGATTAGTGAGTATGCAGGTCTTCATAAACAGTTTGTTCGAATAGCCGGTCAGTGTGATGAAAACAAACTCGCTGCTCTCACACAGATACTGCGCCTGACCCAAAAAGGGGATCTCGTTGAAATTGGCTCCCTCTATGGGCGTTCTGCTTTTGTCATTGCCTGGCTGTCAGATCGATACCGTATCGGAAACTTCATTACTATCGATCCTTGGTCTAATGAGGCACTTGAGAGCCAGGGAGAATCGGCAACTATTTTACATACTGATACAGAAACAATTGACTTTGAGCCTATTTTTAAAAGTTATCTCAGCAATATGTCACTACTCAATAACGTCGGGTATATTCGTGAAACATCCGACAGAGGAATTGAAAAATACCGCAACGCCATAGATCAAGGTAGCTTGTACAACTCTGAGTTCAATGAGATCACTGTTTCAGGGTCGATTGCCCTACTCCACATTGATGGTAATCACAGCTACTCTCATGTTCGTCAAGACATAGAACTTTGGGAACCCTATCTGGCCTCAGGTGGATGGCTACTACTGGATGACTACCTGTGGGCATTTGGAAGAGGTCCTCAGCAAGCCGGGGATGACTTGATAGGTAGGGGGAATTTCGATTTGGCCTTTGTCGCTAGCGATACACTTTTCCTAAGAAAGATTTAGTCAATTTCTGACTTGGTGAAAACAGGACCAAGCTGAGGATTAGACACGCTAGGATTATCCCGTATCACCTTTGCTGGAGATCCCACCGCCACGACATTGTCCGGTATATTTCGTGTAACCGTGGCACCCGCTCCAATGATGCTGTTTTTCCCCACTGAGACACACTCTATAATCTGGCATCCAATGCCTAAATAGGTCTCATCGCCACAAACAACATCACCGGCAACACGACTGCCTGGGCCGGCAAATATCGAACTACCCAGCTGGGCGCCATGACCAACCGTGACTTGCCAGTCCAAGGCAACAAAGTCATCAAGTAAAGCACCATGATTGACTGCATTCATCCCCATTAGCAAGACACCTGCACCAATTTTTGCATCTGCTGAGATATAACTTGAAGGATTTACTATGGCCGGACATTCAGCATGCTGTTGCAATAGTAGCTTACCATAGCGATTTCTAGCCACTGGATCGCCAATTCCAACAGCAAACAGATGATCATCAATAAACGATTTTTCTAACAATAGATCATCACCTCCGATGATAGGAAGTCCTTTCACAAATTCTGCCTTCAGGTTGGTTCGATCAATAAAACCAGCAACATCAAATCCCGCTAAGTGTGCAACCTCCAACATACAGCAAGCATGACCACCACTGCCGATGATCACCAACGGTTTTTCAGATTGGCTGCTATTCATCAAAACTCCTATTGCGGTTGTCGATTACGCGGCGAGCCTTGAACTTATTACTAGGGAAGCTACCAGGATTACATGTTTCAACCTTTACCCTGAGTCCGAGGTTGGTTTTAAGAAGTCGTTCGGCCTGATTATGAAATTGGGATCGATTTACAGATAGTTCAACCTCCGCTTCTACTCTGATCTCATCTAAAGCTCTACATTTCTCCAGAACGATCCTGAACTCAGTTCCCATTCCATCGATACTACGCAGGATATCTTCTACGTCTGAAGGGTAAAATTTGACTCCTCTTACAATGATCATATCATCCAGACGCCCAATGATTCCGTGGGGCAATCGTGGGTAGCTTCTTCCACATGAACAGGGCTCGTCTGTCATTAACGTTTCATCGCCAGGATAGTAGCGAATCATAGGCTGTGATCTACGCCATAGGTGCGTATAAACAACCGCACCTCTCTGGTTAAAGCCCAAGGATCGGTTTGGGTTTGCGGGATCAACCACTTCAGTGAAATCAATGTCCTGATAGACATGCATACCTGTGCGATCAGCGCACTCCATATTGGAACAAGGGTGTAACTCTGCCACATTACCAAAATCGATTGCGCTGATGCCAAACCCCTCTTCCAGTCGTTTTTTAACTGTAGGAATACTGCCCCCAGGTTCGCCGCCAAAGAAACCAAGGCGTAAACGACTGGACGAAAGTTCAACACCCATATCTTGAGCAGTCTCCAAGATATGCAGGCAATATGATGGTGTTCCGCAAAGCACTGTCGAGCCTACCTGTTGCAGCATCATAATCTGTCGCTCAGTATTCCCCCCCGCCATAGGCAGCACTTTGGCACCAATCTTTTCTGCAGCAGCCAACAGTCCCCAACCACCGACATAGAGACTCAATGGAAAGACAATTTGCACAATATCGCTGGCCCTCAGGCCTGCTGCCCAGCACTGTAAAGCCTGGGCTTCAGAAATCCCATCCCAGTCATCCCCTGATATAGCGAATAGTGTGGGCTGCCCAGTGGTACCAGAAGTACCTTGAATTCGCGATACTTCACTAAAATCCACTCCCAGGTAGTTACCAAAGGGAGGAAAATCCTGCTGGGATTGCCTGAGCATAGCCTTTGTAACAACGGGAACCTTACTGGTAAAGTCGTCTATAGTCTCAATATCACTCGGATGGACCCCATGCTCAGTGTAGAGCTGTCGGTAAAATGGGGTCTTCTCATAAGCATATTCCAATTGAAACTTGAGACGCTGTAATATCAACGCTTGTCGCTCTTCCGGTGGGCGTGTCTCCCTCTCCTTGTCCCAAAACTGTTCATCAGTAGAATGCATGATTGGTTAGTAGTTTACTGTTTACCTGGATATTGTCTGCCCCTTTTAAAGGGCTGCGAACACTAATCTGTTATAGGGGATATGTTACACTCAACCTTAGCATTGCTTTGGCATGCAGTATCTGCCCTCATGCATCCCAGAAAACGGTCTCAATCCTATCATTGAGGTTTGTTTCAGCTAATCCTAGTATATCAACAATGAACTGCCTCATCTGCAATACTTCAAGCCACTACTTCTTTACAAAACAGTTCGATTGTTTTGGCCTGGAAAACGTGGATTACCATCGTTGTCACCACTGTGGGAGTGTTTTCGCCAAAACCTTATTGGAACTAGCAGAAGAAGAATGGCAGACTCTGTGTAGTGATTATCACGGTAGCTATCGGGATAGTGGCAACAACCCTGACGACCCGAATTGGTTACAACGAATAAATCACCAGGGAGAGACGCTGCTGGCACTGACTGACTTAGGCATACTACCTGGAGATGAGAAATGGCTCGACTATGGCTGTGGCGAGGGTGAACTGGGTTCCTTACTTAGTGCAGCAGGTCTAAATGTTGATTGTTATGACCGCTATTGGAAAAAAACAACATATATTGATAGCTCTGATTTGATACCAGGTCGTTACCCACTTGTGATCAATACCTCCCTATTCGAGCATCTTCGTGACCGAGATACTATGGACGCAATCATTAACCTAATATCCCATGACGGCGTCTTTGCCCTGCATACCCTGGTACGGGGTGAAATCCCTAAAAATCCCGACTGGTTCTATCTGCTACCAGTACATACAATTTTTTTTACAAACAAAGCCATGGAAATACTATTTAGCAAATGGGGATTCAAGTGCTCTCTCTATGCCGTAGATGCCAGATTATGGTTGTGGTTCCGTCAACCCCTAGCCACTATGTTAAAGAGGGTTCCTGAAATGGATAAACCAAAACAGTGGCGCATCAGTGAGGGGTTTATGGCTTACTGGCCGTAATCTGATATAAATATGCAAATCTCTGGCCTCCAATATTAATGAGTTCTGATTATGTCATATGAGCTGGACAATGAACTGAGAACTGAACCGTTTCTTCGAAACCCGCGACTGGAGACACTTCTTGAACAACTCAATGGAATGCTACATTGTGTCTCTGTAGAACAGTTGAAACAGTTCAAAAAGCCAAAGTACCCAATTATCTTTGTGGTTGGCGGGCCTCGCTCAGGCACCACATTGATGATGCAATGGTTAGCCTCTAGTGGCCTTTTTGGATACCCATCAAACCTGCTTGCACGCTTTTATCAAGCACCTTACATCGGTGCGATGATTCATCAGATGCTGTTCAATCCTGAGTTCCAATATAAGGATGATTTTGCAGACCTGAGCCCCTACACTTTGGAAAGCAGCTTTAAATCTGATCTTGGTAAAACTGTCGGCATCGCTGCACCGAATGTGTTTTGGTATTTCTGGAGACGCTTTTTTGATTTTAATGACTGCCCATATTTGAATAAACAGCAACTACAGAATGCAGATACTTCATCCTTTGTCAAAGAGTTGGCAGCCATTGAGTCAGCATTCGATAAGCCTTTCGCATTAAAGGGGATCATCGCAAATTGGAACTTGGAGTTCATTGACACACTCTTTGATAAGGTTCTGTTTATCCACGTACGACGCAATCCAGCCTATCAGATGAACTCCATCATTAATGCCAGGGAACGTATTCGGGGAGATCGAAAATTATGGTGGGGCTTTAAAACACCAGAATTAGAAAATCTCGAGTTCCCCACTCCGGAAGAAGAGGTGGCCGCTCAGATTTTTTTTACCCGGAATACAATAGCAGAGTCATTTAGTAGAATTTCAAGTGATCGTTGGCTAGAAGTAGATTATGAAGCATTTTGCCTTAAGCCAAAGCAAGCATATCGTGAACTGGCCAAACGATTGGCGCAGCAAGACTACTCTATTTCCGATCAATACCCTGGCCCTTCAAGTTTCTCAAACAACAATGGGGCCTATACCAAGAAGATAGAGTCGCTAGAGCATATCTACGAAGAGTTTATTAACAGTCAGCAGCAGACGATGGTTCAGCCAACAGCACCCGAATAATTGAAACCACCGTTTCCACCATTGATTCATCAAGCGTTGAACCTGTTGGCAAGACAATGACTCTTTCAGATACCTGTTCGCTGTTTACCAGATACTTCTTTGCTGATGGATAGAGATTTCGATAAGGCTCCATATTATGGCAGCCAGGCCAGAAATAGCGTCTGGCAAGAATATTCTCAGCATGTAATACTTCTACGATCCTATCTCTGCTGACCTGACAACTGTCACTGACCTCAAGAATGATATACTGATAATTATTTAACTCCCTTTCATCATATTCGAGCAGATGAATATCTGATATATCAGATAGCCCTCTTTGGTAGGCATGATAGATCATTCGATTATGTTCAGTTACTTCATCAATGACCTTCAGATTTGAGAGTCCCATAGCAGCAGAGATCTCAATCATCTTTCCATTCGTACCGGGATAGATTACTTTATCAACGCCAGCAAACCCAAAGTTTCGCATGAGCCTCATCTTTTCGGCCAGATTGTCATCATTGGTTAGAACAGCGCCACCTTCAAAGGTATGAAAAAATTTCGTGGCATGAAAACTCAAAACTTCACATGCACCAAAACCACCCACTCTCTTACCCTGGTAGGAACAGCCGAAAGCATGAGCTGCATCAAACATCAATTTCAAACCACTCTCTCTGGCAATTTCTTCCAGTTCATCAACAGGAGCAACGCGCCCCCATAAGTGAACACCAATAATGCCCGATGTTCGCGAGGTAATCATTTTCTTAACTGCAGCGGGATCGAGATTATGGGTTTCAGGGTCTATATCTGCGAAGACGGGGGTAATTGCCTGCCAATAGAGAGCATGAGCAGTAGCAATGTAAGTGTGAGATGGAAGTATAACCTCTCCCTCTAACTTCAGAGCCCGTATAGCAATCTCCAATGCGACTGTCCCGCTACACATTGCAACACAATGTTCAACCTTGTGTATTTCGGCAATCCGTTGCTCAAGTTCTCGAACAACAGGACCATTATTTGTTAACCACTGACTATCTAAAATTTGTTCTGTGTATTGCAAAAAAAGCTTACGATCGCCGATAAAGGGGCGCCCAACATGAAGTGCCAGTTCAAACGCAGGTTCAGCACCATTAACTGCCAAATCATGGATATTTCGAATAGATTTCATTCAGTGTTTAAAAATAGGATTTACGAACACAGTAACGGGTTACTTACCCTGTAGTATTAAGGGCACCTCAAAGTTTCACACCTTGTCCAAGGAGTTACTTTGAGTCCCGTACTCTAATACACAGACGTTAATAGATGTCTCGGATTGTAACAATCACACCAAAGCGAAAATATACACTACCCTCTCATCTACTGCTAACTATTCCATTTACGACTTTTAATACAGGTTCGCAATCAAGGCTTGTAATCATTAACTAGCCAGATAATTGTTAGGATAAATATCGCTACGAATATGGCCAACTGATACGCAATTTTAGACCGCGCCAATTCCCCAACAAAAACTCTTGGTCTTTATCTTTGAGAGAGGATTCAGGATAAGTAATAAAGCCCATAGTAACGAATGGATTATGAGATTCGACGGCTATTGATAATAGAGCATCAAATTAATTCCCAGTCTGAACTGATTCATGACTAAAAACAGACTGATCAATTAATAGAGGTACCCTTAACATAAAGAAACCCAAGACATTCAGCGCATGTATTTGAATATTTTAGTAATAATTGATAAATACCTTATATAACAGCATGTTATGAGTGCTTTATAAACCATTACATAAATATTCTAACGCTAAGTATTTAAATAAAAAAATAATCTCTAATATGTAATACAATTGTAATAATTTAGGCATATGATTGTAATCGTTTTGTAATATTTGATCCGGATGGAGGTTCTTCTGTACCAGTACAGATGAAGCGCCTCAATAATGGTGCCGACAGATATACATTACAGATACGACAAGAGGCGTTAAGAAGCCCTGTTTCAAATAATTAATCACACATATATCTGAGGGGAATCATGAACATCAAACGATACACTACCCTATCAATGGCAGCTGCTGCCTTGTATCTGACTACACAGGTTGTCAGCGCTGCAGATCGCACCGTTATCCAAAACAAAGGCTCAGATACTCTAGTTAATGTCGCTCAAGCCTGGGCAGAAGAGTACCGAGATGTCGATTCCAATGTCGCTATTGCTGTTTCCGGTGGCGGATCAGGAACGGGAATCGCAGCGATGATTAATGGTACCGTAGATATTGCCAATGCCAGCCGTAAAATGAAATCAAAAGAGATTCAACTGGCAAAAAAGAAAGGACAGAATCCAGTCGAACATGTGGTGGGCTATGATGCGCTTGCCGTATTTCTCCACAACGACAATCCAATCAACGAGCTCAATTATAGCCAGTTACAAGACATATTCGCCCGTGGAGGCAAGGCCACCAAATGGTCGGATTTAGGCATTTCCTTACCTGGTTGTAAAAGTGATGAAATCGTAGTTGTCAGTCGCCAAAACAATTCCGGCACTTACGCCTACTTCAAAAAAGCAGTCTTGGGTAAGAAAGGTAAATTCCGCCAGGGAACCCTCGATATGCACGGCTCTAAGGATGTGGTCGATCTGGTCGAAAAGACACCTTGCGCGATCGGATACAGTGGTCTTGCCTATGCTACCGATCACATAAAGATGGCTTGTGTCAGCAGTAAGGCTGGAGAAACTTGTATCAGCCCCAGCGTAGCAACCGCAAGCGATCGTTCTTACCCTATTGCCCGCCCTCTTTTCATGTACAGCAATGGTGAACCCAAGGGTGAAATCAAAACCTACCTTGATTGGGTAAAAAGCGACGTAGGACAATGCATACTTCTGAAGAAAGGCTACGCCCCTATCAGAAATGTGAGTTGTAACTAATACTCTTATAAGTTCCACTGAGACTATTGGGGTCGAGCTGGTTGAGTGTCAAAGTGACATCTCAATCAGCCTGAACAGGATATGTAGTAAATAGTTTCGGCATAACAAACTAGAAAATATATTCAGAATCACGTTCAACCTGGAGCATCGAGCAATGTCGCATCTTGAAGAACGACTGGAGCGAGACCTTTCAAATCTGCATGACCGTGTAGCAAAAATGGCAGCTCAAGTTCAGGAAGCAGTAAAAAACTCAGTCTATGCACTACAGACCGGAGATAACAAGCTCGCTTATTCGACAGTATTAAACGACAACCCAATCAATCGATGTATGCGTGAAATCGATAGAATATGTCATCGTTTTTTTGCTGTGCACATACCAAGTGGTGGACATTTACGCCTTCTCTCTTCAGTAATTCGCGCCAATATAGAGTTAGAAAGAATTGGCGACTATGCAGTAACGATTGCACGAGAGGCAGCTCAACTTTCTGAATCTCCCAGCGGTAATCTTGGCCGGGAATTAGAGCGGGTGGCAAATGAAACAATGCTGATGCTTCAACAATCAATCAAGGCATTCACTGAATTGAATGCAGAATTAGCCAAAAGCACCATGGTTATGGCCAGTGAATTCGAGCATAATCTCGATGTCATCTATACAGAGATGATGGCCAACGATGATCGGCAACGTGTAGCTGAAGTATTAGCGATATTTGTTGTGTTCAATCAGCTAAAGAGAATTGCTGATCAGTCAAAAAATCTCTGTGAAGATACAGTATTCGCTGTTACCGGTGAGCAGAAAGCGCCGAAAGTCTTCAACATTATGTTTGTAGATGAAGACAACAGTTGCCACTCTCAATTGGCTGAAGTCATTGCCAGACAAAATCATCCCAATGTCGGCAACTACCGTAGTGCTGGCCGAGTTGCTGCAGATACAATCAACAGCAATCTAATCGAATTTCTTGAAAAGAGAGGCATCGATTACAGTAACGCAGATTTAACAACATTGGAAAAACTGACTGGAAAAGAGATATCAGATCAACATGTAATCATAAGTCTTCAAGGAGAAGTCTCCTCCTACTTGCCAAAACTTCCATTTCGAACATCAGCGATTGAATGGGGCCTGGGTGACATCCCTGAAGATGAGGACAGCCATGAGTTTGACCATCTGTACCGTGAGTTAGCTGTTCTGATCAAAGATCTGATGGAACTGCTTCGTGGGGAGGATGCTTGAAATGCCCGAAACCAATTCGCTGAAAATACCGATTGCCAAGGACTTCGATCGTCGTAATCTAGACTGGTATATCGATAAATTCATTCAGTCTATTGTCTTTGTGGCAGGCATTTCTGCAATTATCTTTATTATTGGCATCTTTGTATTCATTACTATGGAGGGTATGGGATTCCTATTTGAAGACTTTACTTTTAAGGAGTTCTTTCTCTCTCCTTTTTGGGAACCCTCAGACGAAGATGCACCGGAATATGGCATCCTGGCTCTAGTTGCCGGTACAGCCAGTGTCACTGGATTGGCAATGATTGTTGCAATTCCCTTCTCCCTTGGCGCCGCTATCTTTATAGGGGAATTTGCCACAGGAAAAATGCGCGAGTCACTCAAAGTTCTGGTGGAACTCTTAGCTGCAATACCATCAGTAGTATGGGGGTTCATCGGCTTATCCATTATGAATCCGCTTATTATCGATTTGTTTGATGTGCCTGTGGGTCTAAATGTCTTAAATGCCGGCATAATCCTCGGATTGATGGCTGCACCAATAATGACATCCATTGCAGAAGATGCCTTAAAGGCTGTACCTGACCGTTATAGAGAGGCGGCTGAAGCGCTCGGCGCAACGCGCTGGCAAGTGATCTATAAAACTGTAATCCCTGCAGCTAAAAATGGCTTATTGGGTGCTGTGCTTTTAGGTGTTGGCCGAGGCTTTGGGGAGACCATGGCGGTATTAATGGCAACTGGGCACGCTGTAAATATCCCAGGCAGTCTATTTGATCCAGTTCGTGCACTGACAGCCACCATTGCCGCAGAGCTGGGTGAAACAGCCGTTGGCTCACCACACTACCAGGCACTGTTCACCATTGGCATCTTTCTATTCATTATTACTTTTCTGATAAACCTGACAGCGGATCTGATTGTCCGTGGCATCCGTAAGGGGTAAAACAGATGTTTGCTGAATCCGATTTAAATATTAGGAACAAACGAGTACAAAATCTGTTCCGCACACTTTTTTTAATGATGACAGTGTTATTGATCATACCTGTCGCCATCATCCTGATAACACTTGTTGCCAAAGGTGGCAGCGTTATCTCAATAGATTTTCTATTCACCGATCCTACAAACGGAATGACTGCCGGCGGCATCTTTCCTGCGCTGATTGGTACAATATGGATAGTAACCGTCGCGCTACTGGCATCTGTTCCCCTGGGTGTAGCTGCTGCGATATATCTTAATGAATATGCCGGTGATAATTGGTTCACCCGCATCATTCAACTGGCTATTATCAACCTGGCAGGCGTACCCTCCATAGTTCATGCCCTATTCGGCGTTGGTGCTTTCGTTATCTTTTTTGGTTTTGGTACGAGTATTCTTGCAGCCAGTTTAACCCTGGCGATAATGACCCTGCCTGTGGTCATCGTCTCTACACGTGAATCTCTAAGAGCCGTCCCGCAGGCATTCCGTGAAGCTTGTTGGAATATGGGTGCAACCCGATGGCAAACCATTCGGCGTGTTGTATTACCAAACGCAGTCAGCGGCATATTGACCGGTGTCATTCTTGAAGTATCTCGCACCACTGGGGAAACCGCGCCAATCATGTTCACCGGCGCCGCTTTCTTCCTTCCTTTCCTGCCTCAGGGTGTTTTTGATCAAACCATGGCACTCTCACTCCATCTATTCGTTGTTGCAACCCAGGTACCCGGGGTACCAGATGATCTGCCATTCGGCGTTGCCCTTGTGCTGATTGGAATGGTACTTCTCATGAACAGCATTTCGATCGCGTTCCGCATGTATCTAAGAGGTAAAAAGAAATGGTAGACCTGAGTGCAAGCGCAATCACTGAGACAGAGATTGAAAGTTCAGCTGAAGATGCCCCAATAAAACTCAGTATTGACGACTTAACGATCAAGTATGGTAATCACACCGCGCTGAAGGATGTAAACCTCACTGTTCGGGAGCATGAAATATTTGGGATTATCGGGCCTGCCAATGCAGGGAAAACCTCATTTCTTAAAGCATTGAACCGTATGGACACCTTTGACAGCAACATGTCTGTAGAGGGTGAAATCAAGTTTAACGGTTTAAATGTACATAAGTTAAAAAATATCTATGCCCTACGCAGCCGCATTGGGGTGGTTTTTCCACTACCAGTAGGCCTGCCCCTCACCATCTACGAAAATGTCGCGTTATCACCCAGACTTCGAGGCATAAATAACAAGAGTGACCTGGATGTGATTGTTGAGCGTTGTCTTACTCGGGCCGCACTATGGGATGAAGTAAAAGACAGACTAAACTCTCTTGGCAGCCTGCTTTCAGGTGGACAACAGCAGCGACTGACAATCTCTCGAGCACTATCACAGGATCCTGATTTATTGATGCTGGATGAGTTCTCTATTGCGGTAGACCCAGTGACAACGATGCGCATAGAGGATGTACTAAAAGAGTTGAAACAGGATATGACCATCATATTGGTTACCAACCTTGTTCAGCAGGCTCGTCGCCTTGCAGATCGAACCGCATTTTTTCTCGAATCTGAGTGTGTGGAGGTAGGCAACACTGAAGATCTATTCACTGGTAAGGTAAATGACCAAAGAACCCGCGACTATGTCGAAGGTAAATTTGGTTGATTCCAAATAAATAATTCCAAACGAAGACCAAATATGAACGCCACTGCAAACGCCGAAATGAGTAATTCTCCTGAGTATGCCATTCATACCCGTGATCTAAATCTATGGTATGGAACCTTCCAAGCTCTATTCGATGTGAATCTCAGTATAAAAAACGGCATTATAACCTCGCTGATCGGCCCTTCAGGTTGCGGCAAATCTACCTTTCTGCGCAGTGTTAACAGGATCAATGAGCGATTGGGATATGTTCGTATCAAGGGGAATATTGAAGTTCTTGATAATAATATCTATGCCCCAGGTGTTGAACTGGTTCAGGTAAGAAAGCAGATTGGAATGGTTTTTCAAAGACCCAACCCTCTACCGGTATCGATACGCGACAACATTCTTTTTGGTCATCGCCTGCACAATAAAGATCAAAAGACCTCAAAAAGTGATGATGATGATATTGTCGAGTCGGCACTGAAAGAGGTCTTATTATGGGAAAAGGTCAAGGACCGCCTAAACGACAAAGGCACAGAACTCTCTTTAGAAGAGCAACAGAAACTCTGCATAGCCCGCTTACTACCAGTAAAGCCAAGTGTGTTGTTAATGGACGAACCCTGCTCCGCTCTCGATCCTAAAGGAACAGCTGCAGTTGAAGAGCTGATCTGGGAACTACGGGGTGAATACACGATACTGATCGTTACCCATAATATGGCTCAGGCCAGACGAGCCAGTGAAGAGTGTATCTTTATGCTGATGGGTAAGGTAATCGAGCATCAGCAGACAGATGACCTGTTTGTAACACCAGAAAAAAAAGAGACTGCCGACTATATCGAAGGCCGATACGGTTAGGTCCCGGGTTAACTCTGATTACTCTCTGTTCATCTGTTCATCATTCTGACGTATGACCGCCAGCTATTGTCTGGAATATATTTAAGTTATCTATGGTGCGTCAGGGCCGCACCCTACATTGCATGTCTATTAACTCCTGCTATCCAACACTAATCGTTCAGGGACTCTCTGGGTAACTACAATAAAAAGCCCCGACAAGATTCGTATCAAGCCGGGGCGAATTATCCGCAGGTAAGCAGGGGGGCGCTTACGTGGTGCGAATCTCTATTTTTTTCGCTTTGAACTCCTGGCGCTTTGGAATTTTCATCACCAGTACGCCATCGTTGAGTGAGGCATCAATCTGTTCACCATCAAGTTCTTTACTAAGTGAAAAGCTTCGCTGGTAGCGGCTAGCATGCAGACCGGCATTGCCCTCCTTTATACTGTCTGGTAGAGGTAATTGAACCTCACCATCAATTGAGAGGATCTCGTTGTCGATCTCAATATCCAGTCTCTCTTTGGCGACACCGGGTATATCTGCTACCAGCGTGATGCCGTTGCTATCTTCGAATATATCCACTTTTGGCCTAACTGATTTGTAGGAATTAGCTCTAGTGGCTTGACTGTTTTGCGATTGCCTAACTACTTCTTTCTGCTGGGTCATGATTCTTTCCTCCAATCCACAACTATTGAACTGATATTTGACGTGGCTTAGCAGGTTCGCGTCTTTTAACACTGACATGCAATACACCATGCTGATAATCCGCATCTACCTTTTCAGCATCCACATCATCAGGCAAATTAACCAGATAACTAAACTCACCAGAAAAACGCTCTTTTTTTACAGCGCTCGCCGCTTCACTATTTCCTTCAGAACGACTACCTGAAATGCTCATCTGATTATTATCCAGTGTTATATCCAAGGCCTTGGAATCAATACCTGCGATGGCAAGATAGATATCAACCTGTTCAGATGTCACACCTACATTAAGTGGGGGTTGATCTGCACTCTTTGGTTGATTGGGTAGGGTTCTAATACCTGCCGCCTCAAGTAGACGTTCCATCTCATTCTCTAGGAACATAAAATCCTTTCTCATGCCTCTTTCAAAACCGTTTAATCTTGTGAACATTTTAAAATCTCCTGGCATTTGTTATGCGTTAGGTAATAGATAGGGACGCATCTGATTTTTTTCAAGTGAGTATAAATTTGAAAAAATACCTTGACTTGACCGATCGGTCTAATATACTGAACAGATGAATAGTGAACTGGATACTAAAGAGAGAATCCTAGCGACAGCCCGTGAACTCTTTCATGGCAGAAGCTACGCAGATGTAGGTATTAAAGAGATCTGCTCTCTCGCGAAAGTCCAGAAAGGCAGCTTCTATCACTTTTTCCCTTCCAAGCAAGACCTTGCTATGGCGGTCATCGACAACATGTCAGATGATTGGGCAAACGGTTTTGTTGCTGAAGCTTTCGATGAAGCTCTGGCCCCTATAGAGCGTCTCGACTATATGGTCGATGCAGTCTACTACTGGCAAAAAGCTGCGAAGAGCATCGAGGGACGTATGCCCGGATGTCTTTTCGGTAATCTCGCCCTTGAAGTCAGTACCCGTGACGAAGTCCTGCGAGCCAGACTGAACGCTGTCTTCGAAAAGGCAAGCAGCCGCTTCAATGAAGCGCTAGAACAAGCAATAGAGATTGGCGATATTCCCCCACTTGATACAAAGGCAACAGCTACTGCGATGCTGGCCTACCTGGAAGGTGTGATTTTGCTAGCTAAAACCAGAAATGATCCTGAGGTTGTGCGAAACCTGGGACCTGCTATCAAGAGTATTCGTATCGAATATAAACATAAGAATTGAGTACTATTTTTTTGACTCCAGACTTGACCGACCGGTCATCTTGTATGACTTAACAGCAACATAGAGGAGAAAAGTCATGAATGAAAACACACACACACTGGATGCGCGGGGCTTGAGTTGCCCATTGCCAATATTGAAGACAAAAAAAGCGATCTCTGCACTGGCAGCAGGAGAGATATTAGAAGTGATTGCAACCGATCCGGGATCGGTAAAAGACCTGGACTCATTTTGCAGTCAGACAGGCAATGAAATGATCACAAGTGAATCCTCAGAAGATGGATTTTTTTTCAGGATTCGTAAGGCTTGAGATTAGTGTCAATCTGATCTGAATATTACTAATTGCAAGGAGTTGGAAAATGAGCAGTACAGCATCTGTTGTCGATTTACCGACGAATGAATTAAATCAGTGGTTTGATCAACGTTTTACCGAAAAGATGGAGGAACGTGAAGCAAACCATATCCCTTCAATGACCATCATCGCTACTAAAGGTACTCTGGATATGGCCTACCCGCCATTTATCCTTGCCTCAACAGCGGCAGCATTAGGTTGGGATGTATCGATCTTCTTTACCTTCTATGGTCTAAATCTTTTGAAACAGAGCCTGGATTTAAAGGTTAGCCCACTAGGTAATCCTGCAATGCCAATGAAATTGCCCGAAGGCCCGAGTTGGATCAAGGGCAAAGAGATTCCGATGCCTACCTCAATCATGACGCTACTGCCGGGCTTTGAAAATATGGCAACTGGCATGATGAAGAAAACCATGGATCAGAAAGGTATAGCTTCCATAGATCAACTCAGAGAGTTGTGTATTGAGGCAGAAGTAAAACTCATTGCCTGCCAAATGACAGTGGATCTATTCGATTACGGGAAAGAGGATTTTATTCCTGAGATTGAAGAGTGGGTTGGTGCCGCCAGCTTCCTGCCCAGAGCAATGAAAGCTGATGTTAATCTTTTTGTATAACGAATTATCAAACAATAAGGTTTAGTCTTCTGCCCTCCTCCCCTGTTATATGGGATGGAGGGCAGAAAGCGGAGATTACAAGTAAGTTAAGCAATGTCCACTCTGCCCTTGAGTGGAATATACCTCATATCGGCATTTTAAAAGTGGTAGGGTTAATATAATATCGCTACGCCCCTTATACATTTCTATATGACATAGATTTTCGCATCTATTGTTAAACCCGATGCATGTGTGGATGTATGGTCATAAATATGGATTGATCGATTGCCACCCAGAGCCTGTTAACACAAACCCAATCGGCTCTGGTGCCCCTGAAAGCCTGGAACTATTTGATTTGTATTAACAGTTAGGTAAATCATCCTGCCCCGACAAATTGGCATATTTTTTTTCTCCTAGATAACAGTCATTTACCCAGTCATCCATCTATTGGCATGACATTTTGTCATATTCTTGGGGTGCAACTCCTCCCAACCTTTTTTTGTTTTTTTCCATGCCTGACAAAGGGATATCTACACTATTCCATACCTGGCATAAGGATTGCTCTTTCTATATGAATTGGTTTGCACGTTTACCATAAACACCCAACATAACAGCGTGCTGTACCAATCAGGCTTGCTTATTGCCAATAACCAATAACTGTCGGCTGGCATAGTTCCGTGTAACGGAATCAAGCGAAAACAGATACAGGCACATGGGGTGACCTAGATGATTAAACAGTGGCTCATTCAAATAGAGCAGTGGTTATTTGATAAAAACAAGAATAAGCAAACGCCCAATCTCGCCCGCAGGCGACTCTTCAGGCAGGCAGCCATTGGTGCGGTGAGTGTCACTGGTACCGCAGGCTTGGCCAAGAGTGTTGTCGATGCCGTTCCCGCTCCTGATATAAAACAGAAATACCGGCAAGATGCCGCGCAAGGAGAAGTGGAACTCAGACAGAGAGAATATGTAGTAATGACCAACCATGAGAAAGAGGCGATGCTGCAATCATTGATCAAAAACTACAACAACAAAACCTGAGCACCATGAGAGGCTTCAAGCCTTTTTGATAGCCACTCGATCAGAGGACAGCCATGCCCAAACAAGATTCGAGCAAAACGAAAGATAACAAACTCACAACCCGCCGGGATTTCCTGCGCAGTGCGGGAAACTATACAGTGGCATCACTCTCCGGCGCGGCAATGCTGCTCTCTGAACCAAAACCGGCAAAAGCCAATGTGACCTGGGAGGAGCATTTCCAAAAGAACTATCGACTGATGACGGACGAGGAGAAACAGCAGGCCATCGAACGCCTTGAGACCCGCTATTCCGAGAAATTTGGCAAGCAGGTTACTGTTGCTGGCACCCCCTCCATGGAGGGGGTTCTGTTCGGTTATGCATTAAATATTCAGAAGTGTATCGGTTGTCGTCGATGTGTTAAGGCCTGTGTGGCTGAGAATAATCAGTCCCGCGGGGATGAGCAGCAGATCGAGTGGATCCGGGTGCTACGTATGGAAAAAGGAAAGTTCTCTGAAACAGACAGGGATCAACATGGCTATCCTGAATCCTTTGGCGTACAGGTAGGTGGTAATGCCTACAAACCTGCCGGTGTTGTATTGGAAGGTCAACACTACTACGAACCGGAACAGGTTCCGGAAAAGGATGCCTTCTATTTTCCAATGCAGTGTATGCAGTGTGAAAAGCCACCATGCGTCAAAGTCTGTCCGGTACGCACCACCTATCGTGATCCAGATGGTATTGTCGTTATCGACTACAACTGGTGCATCGGCTGTCGTATGTGCATCGGCGCTTGTCCCTACTGGGCAAGACGCTTCAACTGGGGTGAACCCAATCTGCCCAAGGAGGAGATGAATCCTGTCACTCACTATCTGGGTAATCGTCCACGCATGAAAGGGGTTGTCGAGAAGTGTTCCTTCTGCGTTCAACGCACCCGCAAGGGCCGCTGGACTGCCTGCGTCGAAGTCTGTCCCGTTGGTGCGCGAAAGTTCGGCAATCTGCTGGATCCCAACAGTGAAATCCGTAAGGTCCTGGACAAAAAGAAGGTGTTTCGTCTGCGAGCCGACCTCAACACCTATCCAAAGTTTTTCTATTTCATGGACTAATGGGAGATCCCCCAATGCGTTTTTTTCAGTTCGTGGTCGATTATCTCAAGGCGGGCTTTACCGGCGGTATCCTGTTCTGGTCCTGGATGCTGCTACTGCTGTTTTTCATCATGCTCTGGGGCTATGGTGAGTATGTACAGATCGCCAATGGCATGATTGTCACCAATCTTAACGATCAAGTCAGCTGGGGATTCTATCTGGCTAATTTCGTCTTCATGGTAGGTGTGGCGGCAGCTGCAGTGACAGTGGTTTTTCCCGCTTATGTCTATAAACACCAAGAGCTGCAGCGGATCGTGGTGTTGGGTGAAATGATTGCCATTGCCGCGGTAGTAATGTGCCTGCTGTTTGTGATTGCCCATATGGGAAGACCTGACCGACTATGGCATCTCCTGCCAGTGATAGGCATCTTCAACTGGCCCCACGCCATACTGACCTGGGATGTCATTGTGCTCAACGGCTATCTGCTGCTGAACATCATCGGCGGTTACTACTACCTTTATAAGAAATATAGCGGTGGCGAAGTCAACAAGGCCTTCTATCTGCCGATTGTCTATATCGCCATTGTCTGGGCATTGAGTATCCATACGGTTACCGCATTCCTAATCAATACCATGCCGGCACGCCCCATGTGGTTCCATTCGATGATGCCGATCAAATTCATCACCACCGCTTTTGCCGCAGGTCCATCACTGATCATTGTTGTGTTCCTACTGGTGCGCCGCTTTACCCCTATGAAAATTGCCGATGAAGCCTTTCATCTGCTCTCCCAGATTGTGGTCTGGTGTCTGGGTATCGCTCTGTTTTTGACTATGTCGGAGATCGTCACCGAACTCTACCCTGCGACAGAACACTCCCTGGGATTGCAATATCTGATGTTCGGACACAATGGACTGAATAGCCTGGTGCCCTTTTTCTGGACAGCGCTCTCCCTGATGGTGGGATCCTTCATACTGCTGCTAATCCCCAGGATCAGGAAAAATCTGACGCTACTACCGTTTATTTGTGTTGCCGCTTTCGTCGGCATCTGGATCGAAAAAGGTATGGGTTTGATGCTGCCCGGTGTGATTCCAACACCGGTTGGCGAGTTCGCAGAGTATACCCCCAGCCCTATTGAATTGATGGTGGTGGGTGGTATCTGGGCAATAGGTTTTTTCCTGCTCACCTTCATGCTTAAAGGTGCAGTGGCGGTACTACTGGGAGAGGTTCGTTACCAAACAGGAGCTAGTAAGCAAACAGTTTCAAAGCAGCAGGCAGAAGCGACAACCTGAGTGAATGAGGCTTGAATTGAACAGGCAAATTCGAATTGGAGAATAACCATGACATGCTATCGAAATCATCGGCCACTCATTGGTTTATGTCTGCTGCTTTTTCTATTCGCCAGACCATTAATCGGCACAGAGAATCAGACTGGCGAAGAGTGTTTCGAAAGTCGGGATGGCATGTCTCAGGTTAAGGTTCGGCAAATCAGCCCTGAGCGGGTGAATGTTAAATGTTCATCTACAACCGGGGGTGTGCTCTGGTGGGATGACCCATTCGCAGAGACCATTCCCATGGGGGATATGGAGATCGAAGCGGACTACTCCAATGAAGAGGCAGTGGTGAGACCCCGTGAACCACAGCTCGACAGAAACAAACTACTGACAATCTGTAGCATGGCCTGCCATGATGGCAGTTATGTACCGATTCCCCACACTAAGAATGCACGTCCGCTGAAGATGCATCTGGACACGGTACCAGATGCCATGAATCTCAAACATGGCAAGGGAAACATCTGGTGTCTTGATTGTCACCATCTGGTAGACAGAACCAAACTGATTGACAATTTTGGTTACTCAATCAGTTTCAACCAGCCCCAGAAGCTGTGTGGCAAATGTCATGGACAGGTCTATCGTTCCTGGCGAAACAGCATCCACGGCAAGCGTATCGGTATGTGGGACAAGGGGGGGAAAAAACGTTGGTGGGTCTGTACTGAATGCCATAATCCTCATGATGTTGAACAGGAAAACAGAAACTCAGGTTTTGCCCAACTGCGTCCTGAGCCAGCACCAAACCTGCCCAAGGGAATGGCCAATGCGGATCATGAAAGAATGCTCCATGGTGCAAACCTGGACGAGGCAGATCATGAGTGATGTCGCAGGCTGCAACTGCATGACCATTTAACACTAGGGTAGATCTTATGGTATCAAAAAAAGAGTGCCCTGCTCCTCAAGTCCATATGGGGATTATATGCAGTTTACTATTGGAAATATTGTCATGATAAGTCAAATCAGATTGATCAGTGTAACTCTATCTATTCTCTTCTCTATGTTACCGGTCAGAGTAGAGGCACTGGATGCGGCAGCGCTATATCATGAACGAACCTGTATTGCCTGTCACGGAGCTTATGGCAAGCAGCCGGTGATGGATGAGTATCCAAAATTAGCTGGACAAGCTGAGGCCTATCTACTGGCGCAAATGAAGGATATCAAGAGCGGATCGAGATCAAACGCTCATTCTGTCGCCATGAAAAATGTCATGCATCTGATCAGCGATGAAGAGATTGCTGTGTTGTCTAAATGGCTTGCGTCATTACCTGAATGATTGTTTTATCTAAACAGCACCAATGGTTGCAATCATTGGAATCAGTTGCTCCTGATGCTATCAACCAAAGCTGCAATCCGTTCATAGTAGGTTTCACGGTTCATACCGAGGATAGTGGCACCGAATATTTCTGCATCATTGGCTGTGGCGAGGTCACCATAGTTGACCAGCACCAACTGATAGAGAATAAGCAAAGGAAGATCGTCGTGTCGATTTTCAAAATAGTTATGCACCATGATGGTATAACCATCTTCGGGGTTCTCCGAGACCGGCTCTGTTCTGGCAAACATACCGGGCTCTATACCCTCGGAGACAAACATAAGCTTTACCGGGTAGCGAACGGACTTTCGATCCTCGAGCATATCAAGCACACTCTGGTAGTCAATTACCCTATCATAGCGCTCACGTATCTCTTCTGCCTTTTCCCGGGCATGCAGCGAGACAGCGCTGTGAACAACCTTCCCTGCTCTTTTTTTGACCTTGGGTTTCTGATCTGTCATGACAATCTCACATTAGCTTTTCCAATAAGGATAACGCATGGCTGAGTACAGACTGAAGTTTAGCGAAGATCCCATTGAGGAATCCAGACATCGCACCATGGATGAGATCCATCAGTTCATCCGCCTGATGGATGGAAAACCATTGGCAGTGGTAACCCTTGATGACAAACAGAGCGACCTATGGGACTCAGAGGAAGAGGTGGACTATCAGGATCAGTATGGACAACAAATCGTCAACCAAGTTTCAGATGGCACCACTGAAACGTTGCTCATCAGAAACAGCAACGGACTCCCGCTGGCATTGGGAGTAATCAACCATACTCATGGATGGCAGGGTATAGGCATAGATAAACGTCTTCGCTTTGAAGTCGCCAGAATGTTTCAAGCCGATGAAACAGAGTTTGATTGAGTGTAGAAGTACCACAGATTGTAATTAACCTAAGAGGTTGATATGAGAAAATCAAAGCATATTGATAGATTCATCTATCTCCTCATCGCCACAATTGCGATATCCAGCGCTTATGCGGAAAATGCAGACAACGATAGTGCCAGTCTCTACCTTGCGAAAGCGTGCGCAGGCTGTCACGGGATGGATGGCCGCACACCGACAACGCCTTACTACCCAATCATTGCAGGGCAAAATGAAGCTTACCTTTATAATCAGTTGAGAGACATGAAGAACGGTAGCCGAT
Source organism: Candidatus Thiodiazotropha sp. AKAK3 (assembly GCF_058244645.1). Lineage (NCBI taxonomy): Bacteria > Pseudomonadati > Pseudomonadota > Gammaproteobacteria > Chromatiales > Sedimenticolaceae > Candidatus Thiodiazotropha > Candidatus Thiodiazotropha sp. AKAK3. The sequence continues at coordinate 107,890 of NZ_JBSYOQ010000050.1, forward strand.
CAAACAGCATGTCGAGTGTGATGAAAGGCATCATGAGCGCACTCAGCGAGAATGAGATGCGTACTATTGCAGCTTGGCTTGCCAAGCAGTAGCGGTAATCAACTTGCTTTGTAATTACTCTCGTCTAACTCGTAACGCTTAATCATACGATAGATACTGCGTTCACTGATACCCATAGCTTCAGCAACTTTGCCCCGGCGTCCTGAGTATTTTTTTAGTTGATAGGATAAATAGTGTGCTTCCAGCTCTTCCAAGGAAGGATCGTGGTCAAAACTCAGGGTCACTACCCCTTCACTCTTCCCAAGCACACGGCTAAATGAAAAATGCTCTGGTTTGATGGTCTGCCGATCGCCAGAGATAATGATTGCCCGTTCGATTATGTTCTTTAACTCTCTGATGTTACCTGGCCAGTCGTAAGCGACCAGTGAACGAACCGCAGCTGAAGAGAGCCTCTTGCTGACGCGGGTTGAAAAAGAGTGATTATTTACGAAATACTCTGCCAACTCATGAATATCGTCACGCCTGTCCCGTAATGGTGGTATGACGATATTAAATGCGTTGAGTCTGAAAAACAGATCGGAACGAAAGCCACCTTCAGACGACATGGTCTCCAGATCCCGGTTAGTGGCTGCGACAATTCTGACATTCGCCGTCAGATCCTTGGTGCTGCCCAACCTCCGGTACTGTCCAGTTTCGAGCACACGTAAAAGTTTGGCCTGACCACTACTGTTGATTTCCCCAATCTCATCAAGAAACAGAGTGCCGCCCTCTGCCCCTTCGATCAAGCCTTTCTTCTGTTTATCAGCACCTGTAAAAGCACCCTTCTCGTGCCCAAACAACTCGGATTCAAAAAGGTTTTCCTGCAGTGTACAGCAGTCAACAGCAACATAGTTCTGCTCTTTTCGATGACTGTGCCCATGCAGGGCTCGCGCCACCAACTCCTTACCTGAACCACTCTCACCCTGAATCAACACAGTAATATCATTAGGCGCCACGACACCGATCGTCTGTTTTAGTTGAGCCATCGCTGTACTATTTCCCACCAGGGAAGAGTTGCGCTGAATGCTCTGCTCCAACTGTCTTTTGCAGAACATATGGTCTCTGCGTAAGGCAGCATTATCGAGCGCCCTTTCAACAGTAATTGTCAATGTGTCGAGGCTGACAGGTTTTACAATATAATCCACTGCGCCCGCTTTTATAGCACTTACAGCATCGCGCACAGAACCAAATGCAGTCAAAACGATTACAGGATAATTAACTGACAAACCCCCGATATACTCAAGACTATTGGCATCAGGCAGGCGTGCATCGGTGATAATCAAGGATGGTTCATACTTTTCCAGGTAGTCCGTTACACTGCCCCAACGACTCAGACCTTCCACCTCATAATCTAATTTTGATAGGTGTTTTACCATGAGGCTTCTAAGCGTATCGTCATCCTCTACTACAACCAATTTGGATTTCATCTATTCCTCCAGTTCATTCTGGGCATTCGGTAGTACTATGGTAAACACACTGCCAACAGAAACTTCACTGGACACATCAATAGTCCCACCATACTTTTCTATAATCGCCATACTGATTGACAGACCTAAACCTGTCCCTTTTACATCGTCGGCGCGGCGCGAGAAAAACGGATCGAAAATATAGGGGAGATCTTTGGGTCGAATACCCGCACCAGTATCAGAAAAAACCATCCGGACTTTATCCTCATCGACCGAACAGGAAACGGTTAAAATGCCGCCACCAGGCATCGCATGAAATGCATTCTGCGACAGATTGAGGGCTACCATTCTGATTTCACTGTCAGAGGCCAGGACACGGGGCACCTCATGTTCATAATTCTCTTCAATTGTGATATTCGACTGATCAGCCTGCCATCTGATCAGCGTAAGTGTATCATGCAGCGCACTCGCGACATCGACCAGTTCCAGGTATTCCTGGGGCAATGCGCCGAGCTTCAACAACTTGCCGGTGATTTCAATACAGGTACTGATCTGATCGTCTATCAGTTCGAAATTATGCTTTATCTCTTCAGTGTAGTTGTTACGGATAACAATCTCGTTCTTAGCGGCATCCATAGCCAATTTAAGTGAAGCCAGCGGATTGTGAATCTCATGGGCGACGCCGGTGGCCAGACGCCCCAATTCAGAGAGTTTCTGTTCCTGGGAAAATTTAATTGTTTTTTCAAGATCTCGAATCGATTCAACAATGAGGGTCTTTGTCTGTCTGCCTTGTATAGTCGTTATGGGCGCCGCAAAAATCTCGGCTTCGAAGGTAGTGTGATCCAGACGGTGGTGTTGATGCATCACCTTGATCGGTTTTTTATTTCGTAACACTTCATGAATCGGGCACGTGATCAGGGTCGGTGGACAGGGCTTGGTTGCATTGTGCGTAACCCCGTAACAGGTGGCACCGACCTCCGCCATATCCTCCAGCAAGTGTTGTTCGCAATAGGCTTTGTTGACTAGTAAGACCCTGAAATTATCATCAATAATCCTGATGCCGTCAGGTATGGCGTCAACCAGGGCCTGCAGGAACCCCCTCTGTTCCTCCAATTCCAGCAGTTTCTCCTGTAGTCGCTCAGTCATCAGATCGAAGGTATTTCCAAGTCGGCTTAGTTCATCAGACCCCTGCATGGAAACCCGGGTTTGTAAATTTCCAGCGCTCAACTCCTGACTTGCATTTGTGAGCTGTTTGACAGGCCTGAGAATATTACTATTTACGAACCACCAACCTCCTGCCAGGTTGAGAATCACGATCAGGAATCCTGCGCTCATCAGCATCAAGGTGGTATTGCTTACTTTGTTCCTAAGTGGTGTGGCATCGTAGTCGACATAGAGAATACCGTTGATCGGGTGCTGTTCTGCCTGACCATGACACTCTTTACAGAGAGGTTTGTTGTGTACCGGATTGATACTGCGCAGCAGCTCTTGTTGCGCTTCATTCTGCACAAAACGGGTTGTTTGTATTTTGCCCTGATAGGGATTTTTCAGCTTTTTGCCAAAGTCCCCATCGTCACTGCTGAAGCGGATCTCACCAGCCGGATTAGTTATGAAAACCCTGACTATACCCTCTTGTTCACCAAGCTTCTTCACCATCTCGCTCAAGCCGGGAAGGTCTCGTTTGAGCATGGCATTTTCCAAGGATACCTGCAGCAGTTTGTTGACCTGGTTGGCGGTATCCGCCCTTGCCACCTCCAGCTCCGACTGGTAGAGCGGGATGTAGAGTAATAGAAAGACAAGGGTGCTTAAAGCGAGACCTGATGTGGTACCCAGGATAAATTTTCTGTTCAGGCTGTCTCTTATCCAGTTCATCTCTTGTAACAACTCAGTTGCTCAGGATCAGATGGTCTAACTGAAATTGTAATAGTAAATAAAATATTTTTTTCTGACAATTTGTCATGTTCATGCGATGAATCCAATGATCATTTCGTAAATAAAAACTTGCTTTTCTGCTTTTGGCTTATGTTTTGCTCATAAATTGGGAATCCGATCACCTTACCCCCCCAATTGCAGGAGAGCCACAAATGAGAAACAACAACAACTCTTCCGATCTCCACCACACTGCTCAAGTATTGTGGTTCCTTTTATGGTTACCGATTATGGGCTTAGCGGAACCGGTCAATCCACTTGGGGAGTCATTACGTGAATCCTTGATCCAGCAGGGATGGCAAGAATACACCGCGACAGATGGCAGTATTATCTACCGTCAACCTAAAAAAGAAGCTGCTACTGACATTCAGTCAGTAGTTCCTGAAGCATCCGGGATGCACAAGTTCAAGGATGCTTTGCAAGGTGGAGGATGGCAAGTCGAGTGGGATGCAAACAACACTTTAATTTTGATTCCGCAAACAACACAGGCAGCATCCGAAATCACGCAACAGCCAATACTGACCTCAACCAGTGATTCACTTCAAACAACCGGGGAGTTGCCGAGTGACCTTTCCGGCTTTGATTACTGGCATATTGAACGGGATCAACAGGGGGCGCTACTGTTTCATCCCGTGGATTTATCCCACCTAAAACAGCAACCTGCAGAAGATAGCAATGAGACTCAATTGGAGTGCCGAATTAATCATTTTCAATTGACCAGCAGCTCACTGCCTGTGGATACTTGGTCTGAAGCGCAGGATATTGCAAAGCAATGGCTCAACAACTCTGGTACAGAGGGACTTCAAGTCGGTCGCATCCGCAAGATAAACCGCATCTATCTGGTTAGTATTGTTGGAGATTCGGCACCCTATCCACTAAAGCACCAACTGGCTATCCGTGTTTCAGATGCTGGTGTGGTACTGATTGAGTAGTGATCGTTTAGACATAAACTCAATCAAATTTATCACTATCAACAACACAACCGGGGAGTGAAGGAATATTGTTACCCTTCCACTCCCCGTTTTCTTTCAGGCGACAAACATCTGATCGATGATGTATGACGAAATGTCAGTCATAGGATATTTCCTCGTCAGGAATAAATTCAATTTGTATATATTCTCTAACTAAATGAAAAATAATATTTAAACTCTCTTTTAAACTCATCCCTACTTTTTTTTCATGTGCAAGCTGTTTGGATCGAAGCCTTAGAGCATGACAAATCGTCAGATTAACTGATTAAACGATAAATCATGAAATCAGCCAAAATCTTTAAAAAACCCTTATAAATCAATACAAAAAATCTCAAACCAAAGCTCTGGCATAGCGCTTGCGTTGTAACTCGTACCAACCCGTACTGATAACAATGACGAATGGAGGAGGGTTTTGGAATGCGGTTGTTAACTACTGCCAGCACTGGTCTATTCGTATTGCTTCCGTTACAGCTCATGGCTGGCTATCCCATAGCTGGTGTAGAGCCTTCAAAGCGTCCAATGAATGCACCGGTCATGAAACCTGTTTCGCGTGATAAGGCTTGGTATCAATCAGCCTTGACTGGTATTCAACAACCATATCCCAGGAGTCTCTACTTCCTTGACAACCAAGGTAACTGGTACACACCTTTCATCCGCCCAGGGATGAGAGGTCCATACGATATTCGACAATGGCATCAGTAGTGTTGGAATTAATTAGAACCAATCTCAATTGATGGTACGACTACAAAGCAGTTAACGGTTCTAAATAAAAGTATAAATATTTATTACAACTAGAGGCGAAAATCATGAAAATTATTCGAATGCCAAACTTGAAAGGAGTGATCAAAGCGATGGGGATGGTCGTAGCACTTGCTGTTGCCCCACTCGCTAGCGCAGGCATGTCAGGAATGAGCGGCATGGATGGGATGTCCGGTATGGGTGGCATGTCCGGTATGAGTGGCATGGGTGGCATGGGTGGCATGTCCGGTATGAGTGGTATGGGTGGCATGTCCGGTATGAGTGGTATGGGTGGCATGTCCGGTATGAGTGGCATGGGTGGCATGTCCGGTATGAGTGGCATGGGTGGCATGTCCGGTTACTTCCAGATTACTCCCCAGGGACAGATCTTTTTCTATCCAGCTAGTGGTATGTCCGGTATGTCCGGTATGTCCGGTATGTCCGGTATGTCCGGTATGTCCGGTATGGGCGGCATGTCCGGTATGAGCGGCATGGGTGGCATGGGTGGCATGTCCGGTATGAGCGGAATGTCCGGCATGTCCGGTATGGGCGGCATGTCCGGTATGGGTGGCATGAGCGGCATGGGTGGCCAGTGGGTTTGGATGCCTTCAGGTATGTCCGGCATGGGCGGTATGAGTGGTATGTCAGGCATGGGTGGCATGAGCGGTATGTCAGGCATGGGTGGCATGAGCGGTATGTCAGGCATGGGCGGCATGAGCGGTATGTCAGGCATGGGCGGAATGAGCGGTATGTCCGGCATGGGCGGAATGAGCGGTATGTCAGGTATGGGCGGCATGTCCGGTTACTTCAAGATCACCCCTCAGGGACAGATCTTCTTCTACCCGGCTAGCGGTATGTCCGGTATGTCCGGTATGGGTGGCATGAGCGGCATGTCCGGTATGGGTGGCATGAGTGGCATGTCAGGCATGGGTGGCATGAGCGGTATGTCCGGTATGGGTGGCATGAGCGGTATGTCAGGTATGGATGGCATGTCAGGCATGAGTGGTTGGCGTTAATTGACTATAGGTTTCTGGAATATCCAGTAATACCACTTTCTAGAGCGCAGGGACGCGCTCAAATCCAAAAAAACTTCCCAACTTCATATTTCTATTAGGGCATCAGCTGAGGAAGATGTAATGATTTTATCTATCAGGACCTTTATTCCGCTGTTATTGTCGATGCTGCTATCGACCGATCTGGTTTTAGCCCGTGACCTTGGTCCTGAGGATTATGAACGATCACGCTGGCACTCCATCCATTTCAAACCTGATATAGATAATGCGACAGATGAACAGTGTGTCAGCTGTCATCAAGAGATTCTAGAGAGGAAGGTGCTGGCTCAGGCACCGGCAGGCAACACCTCGACTGAGGCATTGGCTTGGTATCAAACTCTATCAACCTATGAAGGTGAACAGGAGACATTTCATCGCCGCCATCTGGTGACACCGCTGGCAATGGAGTTGATGGACTTGAAATGTAATACCTGCCATCAGGGCAACGATTTAAGAGAAGAGGCGGTGAACCCGCCAGACCATAGCAATCGTGATATATCACTCCGCAAGTCGGTCAATCCTGACATTTGTCTGATGTGCCACGGTGCCAATGCCTACGATCTTATGGGCCTTCCTGCTCCCTGGACGGAGTCACGCAAGAACTTTCAAAACAACTGTCTTCTTTGTCACTCCTATATCCGCACTGAGCGGCACCAGGTCAACTATTTGAAAGCCGAGGCCATCGAGGCTGCAGGCAAAGCGAATTCAGATGTCTGTTATGGCTGTCATGGGGGGCGTCAATGGTATCGCATCGCCTACCCCTACCCCCGGCATCCCTGGAAAAGTATGTCGAGCGTCACCCCAGAATGGGCCAAAGATAGACCAACCGAATCGGAACCCAGGTTCCGTAAAGAGATCCAGCAGGCTGCAAACTAGCAACAGCTGACAGTGCGAGGTACGGATGAGTATAAAAAAACTAACCCAGAGTCTGAATGAACGTTTGAATCTCTCCCGGCGTTCATTCCTGAAATCCGCAGCAGTGGGTAGCGCATCTTTGGCTGCCGGAGGTTTGGTGGAAATGAAGACCGCCAAGGAGGCCAAGGCATTTGCCTACGAACCTTATCCAACAGACGATCAACTCGAAACGGTGGTAACCAGTTGCGCCCATAATTGTGGCTCACGGCATATGTTGGTCGCTCATAAGTGGAAAGATGTGATAGTGCGCCTTTCCACAGACGATGGTCGTTACCAGCGGAATGGCCATTTCGGTAAGGACGATAACGAAGAGCCGCAACTGCGGGCCTGCCTGCGTGGACGCTCCTATCGGCAACGACTCTATTCAGCTGAACGCCTGCTCTACCCAATGATGCGGGTTGGCAAACGGGGTGAAGGTAAATTCAAGCGTATCTCATGGGATGAAGCCCTGACATATGTGGCCAGTAAAATGGTTGAAATCAAAGATACCTACGGTCCGACTGCGCTAGTGGATCAGAGTTATGCCGGAGCCTCCTATGGGGTACTGCATAAATCGGATCAGATCGAGGGTCTGCTGGGTCGCTTCCTGGGAATGTTTGGCTGTCGCACCAGCTCATGGTCGGTGCCCTCATACCAGGGAACCACCTTCAGCTCGCGCATGACCTTCGGTACCATTGAAGATGGTAATGAGGATGATACCTTCGCCCATTCGAAGCTGATGATCATGTGGGGCTGGAATCCTGCCTACACCTTCCATGGCGGCAATACCTTCATGTATATGCGCATGGCTAAACAACGTGGATGTAAGTTTGTTTTGATCGACCCGCAATACACCGACTCTGCAGCCGCGTACGATGCCTGGTGGATTCCCATTCGTCCCAATACGGATGCAGCGATGATGGCGGGCATGGCCCACTATATCTTCACCAGCAACCTGCATGACCAGGAGTTTATCAACAAGTTCTGCCAAGGTATGGATGCCGGAACCATGCCTGATTGGGCCAAGGACAAGGAGAACTTTAAGGACTATATCCTGGGTAAATATGATAATGAGCCAAAAACCCCGGAGTGGGCTTCGAAAATCTGCGGTGTATCGGCCAAAGACATTATCAAACTGGCCGATATGTATGCCCGTACCAAACCGGCTGCTCTTAAGGCATCCTGGGCACCAGGCCGAAACGCTTATGGTGAGCAGTACAACCGCATGGCCGCAGCCCTGCAGGCGATGACTGGCAATATCGGCATCCTGGGGGGGTGCGCTGAAGGTGTTGGCAAGGCCTGGCATGCGGAAGCAGTGGCCTACCCCTATGATCAATACTCAAATATCTGGTTCCAGTCCATCAAGTCTGATCGTTGGGCACACTGTGTCCTAAACTATCCGAATGTAAAAAGAGAAGAGATTGGGCTATGGCCGCGTCAGGACAAAACAGACGGGCAGATCCCCAATATCAAAGGCATATTCTGGCAGGGATCTGATTGGTTCAATCAGCTAACCAATATCAATAAAGAGATTGAGGCGATCAACAAGATGGAGCTTGTGGTCTGCATGGATTCGACAATCACTCCATCAGGATTATATGCAGATATCCTGCTACCCATAGCAACGCACTTTGAACGGCATGATGTGGCGCTACCCTGGTATAAAGGCCACTACTATATTCATCGCCCCAAGGTCATAGAGCCCATGGGAGAGTCAAAATCCGATTTCCAGGTTTTCACTGAACTAGCCTACCGGATCGGCGGTGATGTCTTCGGTCAGGCCTTCAACCCAAAAGCAAACCGGGACTACTTTCATACTAATGACAATGTGGATGAAGCCTATCTCAAGGAGTGGTGGGAACAGAAAGTGATGGCTCACCAGCATGTGGATATGTCCTGGGATGAATTCAAACAACGAGGCGTCTACAAATTTAAACTCGACCAACCGCACGTTGCCTTCAGGGAACAAATAGAGAACGGGAAAGCGTTCCAGACCCCTTCCGGCAAAATTGAAATCCTGGCCTCACAACTGGCACAGATCACCGACTGGAAAACAACCATGTATGGCTATGAGATTCCCTATATACCTAAGTGGATCGAGCCATGGGAGTCACTGAACAGTCCTAAGACCAGTGAATATCCATTTCATCTGATCTCGCCCCACCCTCGTTGGCGTACCCACTCCATATTCAATAACTGCAGTTGGCTGCGCGAGACCTATGAACAGGAAGTGACGCTGAATGCCGCAGATGCAAAAAAACTCGGTATCAGAACTGGCGATACAGTTGAGATCTGGAATAAGCGTGGCCGGGTCGTGGTGCCGACCTATGTCACAGAGCGCTGTATGCCAGGGGTGGCGGTACTGCATGAGGGAGTATGGATCGACCTGGATGAGGAGGGTGTCGACCGGGCTGGCAATCCAGATATGTTAACCCTGGATGAGCCGAGTCCTGCCGGAGCTTTCGCCTACAACACTGTATTGTGCAATATCAAGAAAACGGATCTGGAGCATCGGCCTGGCTGGGACCAACAGGCCACATCACGAGCTCATGTCTTTAGGCGTGATCTTTAATCCTGGAGGTTAGATCAATGACAAGTAAAAAAGATAAGTCCAGGATTAAAGCTGCAGTAAAGCGACGCAAGCGTGAGACCTACACACCGGTAGTGCCTGATAAGCAGCTGGGATTCGTTCATAACAATGTTGACTGTATCGGCTGCCGGGCCTGTGAAATCGCCTGTAAAGATAAGAATGGACTGGCTGCTGGCCCCAGATTCAGACGGGTTCAATACATCGAGGGTGGTAAGTATCCGGATGTCTATGCCTATAAGGTCAACATGTCCTGTAACCATTGCGAATCACCCGCCTGTCTACCCACCTGCCCCACTGGGGCGATTTTCAAAAGACAAGTGGATGGCATAGTCGATATCGACTCCACCTTATGTATCGGCTGCCGGCGTTGTGAAGCGGCCTGTCCTTATGGTGCACCACAGTTTGATCCTGGGGATAACATCGTTAAAAAATGCAATATGTGTGTTGACGAGATCGAAGCGGGCCGCAAACCTTATTGTGTCATGGCTTGCATGATGCGGGTGTTGGATATTGGCTCCATCGATGAAATCTGGAGAGGCAGTTTAGAGACGATTGCTGTCGGTCCAGCAGATAAAATTTCAAAACAAGTAAAGAACATGGCCGACATTGAGTTAACTAAACCCTCCATCGGTTTTGTGGCGCACAGCAAAGGAAAGGTTAAATAATGAATCTGTCAGTTGATCAGAACGAAGACTCAAATCAAGCGCAGATAAAGAGCTTTATGCAAGCTATCGCTGATGACCTGCTAATGCTGACCCGCTTGCACATCAAGGAACCGGATGCGGAATTGCTTGAGATATTGGTGAATCATGAATTTCCCAAGACAATGGGCCTGAAACTTGTCAGTGAAGATGGTGAAAAGGCATCTCACTTTATGTGCCAGATGATTGAAACTTTGCCATCATCATTCGATGATGAGTTTCTCGATCTGCTGGCGGCGGATTATGCAGACATCTATCTGAATCATAGTCTGCAGGCATCGCCGTTGGAATCAGTATGGATCGATGAAGAGAAGCTGACCTGTCAAGAGAGTATGTTTCAGGTACGAGCCTGGTACGAAAATTATGGTCTGAAAGCGGAAAACTGGCGCATCCGACCGGATGATGACTTGGTCTTGCAACTTCAGTTCATCTCTCATCTATTTTCCATTGCTGATTCCGTCCAAGAATTAGAGGATATTGCCCGTTTTATGGATGAGCATCTGCTGCGCTGGCTTAGTCAATTTTCAACACGTGTTGCTCATCGGTCTGCGACACCCTATTTTTCAGCTGTCGCTCTTTTGACAGGGGCTTATTGTGAAGAGTTAAGGGATCTCATGGCCACGATCACCAACCAGCCCAGGCCATCAGAGGAAGAGATCGCTGAGAGAATGAAGTCTGGTTCGGTGAGCCAAGAGGTAACGCTGAGTTATATGCCAGGCATGGGGCCGGCAGTATAGGTTTTTTTATGATCACTCGAAAACAATATATCTCTTAGACTCATGAGACCTCTAAAAGATCTAATCAATAGGATACGACAAGAAGAGAGATTACCGGTTATAAACCCGGACCGTTGTGTGCACTCCCTGGTAGAAGTCGCCAGTTGTTCCGCTTGTGTGGATGTTTGTCCCGCACAAGCTTGGAGCCTGGATGATGAAGCATTACAGTTCGATGCGTCACTTTGTAATGGCTGTGGTCTCTGTGTACCGGTCTGCCCGGAGAGTGCTGTCACAGTCCAATATGAGATCCTCATCGGTGATTTGGGAGAGGGAAAGATTGCACTCTGTGCCTGTGAACAAACTGGGATGGAGGATAACCAAGGCGTTTTACCCTGTATCAACCTAATTGGTTTGAGCGACATACTTAAACTCTATCGTCAAGGTCATCTGCATTGGGTGAGCGCAACCGGTAGTTGTCCTGAGTGCCCGCATGGTAGCAGCACAACCCTCTTTGAACGGATTCAAGAGATCAATAGTGCACTTGTTGAGGAAGAACTCCCGCTCATTGAATATCACAAATTGAGTTTCAAGCAATGGCGACGTGTCCAATCCCGAATGGATGTAAATCCCGTAACGTCAAATCTCAGCAGACGGTCATTCTTACGAGATGTGATGGGCAGCGGCGTCGAAACCGCTTCCACCCTCTTCAAACTGAATGAACAAGCTGCGAATGTTTTTCCTTCACCGGGTGAACTGCTGCCTAATGGGAAAAAATCATCAACCTGGCCCTACGTACCACAAATCAACAGCAACCGATGTGATGGTTGTGATGCCTGTGTCAAAACATGTCCTCATAATGCTATTGCACTCATTACTGAGCCAAACAAAACATTTTATGAAATCAGACCTGAGGCCTGTACAGCATGTGCAATTTGCCGGGATATATGTGAGAAAGAAGCCATCACTATCTTAAAGTGGTCGAGGATGCCGCAAAAGAGTCTGACCCTAAATACCTTTACTTGCACAAGATGTGGCAACATTGCACACCCCCCTTCAGAAGCCCCCCAACAACTTTGCAGAATATGTGCTCAAGTCAACCATCACAGTAACCTTTATCAGGTAATGGATTAATAGAACCTATGCGGTAAATTGGGCGACCCTCAGAGCCACGATAGGCGATGAAATATAACATTTTCGTAACAATTGCTTTGTTGATACAGACAATGCAGTTTTCCTATGCTCTACTTGAAATCAAGTTCGAGAAGTCTGGAAACATAATACTATGACCAACTGGCACAAATCTGCTTGTATTGTTCTTTGTTTAAAGTTTTCCCTACTCTTGATGGCAGCACTGATCACCGCCAGCTGCTCATCTGAAACACCAGAGTCTGAACAAAAACCTGTCACCCCCAGTAAAACCATCGATAAGCAAAGTGAGTTTGCTCCGGGATTACCGTGGCTGAACGTTGAGCGTCCACTGACACTGAATGACCTGCTGGGCAAGGTTGTTATTCTGGATTTCTGGACATATGGCTGTATCAACTGCATCCATGTACTGGCTGATTTAAAAAAACTGGAAGAGAAATATGGCCATCAATTGTTGGTGATTGGCGTGCATACACCAAAATTTGATAACGAAAAAAACCTGCAAACCTTAAGGAAAATCGTGATTCGATACGGCGTCGACCATCCTGTAGTCAATGATGTGAATGGATTACTCGGAAGATATTATGGCATGCGTGCCTGGCCTACGCGGGTGATAATCGACCCTGAGGGTGAAGTACTCGGCAATGTGGTAGGAGAAGGTCGATATGATCAGATCGACAAAAAAATATCTGAGCTACTAGAGCAACACAGGCCAGCTATTGATCCTTCCCCCATACCAATGAGGCTTGAGCGGGAGGGAGATGATGACACACTCTTGTCAGCGCCGGGAAAAATCGCTGTATCAAAAGAGCATATAGCCATTAGCGATACCCTCAACAATCGTATAATTGTCACCGATCATAATGGCAAAATCGAGCACATCATTGGATCTGGTGCTGTTGGTCGCCGGGACGGCAGTTTTACTAATGCCAGCTTCAGCTCCCCGCAAGGAGTGGCTTTTGTTAACAATGATATTTATGTTGCGGATACCGGAAACCATTTACTCAGACTGATAAACCTAGATAAAAACAGAGTCAGCACCATCGCAGGTAACGGCTCTCTGGAACGAAAACGTAGCGGTCAATATCAAGCCACATCTATCGGTATGGCCTCGCCTTGGGCACTCGCTTTATTGGATGACAGGCTGTTTATTGCCATGGCCGGTAGCCACCAGATCTGGGTTTATAACATCAACAACAAGCAACTTGGCGTATTTGCCGGATCAGGACGCGAGGGTATTGTGGACGGCGATGCGGAGCAGGCCACATTCAGTCAACCAAGTGGGCTGAACATCCACGACAATTGGTTGTACATTGCGGATTCTGAAGCCTCCGCAGTTCGACGAATTCATCTGCAGAAAAAAGTGGTAGAAACTTTGGTGGGTAGCGGATTATTCGATTTTGGAGACAGGGATGGCAATCTGAAAAGTGCCAAGTTACAACATGCACTTGGTATATCAGTGAAAGATGAGACGTCGATTTATCTCGCTGACACCTATAACCACAAACTCAAAAAGCTCGATCTTGAGTCATCAACTGTGGAATCGCTAATTGGTGATGGCAAACCGGGCTTTTTAAGTACTGTAGATGGCCAACTTCAGTTAAACGAGCCAGGAGGATTGACCCTGTATGAGAACAGGCTCTATATCACAGACACCAATAATGATCGTATTGTTATCTATGACATTGAAAGCGGAAAACCGACACTCCTGGATATAATACCTAATGAGTAATACGGACTGAACAATCAATCCTACGACCCATCAGGTTAGAACCAGGATCTATGCATCAGTAAAATCCAACCCTTTTTATCGGATTGAATCCAAACTACTACAGACTATAGGAAGGGAGCAGCAGAAAAATGGGAAACCATTAATCCTTTTTATTGGGACGGCTTCCCTTCCTAACCATGCACAGCGCAATTGCGAATGGTCTATTTAGTCGAAATTCCTTATCGGATGCAGTCTTTCAAACTGACTCCAGGAATCAACGAAATCACGACAGTCGCAAGGATGATCACTGGACTGATCAACACTAATCCCAATGCGATAGGCTGGATGAGTAATAGATTGATGTCGTTGGCCAGTAGGTGAGCTGTCACTTCAAGTAACATACCACCAATTAGAAAAATGCCCGCCACAGAGACGATACGACGCAGATACTTACAATTTAAAAATGACATAGTACACCTCACTACTCGCGTATTAGTCACAACTAACATAATGCCGTTTAAATAGCTTTCTAGCACTGACAATCCTCAATCTGCACTATAAGCCTGACAAACCAATAATGTTCCTTCCTATCCTTGTTGTCGGCAATATTAATAGTTTCTAAAGTATTAAACTAGTCGTAAATACAATAATTTACATTTCATGAAGTAACCAGAAACCGTGATAAAACATTAACACTCTGTTTTTATTGTATTTTTTGCATAATTAGCAGCCTAATCACAACTATGATCCTATTTTTGAGGGAGCCATATATTGAATTAAGAACGCCTTATCAACCTCTATCAAGAGGATTGGAGGCTGCAAGCCCCTCCCCTTTCTGCTAATAATCTCTCGATGCATTCCAAAGTGGTGTCTCATCCGGGATCTTCGTTCAGATCTGCACGCGACCAAGATAAGGGACGAGCCAGCGATTTTGTTCCTATTCTTTTCGAAATTGGCGAAATTAGAGGACAACCATGTCAGATTTCTCGCTAGACCCAGATATTATCTACCTGAATCATGCTGCCGTAGCCCCCTGGCCTACCTGCTCCGTTGAAGAGGTAGTGGCGTTTGCCCATCAAAATGGCACCTACGGCTCTCAAAACTACCTCCAATGGTTGGCAAAGGAGGATGAATTACGCACTCTACTGGCCCAGTTGATCAATGCCCCCTCTAAGGATGAGATCGCCCTGCTGAAAAGCACCTCGGAAGGTCTCTCCTTTGTTGCTTATGGGCTGGACTGGCAGGTGGGCGACAACATTGTGTCAGTTGCTCAGGAATTCCCATCCAATCGCATTGTCTGGGAGTCTCTGCAGAGCCGTGGGGTTGAGTTACGCCTGCTAGATTTGGAGAGCAGCAAGCAACCTGAAGAGGCGTTGCTAGCGCTTTGTGATGAACGTACGCGGCTGATCTCCGTCAGTTCAATTCAATACGCGAATGGGCGAAAGACAGATTTGAATACTATTGGCGACTACTGTCGCTCGAAAGATATCCTGTTTGTCGTCGATGCCATCCAAAGCCTGGGCGCATCTCCTTTTGATGTAGTGCAATGCAAGGCCGATATTGTTGTTGCTGATGGGCACAAGTGGATGTTGGGCCCCGAAGGGCTTGCACTCTTCTATTGCCGGGAATCGATTCGGCAGAGACTCAAACTGAATGAGTATGGCTGGCATATGGTCGAGGCAATGGGTGACTTTGATCAGAAAGAGTGGCAGCCTGCAGATAGCGCTCGCCGTTTCGAATGTGGCAGTCCGAATATGCTAGGTGTTCACGCTCTGCATGCCAGTCTGACACTGCTGCTTGATCAGGGTATTGAATCTGTCTCCTCCAGGATTGAGGAATTGACTCAATTTATAATCGATCAAATCGATCTACTCGGTTTTCAGCTACTCACACCCAGAGCCCGGGAAATGCGCGGCGGAATTATTACTTTCTTTGTGCCTGACCAGGATAATCAACTCCTCTATCAGGCACTTATGGAGCAACGGGTGATGTGCGCCTATCGGGGAGGAGGCATCCGCTTTTCCCCGCATTTCCACAACACAGAAACACAGATTATGGAAGCCTTCAATCGCCTCAAATGCCTACTGTAGTGAGGTTATATTAATAGTTGGTAATTTTATGATTCAAATCAACATTTTTTTCTCTTTCTGATTTATATTATTAGTCAGGTCCAGGAAGTCATATCAGTAGTCTTGAACCTCTTTTACCGATGAAATTTCATGTTGAGGTTTTGACGCCCTGAGTCCTCCTAAAAAACATAACAGATGAGTTAAGTTGGAGAGAATTTGCCATGAAAAAAACCTTAAAATCCGCTGTGATTGCAGCTATCGCCGGTTCCGCCCTGCTTGCCACACTTCCCGCGCAGGCATTCTGGGGCCCTTTTGATTGGTTTGATGATGATGACTACTACGGTGGTCCTTGGGGCGGCGGTCCCTGGGGCTATCCTGGTTATGGCTACGGCTACCCTGGTTATGGGTATGGTTATCCGGGTTATGGCTATCCTGGCTATGGTTACGGCTATCCGGGAGCTTATCCTGGTTATGGTTATGGATACCCCTATGCTGCACCCGCTGCGCCAGCACCTGCAACACCATCAGAATAATAAGCAATCACTACGATAAAAACTCCCCGCTGTCATGGCGGGGTTTTTTATCTGCTATCATTTCAAGGCCTAAACAAAGATACTGCTTCCTGGCACCCCCTGCCCTTCGTTTTTTTATCTGATTTGACTGACTCTATGAATCTACCTGATAGACATATTTCTCTCGCCCACGGCAATGGCGGCCGATTGATGCGTGAACTGATAGAGATGCTGTTCGCCCGGTATCTTAAAAATCCTAACTTGGACGTCCAGGCCGATGCAGTCAAACTACCCATTGATAGGATGGGAGATCTAATGTTCACCACTGATGGTTTTACTGTACAACCACTAGAGTTTCCAGGTGGCAATATTGGGTCTTTAGCGGTACATGGCACTACCAATGATCTTGCAGTATCAGGTGCCATACCAAAATATCTCAGTCTTAATGCATTTATCGAAGAGGGTTTCGAGGTTGAGGCCCTGGAACGTATCATTCAAGGCATTGCCAGCGCAGCTAAAGCCATCGACGTAGCCGTGGTTGCAGGTGATACCAAGGTGGTACGGCGAGGCGAAGGTGGTGGTGTCTATCTAGCCACTACCGGCATTGGCATCAAAGCACCCGAGATCAACTTAGGGATCTCAAATATTCAAGCCGGTGATCGTATTCTTGTGAGCGGGCCTGTTGGTGACCATGGTATTGCGGTAATGCTGGCGCGTGAGCAGTTTGGTTTAAGTGGGGCGTTGATGTCCGATGCGGCAAGTGTTCTGCCCTTCACTCAACAATTACTGGATCTACCAGGCTTGCGATTTATGCGCGACCCTACCCGAGGGGGGCTGGCAACTGTTGCTCATGAATTGAGCCGAGGAACTGGTCTTCGAATCAACCTTGATCAATTGGCCATTCCTGTGCGGGATCAGGTGGTTTCCGTATGCGAAATGCTTGGGTATGACCCGCTATTTCTGGCGTGCGAAGGGAGAGTCGTGGCTGTGGTCGCTGCAGATGAGGCAGAACAGGCCCTCAGCAGATGGCGTAAACTGCCTGACGGAGAACTAGCGGCAATCATTGGTGAAACAGAGGCAAATGACCCTTATGTGGTTTTGCATACTGAATTGGGCGGATCGAGAATTCTTGATGAGCTTGAAGATGACCCTTTGCCAAGAATCTGCTGAAACATTCCAGTGATGCAAACCAACATCTATGATTATCCGTTTTAGTTTTTTAACCCGGCAACTAAATACCTGTGTAAAGCGCTTATGGGTGGTGTACAGTTAGGACCTGTTAACACTCAATTGTATGAAAACAGACAAATCAGCTATTTCTCTTTTAATCTTTTCAATGAGTTAGTTTTGGATTGATAATTGCAATGGATTCAATCTCTATAAGCTGTTTGAGTTGTTGAATCACTCATATTATTTCAAGTAGCCAAATCTATTAAGCAGGTGGAACGATTTGAAAGAAGATTCCATGAATAGTCATGATCCATGGCTCGTCTACCAGATGTTGCTCAATCAACTATCTGACAGCGGAGAGGTAAAAGAGGTACTGATTGGCCTTACCTGGACATTGGCCAGAGGATCATCTTCACTAGGGCTGGCAATGAGTCCGGGCACAATGACCAGAGTCCTTCCCTGGTCTGGCACCCTTAGGGGTCAAGATCTTCAACAGCTGGCTACCTGGGTGAAATCATGGAACCCCTATGAAGCCACTGTCGGTATGGCCTGTATCAATGCAGTTCTCAATAACCAGAACAGTCTTGCCGAAAGTGCCACACCACTATTTCCTACCGGCCCGGCCAATCTGAGTGTCTTTGAGTATTTCAGACCCAGACTATCAGGCAAAAAAGTAGTGGTCATTGGTCGATATCCTGGAATTGAGACTCTTGAAAGTGATGATATCGAGTTGATTATCCTGGAGCGAAATAGCACAGAAAATGACCTGCCAGACCCAGCAGCTGAGTATGTTCTCAGGGATGCGGACTGGGTATTTCTAAGTGCTACCACATTGATCAATAAGACCTTTCCACGTTTGGCAGAGTTATCTGCAAAAGCGAAAATGGTACTGATGGGTCCAACCACACCCTGGGTCCGGGAGCTGGCTGATTTTGGTATAGACTACCTGGCCGGGGTACAGGTAGTTGATTCAGATTATCTCAGGCAAACAGTCAGCGAGGGTGGTGGAACCCGTATTTTTGAAACGGGTGTTCGATATGCCGTGGCAGATTTATGCAGTGATGAATTAACCCGCTTGAAAGATGCTATCGGCTCAGTGGTCTCCCAAAGAGAGCAGCTCAAGAGTGATATGGAAGCTTGGTATCAGCGTAACTCTCAATCCTACCCTCAGAAAAAGTTACTTCTGGAATTGGATCAACATCTCTCAGTACTGGATACACGCTATAAAAAACACTGGGATGCCTGGCAAAACCCCACCGACCTCAAGAACATAGCCATGAAGTCGGCGGAGGAATAAGCATCGAATCGTTTGCTTATAGGGAATAGCTTGGGTCAGCGGATTGTAACGCCTTCACCCAATCCGCTGATGTTCGCAAAAAATGAGGCAGCGCCAGCACCAAGATTACGCGCCAGACGATCCCAAACCTCCTCCTTGTGGGTGAAATCAACAATCTCTTTAGCACCGATAATCTCTCTTGCGACGTAGCTGCTACTGCCGAACTCATCAATCAGGCCTAGCTTCAAGGCTTCTTCACCGCTCCAGAAGAGACCACTGAAGAGCTCTGGATGCTCATCAACTTTGAGTCGATCACCCCTACCCTCTTTTACAGTCTCGATAAACTGTTGATGCAACTGATCGAGCATCTGTTTCACATGGCCTACCTCTGACTCTATGAGTGGAGAGAAAGGATCAAGAAGGCCTTTGTTTTCACCTGCAGTTAACAGACGCCTTTCAACACCCAGCTCTTGCATAGCATCAACAAAGCCAAATCCATTGATCAGTACACCTATGGAGCCAACAATACTGCCTTCATCTGCATAGATTTTATCTGCAGCAGCTGCAATGTAGTAGCCGCCGGAAGCACAGATATCAGAAACAACGGCATATAGCGGTATATCGGGGTGCTTCTCTTTCAAACGCACTATCTCTCGATTGATATATCTTGACTGAACCGGGCTTCCACCCGGGGTATTCATGCGCAGAATGATGCCTTTGGTTTTTTTGTCTTCATAGGCATCACGCAGCGCAGTTACCACCTTATCTGCGCTGGCTTTTGTTTCTGATGAGATGAGACCTTTCACATTGATCAATGCTGTGTGTTCTGAGGCTGAAATATCATCAACATGCAGCTTATCTGCCCATAAAAACATACCCAGAATGATAAACAGATAGGCAAATGTAAGTAGTTTGAAAAAGATACCCCAGCGTCGACTTCGCCGATTTTCTGCGACTGTTGCCATCACCATACGATTGAGTAAATCTCTTTCCCACTGAGTGGGCTCGGATTGATTTCTCTGTTCCTCTTGACTCTTATCTGACATTAAAATAGTCCCACAAATAATTGAAATATATGATTTTATATATTGGAAGAAGAAGTTTTTTCTAGATATGAATCCAACCAGTCAGGTATCTCTGTTATGCGATCGACGCAAGCAAGGGGAGCGTGTTTGCGCAATCGCTCTGGAGTATGTACACCATAGGTAACACCCAATGAGGGCATACCGGCATTGAGCGCCATTTCAAGATCGTACTCGGTATCACCGATCATCAATGCCTGGTCGGGATAGGCGCCACTGACCTCAAGAATCTGGTTAAGCATTTCTGGATGGGGTTTAGAGAAAGTCTCATCAGCGCATCGGGTAAAGTGGAAAAACCTCTCCAATCCAGTTGTCTTCAGGGCATGATCCAACCCCTGACGCCCTTTACCTGTCGCTACGGCCAACATATATCCCCTAGCAGCGAGGTTTTCAAGTGTCTCACGCGCCCCTTCAAAGAGTTGGGAGGGCGCTTCACTGCCACTGAAAAAGTGTACCCGATAACGTGCTGCAATCTGTAGATGCAGTTGATCATCACTTTCAGGAAACAGCTGATGCACCGCCTCGCGTAATCCGAGACCAATGATATTACTGATCGCTTCACGCTCAGGAACCGGCATCTCAAGATCCCGTACCGCTGCCTCGACACAGGCTACAATACGGGCTTCTGAATCCATTAAAGTTCCATCCCAATCAAATACTAACAAGCTAAATTTCATATTAACTCTTAAGTCTATTTAAAACCTGATCCAACTCTTCGGGTAGTGGCGCTTCAATCACCATATCCCGTTTTTCGCCTGGCCAGCGCAGGCTGATTTTATAGGCGTGCAGAAACAGTCGCTTCAGACCTTTCTCTTTCATTGCCCTATTGCTGGCTGTATCACCATACTTCTGATCACCAAGAACCGGCGAACCCAGCCAGGCAGTATGGACTCGAATTTGATGAGTGCGCCCGGTAATCAGCTCTGCCTCGACCAAGGTCGCCTCTGAATAGCGCTGCAGGCGCTTGAAGCAAGTCCGTGAAGGTTTTCCTTCTGCATCGACACGAACCACCCGCTCACCACCCTGTAAGGTATTCTTTTTCAGTGGCATATCGACGACTTGTACGCCTTTGCGCCAACTTCCCGCAAGCAGAGTAAGATACCGCTTATCGACCCGGTTTTCCCGAATCAGTTCATGTAAAGTTCGTAATGCACTGCGTCGTTTACTGATCAGCAGACAGCCAGAGGTATCCCTATCCAGTCGATGCACCAGCTCAAGGTGCTTCTCTTCAGGACGGATTTGGCGAAATATCTCAATCAATCCAAGATTGACACCGCTGCCACCGTGAACAGCAAGCCCCGATGGTTTATTGACTACAAGAAATCGATCATCCTCAAATACAACCGCCTGACTGAGAAGATTTTTAAGGGATTCTGATACCTTGTTTTCCTGCTCTGACGGAGTAGGCAGCCTCACAGGGGGAATTCTAATCGTATCTCCCGTATTGAGTTTATAGTGGGCTTTTATCCTGCCTTTATTGACCCTCACCTCCCCTTTTCTCAAAATACGGTAGATGTAGCTTTTCGGAGCCCCTTTGAGATGTCGAAACAAAAAGTTATCAATTCTTTGCCCGGCAAACTCCTCACTGATGTCAATGAACGTGACTTTTAGAGAATTCTTTTTTGATTCTGACATTTAGCGCCGATTTAATTGCATTGTAAGATTGATGTTCCGGGTGAAGGTTGCTATATTCAGCTTAGTTTTTCAGGCGCCGGCTTGCATACGAACCTCTGTAGCAGCCGACGTCAGTGCGGTAAGTAATCCGTGTTGCAGCCCGATTTTTCGTTTTGGCGCAGCCCGTATTACCAGCCAAGCGCACAGGTGCCGTTGGGACCTAGCTCTTAATCTGAACCCTCACAGCCGCGCCAGAGCAACTATCGAGTGTCAGTCCGTCTTAATTCGGAACTGGCTTTGGTGACATGTACCGGGCCAAATGAACACCCATAATGCACTCTCTGCTCTGAGCGCCTTGATTGGTTCAGCCATAAGCAAACCCCAAGCGGCGGACTTTAACAGTTTTTCAGCCGTCCGAGCTAGCTTTCTGGTTTGGAACACCCTCCTTGTCCCGGAGGTTGCTGACTGATGCTCTGACCAAAGCAGGTGGAATTTTTACCTGTGGCGATTGGAGTTGTACGTCATGCGCAATGGGATTGGATGTCGGACAGCTGTACGGATAATAAAATATGAAACGTATGTTGATCAACGCAACTCAACCTGAAGAGTTGCGTGTAGCCATTGTTGATGGCCAAAAACTTTTTAATCTTGATATCGAAATCCCTGGTCGGGAACAGAAAAAAGCCAATATCTATAAAGGACGCATCACCCGCGTCGAACCGAGCTTGGAAGCGGCTTTCGTAGAATACGGCGCTGAACGTCATGGCTTCCTCCCCCTCAAAGAGATCTCCAGAACTTACTTTACCGAAAAGGCGCGACAGGCTTCCGGTCGTGTCAATATCCAGGAGGCTTTGAAAGAGGGCCAAGAGGTTATCGTTCAGGTTGAGAAAGAAGAACGAGGCAATAAAGGCGCCGCACTGACCACCTTCATCTCATTGGCAGGACGCTATCTGGTACTGATGCCCAATAATCCTCGGGCCGGAGGGGTCTCTCGCCGAATCGAGGGGCAGGATCGTACCGAACTGCGTGAAGCGATGAGTGAACTACAGATCCCTGATGATATGGGACTCATCGTGCGCACTGCAGGTGTCGGCAAAAACAGCGAAGAGCTTCAGTGGGATCTCGATTACCTGATTCAACTCTGGACTGCCATTGAGCACTCTGCAGAGAAACCCGCACCTTTCCTGATCTATCAGGAGAGCAATGTGATCATTCGATCCATACGTGACTATTTACGGGTGGATATCGGCGAAATCGTTATCGATGACCCTGAAGTCTATAACCAGGCTGAACGTTTCATCAACCAGGTTATGCCTCAATACGGCAAGAAAATGCGTCACTATGACGATGAGGTTCCGCTTTTCAGCCGATACCAGATCGAAAGCCAGATTGAATCTGCTTTTCAACGCGAAGTCAGCCTCCCTTCCGGTGGTGCTATCGTCATCGATCACACAGAGGCCCTGACTTCTATCGATATCAACTCCGCCCGGGCAACCAAGGGTGCGGATATCGAAGAGACAGCACTGAATACCAACCTTGAAGCTGCAGACGAGATTGCCCGCCAACTCCGTCTACGGGATCTTGGTGGACTGTTCGTTATCGATTTTATCGACATGACACCCTCCCGCAATCAACGGGAAGTGGAAAACAGACTCAAAGATGCCTTGAAACAGGATCGGGCTCGTGTCCAGATAGGACGAATCTCCCGCTTCGGCTTGCTGGAGATGTCGAGACAGCGTCTTCGTCCCTCTCTGGGAGAGGCCAGTGAACAGGCTTGTCCGCGTTGTAAAGGTCATGGCACGGTCCGTGGCGTTGAATCCCTCTCTCTATCGGTACTTCGTATCCTCGAAGAGGAGGCCATGAAGGAGAATACAGGCCGACTCATGGCACAATTGCCCGTGGACATGGCAACCTTCCTGCTGAACGAAAAACGTCAGATGATCCATGACATCGAGAAACGCCAATCGATCGAAGTCGTGCTCATTCCGAACATCCATCTGGAAACCCCCAATTATCAGATTGACCGGATACGTGTCAGTGACCTCCCAGGTGAGGATGACGCGATATCAAGCTATAATATGGTCTCTGATGAGAGATCTGAATCTCCAGAATATATCAACACCAAGCAGGTTAAACCTGAACAGCCGGTGGTTAAGTCGATTGCTCCGGCCAGCCCTGTTCCACAAAGAGCTGAGCCGCCAACACCTGCAACTCAAGGTAGTGAGACTGGTTTCCTGAAAAAGATATTCAGTATCTTCTCTTCGAAGGAGAGTGAACCAGCTCAAGCAGAGACTGAAGAGAAAAAAGCAACTACACCTCAACAGTCTGGTGCCAATTCAAACAACCGCAACAGAGGCCGCAGATCGCCGAATTCAGGTGGGCGCAATCGCAGACCTGCCAATGGAGAGCGTCGCAACGAAAACAAAAACCAGGACAAACAAAGTAACAGACGGCGCACACCTGGAAACAACGCCGCTAGCCAGGAAAAGAGACAGGCTGATGATAAAAAGCCTCAGGAACAGATCGCTGAGACTACCGCGACTACTCAAGCCAGCGAAACTGATACAGCAGCAACTAAGCCTAAGTCACGACGGGGACGTCGTGGCGGCCGTAGAAGGCGCTCCGCTGCTGAAAGAAACAGTGAACAGACAACGGCAAATAAGGTTTCCGAAGAGAGAAGTGAAGAGACCACTCAAGAAAAGAGTCAGGAACAACCTAAAAAACAACCCAGGGCTCGGAACAAGCCTGCTAACCAAAGGTCTCCAAGATCAAATAGAGCTGAGTCCAAGGGTTCGACAGAGTCACAGGATGGTCAGAAAACAGGTGGCGTAGAAAATACAACACCTGCCAAGAGCAGTTCAGGAGAGGCAGAGACCAAAACAGCCTCAGCCGAGCCAAGTTCCGTTCAGCCGGAAAAGGTTGAGGCGCAAGCTAAAAGCAGTAATAAATCAGATCTGGCTGAGACCAAGCACGCCAAGCCAGCTGAGTCAAAACCAGCCTCTGAGGTTGCTGCATCTAAGCCGGCCACTGAAACACCGAAGCAGGTTACTCCTAAAGCTGAATCCTCACCCAAGCCCAAGCAAGCTGAATCTAAAGCGGCCAAACCAGCTACGCCTGAAGCGTCAAAGGCACCCAGGCAGACTCAGACTAAAACTGATACGAGTAAATCTGGCCAAGTAGAGACTAAAGTCACTAAAGGTGCTGCGAGTGAAGCAGTGCCAGAGCCTCAGAAACAGCCTCGCAATAAACCTAAAGCAGCTGAAAAAGTGAGCAAGCCACGTCCGAAGGCAAAACCCAAAGCGGTGAAACTACAGCAAGTTGAGACCAAACCAAATGCTGTCGCACCTCAAGCACCTAAGCCAAAGTCTGACGCCCCTGCTCCGGTAGAACAGAAACCGGCAAAGGCGCCTGCACCAAAGGCAACTATCGAGAAGGCTCAGGAGAGTAAAGCTCAGGTTGAGTCAAAATCTGTTCAGGTTGAAACGAAAAAACCGGCACAGCCTGCACCTGCTGCCTCCAAAAAAGCTGATGTTGCCGATGCTGGTGGAGAATAGCTGCTTATATCGTGTTTTATATCCTGACCTGAGTTAAGACGTAGTCCAGATATGGGTTTGCCATCGTAGTAGGCAAACACCATAGCTGAACTGCGAAGAAGATCCCTGGGAAACCTCTGAAGAGGTTTGGGGTTGATCTTAACTGAGATTACGATCGCGGATATGCTCGAGAAGACCACGAGAGGCCGCCTCAACCAAATCAAATACACGCTCAAATCCTGCTGCACCACCATAATAAGGATCTGGCACTTCCTGCTCCTTCAGATGGGGAGCGAAATCCATGAAAAGATGTAAGCGCTCTTCAGCGCCGGTGGGACAGAGAGCACTCAAATCTTCGTAGTTAGAGCGATCCATGGCCATTAGATAGTCGAACTGTTCGAAGTCCTCGACTGTAACCTGGCGGGCTCGCAGGTCACTAAGATCGATACCACGTTTATTTGCAGTTTCACGAGCACGACGATCCGCTTTACCCCCGGTATGGTAGTCGATGGTACCAGCAGAGTCGGTTACGATTATTTCACTAAGGCCCTCCTTTTCAACGATGTCACGAAACACGCCTTGTGCAGTGGGGGATCGGCAGATATTGCCCATGCATACGAATAATACTTTTACTTGTTTCATAGTGTCCTAATGTGTCTGATTAATAAGGATATTTTATTATTTCTATCCTATTTTGTCCCATAGTGTACAATGCTGTCTTGTACACAGGTTTGTACACAAATCATTGATAAACACTATGAACGAAAAAAGCATACAAACATTGCAGTGGGAGGGTAAAGACAAGGTTATTAACCTTGGGCCCGGCCTCTATATTCAAGTTCGTCGCTCATCCAAGAGCTATATTATCCGTAAAACAACCAATGGCAAGCAACATGTAATTACCCTTGGTAAGTCGCCGATGATGTCGCTGAGGCAGGCACGATTTGAGGCTGCTCAATATGCCCTGCAAAACGCGGTGAGCAGTGTCACTGTGAAACGGCTTATTGAGCAATACACTAAGGACGTGGTCGATCCGACCAGCAAGGTGCCGAAACAGGTATACGGCTACCTCAAACATATCAAGAAACAGTTTGGAAGGCAGAAGGTTATCGATGTAGAGCGTTTCGATCTGGTGAATTTTATCCAGCAATACAGCAGCGAGCGTGGCGCGCGTTCAGCTGACCGGCTGCGTTCCTATTTGAAACAGCTGTTCGACTACGCTGTAGAGCTAGGTTACATCAGGGGTGAAAGCCCGATGGTCGGCGTCACCAAGCGCGTCACCGGTTACATCGCCAAAAAGCGCAAACGCGTGCTCACGCCTGACGAAATACGTGCTGTGTGGTCGTGGAAAAATGCGGACAAAGGCTGGCAGAAAACCGAAGATAACGCCCGCGTGGTCAAGTTCCTCTTGCTTACTGGGCTGCGAATCGGCGAAGCTCAGAAAGGCTACGTGGATGGCGACAAGTTCAGAATCGATGACACCAAGGGTAAGCATGGTCAGGATGAAAAACGCCCACACTGGGTGTACCTCACCAAAACAGCCAAAGCACAATTACCCCTACCCAAATGCACGGCCACCAACATCCAGGCCTGGCTTAAACGAAAGCTAGAGAGCGAAGGATATAAAAATAATGATCGCTATACTCCGCATGATTGCAGACGCACTTTCTCAACACTTGCGAATGACAATGGGGTCGATCCCTTTATCGTCGAGCGTGTAATCAATCATACCCTTCAAGGCACGATGGCAGACTACAATCATGCGGAATATGAGAAAGAGCGGATTAAATGTGCAAAGGTGGTGGAAACTGTATTGCTACAAACTTTCGAATCATTGGGTTAAGGAAAAACTCGGATAAGAAGTCTTATGACAAACACCAAATGGACACATGAAAAGCTGATGGCGGAAGCTAGTAAATACGAGACAAAACAGGAGTTTCGTAACAAGAGCAGTAACGCGTATGCTGCTGCAAAGTACCGTGGAATTATAGACGAAGTTTGTTCTCATATGATCCCAGCCCATAGAACTTGGACTGATGAAATGTTGGCAGCTGAGGCAAAAAAATATCAATCTAAAATTGACTTCAAGAACGGTTCAGCTGGGGCGTATCAGGCAGCTCATAATCGAGGGCTTATAGATAAAATCTGTACTCATATGGATAGCCGAAATCCCAAATGGACTTATGAGAGCATAAGAGAAGAAGCTTCTCAATTTAAAACCAGATCAGAATTACAAGAGAATAACCTTGCTGTTTATAAGGCCGCGTTGAGACGTGGTATTTTAGATGATGTCTGTGCTCATATGATTGGTCTGAAGACTGATTGGACATATGAAATGCTTTTATCGGAAGCTAAGAAATACAGTTCAAGAGGTGAGTTTGTCGCTAAGAGCAATGCCTATCAAATAGCTGTGAAGCGTGGCGTTTTAGATGATTTATGCTCACACATGGAGCCGCTTCTTATCATGTGGACAGATGGTATGATTTTTGAAGAGGCAGCAAAGTTTAATTCACGAAGTGAATTTAAAAATCAAAGTTATTTAGCATATGCAGCAGCCCAGAAAAGGAATATTTTGGATAAAGCATGTGGCCATATGGAATATAAATATAAAAATTGGTCAGATGAAGAGATTGCTCAAGAGGCTTTAAAGTATGAAACCAGAAATGAATTCCAAATGGGTTCTTCATCCTATCAAATAGCTATAAAACGTGGAATCCTAGATGAAGTTTGCTCTCATATGAAATACACAGAAAGAGTAAATTGGACGTCAGAATTGCTAGCTGAAGAAGCATTAAAATACTCAACCCGGGGAGACTTTTATAGAAAAAGTCAAAATGCATATGCAGCGGCCAGGCGGTTGGGAATATTAGATGACATAGCAGAGCACTTAGAATATTTAGATACCTATAATACGAGGGACGTGGTGTATCTGTGGCATGCTGAGGGTGACTTATTTAAAGTTGGCATAACCAGTGAAAATTTAGGTGATCAGAGAATTTATGATGTTGCCAAAGACGCTGGATTCACCCCTGAGATAGTTATGTTGGAAAATGTGGGTACTGTGATGGCTAAGAAAATTGAAAGCCAAATACTCAAGTTAGGTGAGTCAGTGTCATTCAGAAGTAAATTTCCAGGCTCTAGTGAATTTAGGCACTTTTCTTCAAGTGACTTAAACAAAGCAATTGAAATTATTAAAGCTGGTTAAATGATCTATTTGGGATCAGTAGTGATAGATCCAGAATCAATTGATCGTATGATTTATTATTATTCTATTTCTGTATTCCATTATGCGCGTTGTAAGTCAATTCTTCGGTTGATATATCTGATAAAAATAGGTATGAGCGGTATTGATAAGATGTTTGTCTTTAAAGCCGTTCAGCTATGTGAACAGTTGTCTCTCTAAAGCGTTTCTTGAGTTTAAATTTTATCGAATTAGTATGAGTGCGCTTGTGCATATCATACCCAGCATGTTGCAGTTAAAATTTATATATTTTGCTGTGGTTATTTTTTGTTATTAAAATTGCTGAGTACGGTCTATTTTCGTTTGAAGAGATCTGATCTACATTTAAATTATAAAACAATGACTTGGCTAGTTCGGTCGCAATATATCAACCTGATTCAGGAAAAATTTATCCCGTTTCCACAAAAAAATCATGTTGTTCTTCACGTTTACTAATCGTCAAATTCTAATTTATTGACTGACTTTGTGTTTTACGTACATAAAATATTTAACCGTTGTAAACAAATTAACACTGTTAAGAACAGGAAAGGACGGTTAAATGAAAGTACAAAAACTCTCATATTCAATAAAGGAAGCTGTGGAAGCAACTTCATATTCTAGAACTCATATTTACAAAATGTTCGATGAAGGTCGGCTTAAAAGATATAAGCGAGACGGCCGTACATTTATTAAGGCTAAGTATCTTGAGAAATTAATAGATGAAGATGAACAAAATGGTCGTCAGGGTTAGTAGTTATGAGTATAAAAGTTATGACACTGGTATGGCTTTACTTTCCGCATGGGTCTTCGCTCTTGCTTCTTATGCTTGCTTTGGCGGATTGGGCAGACGATCAAGGGAAAGGAATATACCCGTGTAATGCAACGATAGCAGAAAAATTGCGTCTTGATATTCGTCAGACTCAACGCCTTATGAAAAAATTAATGGATTGTGGGTTTATTGGTAAAGATGGGTTTTCTGAACAAGGAACTAACAGAGTAAAAATTCTACTACCAAACCTCCTAAATCGCCCTAGAAGTTATTTAAAAGATCATGATAAGTACAAGAGTATGGTTGAAGAATACTTAATGCTTGCAAGTCCTACTGGAGACAATAATGACGGTAATAGTGACATAGATGTCACCCATGAGGTGTCATGTGTGACGCAAAATGTGACTCATGAGTCACCCAATACACTTACTCCATCATCTAAATCTTCTACACCACCACCACCTGCTGGTGTCGTGACTCTTGATGATTATCGTGTACCTGACTGCCTTGTTAATTATCCAAGTGATGTGATCCAGTTGTTAGACATGGCAAAAGAAGAGGATCGTCAGAGCATACTGGATAAAGTTGAAATACAGGTCGTAGGAGGCATAAAAGGCGAACGATCTGAAATCAAAGATCCAGTAGGGTTCCCGGGGGCTCTATGCAAGGCTTCACGTAATGGGCAGTATCGCGATAAGCAAGAAGCAAGGAATAAGCCAGACGAAAACGAGGTTAGATTGCGCGAACTCAGGCTTGAATACAACGAAAAGATTAATTGTCTCGATACGTTGAATCGACTGCTCACTCATGACGTGGAAAATCCATTACTGCTAGTCCAGGTTGAGCAGGTGCAAGAGGACATTAACATATTGTTACAGCAGATTGCTGAGCTTGAGAAATAGCTGGATTCAAAATGAGCATTACCGAATACGGTAAGACATTCAAACAGGGCATGGCACAAGATCTGCGGATTGCCGAATTCGGTAATGAAATTTACTAGGAGAAAAACATATGAACACTTTTTATTGCGCCCGAAAAATGCTCTTGTTCATATTTATTTATTCACTAAGCTGATAAGTATTAATGCAAGCCGTGTGTGAGGTCACCTGATGTTACCTTGTAACACCTGGTGACCCCTCACAACCTTGCAAGAGGGCTGCTGCCCTCGTTGACTCCCGGAGGTAAAGCATGGGTAAAAAACTCAGTGTATCTGTAACCGGATCTGAATATGAAGAACTAGACAGCGCATCTAAAATAAGTGGTGTAAGCAAAGGTGGGCTGCTCAAGATTGCCTACTTTGGTCGCAACAATGTTGTCGTAAAGCGGCGACCACCCGCTGACAGAGTTGAGTTGGCGCGTATAGCAGGGTTGCTCGGTAAAGCGGGCAGTAACATCAATCAGGTGGCGCATGCAATCAATGCAGGCAAGGTGCCGCCATCTGCTGAGCTGGTAAAGGGCATTACCGAAACGAAAGAAGGTATTGAAGAAATCGGTACACTGATTAGAGAAGCCTTAGGAGGTAAAGCATGAGAGATTTTCCAATAATACATACCTGGCGTGATTGCTTGATTAACTTTGAGGGGGAGACTTTCTATGATGGCTCAGACATGGGAGCCATTGTGATTATGAATGAGTACCACTTTTCCTATCTATACGAATATCGTCACAAGAGTAAAACATCGATATACGGATCTGCAATGCTCAGCCTATGGACCTGTAATCGTGATGGCGAACTTATAGAGTTATGGTACGACTTTGCTGTCGATGACAGCTTGCCCGGTGATCATTAAGGCCTCGCAGCGGTCTAATTCAGCGGAGTTGTCAGTGCATTTACAGAGTCACGAAAATGAACGTGTAACGGTGATCGAGACTCACGGTCTTAATGCAGAGGATATTGACGGTGCGATTAAGGAAATGATGGGCGTCGCTGCAGGTTCTGCAGCGACTCAACCCTTGTTCCATGTTTCTATCTCACCCCATCCAGATGAAACTATGAGCGCGGAGGACTGGAAGTTCGCCTGGGACCTGTATACCGAGCGAATGGGCCTTGAAGGTTTGCAGTATGCAACTGTTGGGCATGACAAGCATGACCGTCATCACCAGCACAGGGCGTATAACCGCGTACACCCTGCCACCCTCAAGGCACGCAACCTGTCATGGACTCGTGTAAAAAATGAACGCATAGCACGCGAGCTGGAGGTGCGACTGGGACATAAGATCGTTCCGGGTAAGTTCAATACGGCGGTGATTCGGCAACTCGAAAAAGAAGGCCTGCGCGACATCACTAACCAGCTACGGGATATTGGTAAGGCGCCGACAGATGGCCCTGCATATTCCCATGGCGAATGGGAGCAAGTAAAGCAGGGCAAACCGATCGATATCGAACGTGCTCTGCTGGCCGAAGCCTGGGAACGAAGCCATGATGCAGAGAGCTTTAAGCTGGCTGTGGAGGCGGCGGGTTTTGTCATTGCTCAGGGTGTTAGGCAAGCTGTAGTCATCAATGCTGAATGCACTCCTATTTCATTGAAGCGCTCCATTAACAAGGCTCGCAAACAATGAGGCTTGCCAGGCATCAAGCTTTCTGAGTTGAAGGCACGTTTGCCAGATAATCTGCCGATCGTGGAACAGGCTCAAAAGAACAATGGAGCCAGTCGGCGGGATGCTGAGTCGATTAAGCGCCAGGCGCTTGCTTTGCCGGAATTCGGTCAACTGTCGATGAAACCGCGTAAACCCTTGCAACGGGAGACCAGTTCATCTTCGGGTTTATCTTCCACTTTGTCACCCAAGTTATCACTAGAGCCCAGCGATCCACTCTGGCTACAACGTCGCAGACGGCAGTACCATCGTGCTTACAAGCGGCCCATCCCACCCGAGCTGGTGCGCTACATGCGTTTCGCACAGGATCAACAGGGCGGTATCTGGCTGCACAATCGTTACGGCGCTCTCATTGACCGTGGCGATGAAATAGGCGTGCGCCTTGCCGGGGATAGGGCCGAGATACTGGCCGAGGCCGCGGTCAAACTGGCTCTCGCCAAGGGCTGGACCGACGCCGTGGTCAGCGGTGATGAGGCCTTCAGGCTCGCCGTGATGAAGTCGGCAGCCAAACACGATCTCACGCTGGATCTCAGTGATCCACAGAACCGCCAGCTGTGGCTACAGGCTAACCCGGAAACATTGCAAGAGTCATCACCAGAGTCGTTGCTGGAGCCACCGGCATCCCCAGATGATGCACAGCCTGAACCAGGCCTTGAATCAGATCTCACAACTCCTGACGAGGTGGCACCCTCGCCAGCTCCTTCACCAACCATGAGGTAACAACCATGATACTAATGCTGACTATCGAACAACTCCGCAGGGCTATTACCAAAGCTAAAGAAGAGTACCGACTGCACGCGAAAGATCCCGATGCCGACCCATGCATGCTTGACTTGATGAAGATCAGAATCAAGGACTATGAACAGGAACTACGCGATAAGGTACAGTGGGAAGAGGAGCAAGAGAAACGAAACTCCCCGAAGAACTGACCCTGGCAACGAAAGGCAGGGAAGCCCCTTCATCATTACCTGCCAATGAACAGATAAAATTGGATATAGAGTCGTAAGATAGTTCGTCATGCCCCTGTAAGTGTTCAAGCCGCGAAATCCTGACCCCGTGACGTGTTTGCCGCAATCCTTCCCTAAGGCAACTGGCCCGACCGTGTCCTCGTTCCTGCGGGCCGCACCAATCGGGCCAGCTGGGATGGCAACACCCTCGACACGTGGTCGTGGAAACCGCGTTTTCACACCACAACAGGAGGCAAAAATGAAAACATACATGCTAAGACTCATCACCACTTTCCTCGTCATTTTCACAACACAGGTAATGGCGTGCGCTGAAGAGGACACGACCGAACCCGTTGATTTTTCGGGGTATGAATTCGAAGTGGACGAGGAGTAACTCTTCTGGGCGGGTAGCAATACCCGCCTTCAACTAAAACATTGGTTAATACTTATGTTTATATTATTCAGCTAGCTGTATGGTTAAAAAGTATAATTAGTGTGGCCGTATTTACTCTCTACAGTAAACAAAGCGCGTATATGTTGCATAAGTGCAGAGATGAAGCGGCAAGAAGATCTATGAGTCAAGATTAAGAGTTTTAAGTTATGTGTATGGAGACAATACTGGGTTTTCTGTTATTACAATCAAGCGATTGCAGCACCTCGTAAGAGCTACATATAGGTGTTTCGGACAATTAAATTTGTGAGCATCTAGTATAAGAACTGTATCAAATTCCAAGCCTTTCGTTAAAAGCGTTGTTCCTATATGACGACCATGCACTCTACGACCTTGCCTCCGAATTATATTTCTTTGCTTTTTCATAGCCTCATAGACGGTTGATCTATCTGCTCTGGCAAGAGAAAGTGCTGAAAGGATGGATTTATATATTTCCTTCCTTGTGCAGTTTACACCTGTTATTTTATTAATATGCTCTAAGGTGCGATCAAGATCATATAATGATGTTACTGAGTTAGTTACATTGGCAAGATTCTCAGATATAGCTTTGTCAGCATCATCCCGCTTACGTTTTAGCCCAGTGTCATTAAACCAATTGTCCAGACCTGACTTATCGAACAGTTCATATGCAAGGTTTCTGATAGCTAGAACTTTATCTGTTAGGTTTACATTGTCACAAAGTTTGGAAACTCTATAAAAATCTTTATCATCTATACTTTCTATAGGTGATATGCCCTTAAATTGCTTAGCAAACTTAATCCTTGGGGCATTCCGCTCAGAAATAGGATGTATCACCAATAAACTATCTTCTGAGAGGAGGCTGTAGATAGTGGTTTGATAGTTTGATCTATGCCTGTATATATCCCTCTCAGGTGCTTGAACAACTTGAATCTGAGCGTAATTTCTTAAATCAACATCTTCGCCTTGTTCTAAGGCGTCACGAATATTATGCAAGTCCTGACCTAACCCATTACTTCCTGCATTATTCCATCTGTACGGAGTTGATAAAGCTGGAGCTTCGTGAAAATCATGTAAGTCGTTATCAAAATCTACTAATACCTGTCCGCCAAACCCGAATATCCCTTGTAATGGGTCACCAAAAATGTGGGTAGGTATTTTTTCTGAAATTGTTTGTATCAATTCATGTTGTTCTTGAGTGCAATCCTGGTATTCATCTATGAATATTCTTTCATAGGTTTTAAATAAAACATCCTGTACTACATTCGTAGAACAAATAGCCTTTGATTGTGAGAGTGTGAAGCTATGATATTCATTTGAATCTTCCTGCTCTGGAGTATCAGTACCTAGGTAATAAGCATTTGTGTATTTCTGTGCAAAGCTACTTATGGTTTCAACGTGAAAATATTTTGGATCAACTAATTGAGATTTAAGCTTTGCTTTAATCGAAGAAATACCAGCATGGGTATGGGTAAGTATTAAAGCTTTTCCTTTAACGTATTTGATGCACTCAGATAAAGAATATGTTTTCCCGTATCCTGCTGGAGATATTACTTTTGATTTTGGGTAGGATAAAAAGCCCTCATAGTCCATCAGCTATCAACCCAATTGCTAATCCCTTGAAGAGATTCTTTTAGCTTAGTCTCATCTATTTGATCAAAGTATTGAAAAATAATCTGGCCTAGCTTTTGCCCATGATCTATTCTTTTAAACCACTCTTTCTTTGATACGCACGATGATCCTGCTAATGCTTGACGCAACTCTTCTGTATCCCCAATATCAGCAATCCAGTTATCTGGTAAAGGTCCAGATGTATATTTACTTCCAACTGATGCCTTTATTGAATCTTCTGAAATATTATGAGCAGCTTTAACGTATTCAACCAACTCTACAATCGCTTCCCAAGGCAAGTCTTTGAACACTTGCTGTTCAATTTTAATTCCATCGTCGCAATCATAGATTTCGATACCATCATCTCTAAGAGCATCCTTTGAAGGGTTTAGCTCATTGTCGCAATCTGAATCACAAAAGACCGAGGTATCTATGCCCGCTGTTTTAATATTACCCGCTCTCTCAGTAAATGAATGTCCAGTTCCATCAACGTAAGCGCAATCTTTCAGGGATAACTGCTCTTTGCCTATATTCCTTCTATATTTATCTAATGCACGGCATATACCTACTTCAGTTGCCCCCTCACAAACAATTACTTTCTTAGCAAAAAATGCCTCCGGACAGGCTCTTATAACACCCTGCAAAGCATCATCATCGATATCCAAATTTTTAGAAAGGATCTCACCTGATAATTTATTGGCAACCAAAAGAATTAAATCTTGACTGTTTAGCTCTGTAATAACCTCTCGGGAGTGCGTCGTAATGATAACTTGACCAGAACTATTGTCCTTTAAATTTCGAATGATTTGCTTAACTCTATCAGGTTCCAGGCCTTGCTCAATTTCGTCGACTAATGCTATTCCTCCATCATGTGCAACAGCCGTTTGTATAGCTATTGAAGCTATTCTTCGAGAGCCTTTACCCATTAATCTAAATGGCACTTTCCCATCATGCAGACTCACTTTGCCTTCACTGATTGAAATGTCTTTAAAATCAATAGTGCTATTAGCATTATCTAACCCAAGACCAAGTCCTGCGGCTTGGGTTTTTATTTTGTTAGTTATGCCTTCTAGATATGTAAAGCTTTCATCGTCAAGCTTTACTTTAGCCTCCCTCATGGCTTCAAGGACATGCTTGCTTTTTTCACCATCAAGATCGTCAGTTTTAAGGAGAGAATACAAGGGGTTTCCCTGACCCCATGAAAAATGGCTATCTAGGTAATCAGAAATCATAAAACAGTTTAGCTTTGCTCGATCACCCTGTTTAATTTCCTTTGGCTCTTGCACTCGTCCAGTTATTACCTTCCATGAGGGTTCTAAAGTATCGCTTACGGTAAGCTGAATAGTTAATACAGCTTCACCTTCTTCACCAATGTCTTCTGATATATTGCCTTCAGTATCAACAGTTCTAAGATATAAACCAAATTTCGACTCGGGTTGAAGACTGTCTGGAATTTCAGCCAAAGAAATCGTTATTTCAATTGGCTCGTCCGTTGCTAATTGGTAGAAGTCTGTGTCATAAAATGCATGATTCCACCTGGGAGATAAGGCTGCTTTTATTGCCTCAAGCACTGTCGTCTTGCTGCTATCCCCACGCCCAATCAAACAAACCACATTCCCAATGAATTTCTGTGAAAATGACTTAATTCCTCGAAAGTTCTTTATTTCTAGTTCAATTATTTTGCTCATCGGAGCTTTCTTCCTTGGTTTCGTTATTTTCTTGAGATAAGAATTCGAGTAATTGCTTTAGTTTTTCAAGTACCTCATCAAATGTTATTACATCTACATCTTTAGAATTTTTTCTAAATATCTCAAACGATTTCTGTTTATCTTCGCCCTCAGGAATCATGCCTATAACAAGAACGCAATGTACTGAGTAGGCTTCTATATCATAAATTCTTGAATTGTTTTTAATTGTCGCAATTTCAGTTTGCAGCTTATATTTTTGATCTAACGTCTGGTTTATAGATCCTGATAATTCAGTTGTTGGGGGAAATAAACCTTCCCTATATTGTCTGGAATTAAGCAGCTTTGCTTGAGGCTTCTTAATTTCAACGATAGCTGTATTATTTGTTTTAACATTCTTACTTAGAAAGTCGGTAATTTTGTCGCCTTGACCTGAAAGCTTTCTCCCACCAACAGATGCCTGATCTTGAAGTTTTATAATGGGATAGCCAAAAAGGAGATTTAGTATGAAAGGGTATTCTTGAAATAATCCCTGCCATTTATCTTCGGTAAGGTTCTTAGTCATCATCTCCTCAAATGATGAGATAAGTCCTTCTAGCGTTACTAATTCAATCTTGTTTTTTAGCTTAACTAGGGAGTTGCTATCATCACCGAGAATTTTCCTGGCATTATTCGATACTGTTTTTATAATATGTTTTCTTTCGCTGTCGGATATATTGATATTGTCTAAATCTGAAGCCTGGGCAATTGATCTCTCAATATAGGTATCCTTAATATCTAGTGGCTTTTGGAGGTACTTTTTATCATCGATTAAATAGCACAAGGTATTATAAATAGATGCCGATTTGACTTTTCTTGCTGTTTTCTGAGTTGCGTTAGAAATCCTGTTAATCCGCTTTCTTAGTTCATCAAACTCCGAGAACTTCAATGTCAGAGTCTTGCTAACTTCATCTATTTCAGTCTCGCCATTATTATCTATAACCAAATGCTCAAACCCCATAGACTCAATAACATTCGGTATGAATCTAAATTCCTTTAAAAACCCCAACCCATAATTAAAGTCCCTAACGAATCCTGTAGGCAAGGCTTCTAATATGCCTTCAACTTCACCTTGTTCTTGCGCCCCACCAAAATCAAAGTTAGTAAGAGTTATGCTTTTTAGGTCACTGTATTTTGGCTGTAAGAATTGTGGGTGGGTTGCCAGGGTATTTATTGGAAAGATTGTTATATAATTATTCTTCTCATTTATATCTAGAATAGGAACGACATAGGACATTGGATCATCCTTATTCAAACCAGCATCTCTTAGCTTCTCTACTGGCGGCACAAAGCTAAAGCTATTAAATCCAGGGTGCTGCTCATCACAAAGCAAAAGTCCTCTAGGTTGATCTAGAATAATTGGGTTCGCCATTTAGATGTTTTCCTGATATTTTGTTGAATTATTAATCCAGCATGACTATTTAATTCTTTATCAAAGCTGCTGATTCCGTATCATATCGATAGTCACCAATCGTACCGTCTTTGATCCTTTCTACAACTTCGTCAATAAGAAACAGCGGAACAAGAAACCATTCTCTAGGAACAACTGGTTTACCAAATCTATCTATAATTTCTATTTCCAGCTTGGCGTTGTCAAAAAACCTATGGATCAATGCTTCAAGTTTTTTTCGGTTGATGTTGAATAACTCGTATGTAGCTACAACCTCAACATCTGCCATTAAGTAAGTAGGATCTGTTTTTGCATTAGCGATACGCTTTTTCACTTCACCGCCTGTAACTCCAATCTTATGTATTACATCTCTGCTTTTGTTTACTACAGGGTGATCAAGCTTGCTACGCAACACATAGATTATCCCACTGGCCAGGTCATCTTCTTCGGTAACATCATCAAACAGGGGACCATAACTGGTATCAGTGATACGTCGACCAGCTTCATCTTCCCATAGGCGCTTTTGTAACGAATGCATCAATTGGTTGCTTTCTACTCCGTTATCGAAAATCACTCTTAGTCGATATTCGTTTCTACCATCTTTACCAATAAATGCCTCGCCGACGGATGCTATAAAAGCTTTCTGGCCACCGACGATGAAAAAGTTGCCTTTTTCGATGCTGCCATCTTTGTTGAATGGGATTGTTTTTCTAAGACCCGCATCCAGATCTGATTGAACAGCCTCAAATATTGGTTTGAACTTATCAAAATCTCGACATGGTTTCCTGGTGCCCACTTCGTCAGACTTTTCTCTTTCTTTCTGAGCTTGTGACTTTACATGCTTTAACTCAGTAATATCATTTACTTTGGGAGCTTCTACACCTAATTGGGCCAAAAGCTCATCATCATCTACTTCATCAAGAATTTCTTCTTCATATTCTACATCAGTGCCATCGAGTAAGCCCTGGGCATCCATTTCCATAACTAATTCTCGGCACTCTGGTAACTTTCTAATACGGTCTAGACGCGTAGCGTATAGACGCTCGAAAATATCTTTATCTTCACCATGTCTAGGTGCGTGACCATGCTCTTCTACAAAGCGTTGAATTTCCTCAAAGCCTGCTATGATGCGCTCCTGCTTAGGTGTGAGCTTTGCCTTCTGTTTTGCTTTTGCTTCTACACCTAAGGCATCTAGTAGCTCCAAGTCAGATAATTCAGGCATTCGCTTCCTCCGTAGCTTTTCTTTGCAGGAAGGCAATACCTTCAGCCATACGTTTTTCCCAAGGGTCAGCGGCCGTTAACTCAGGTAAACGGCCGCGCTCCTGCTTGAACTTCAACGCTCTTTTGGCAAGCTCACGAGCTTCTTCATGGGTTAAATTGATTTTTTTAGAAGCAATGACAGCTGCAACTTGCTTCAAACTTTCCTCACTCATTGATTTAGCAAGAATTGAATATGCTTCGCTAAAGGGGTTAATGCTATCTATCAGATCTATATCAAGATCTCTGACATCCATTGCAAACTTTCTGACGCCATCTATCAATGCGGTGCTACCTATCTGTTCCGTATCATCAGAGGTGATAAGTTCTTTTGCTTTCTGGGTAAGATTGAGTGCCGCTATTGCGTGTTGTCGAACGGCTTCTTGATCTTCCTCATCAAGTTCAGGGTACCTTTCTTTAACTATCTTACCCATTCGCACTTGAGTAAGCTCTTCAGGAACCATCTCTGAATCAAATAAACCACGCTCTAATGAAGTCTTGTCTTGAACAAAAGCGGTAATCACTTCATTCAAGTCTTCCTTACATATCCTCTGAGCATCATCACTCTTTGGCTCAGCTAGTCCAGCTATCTCTATCTGGTACTGGCCAGTGCTTTCGTTTACGCCAACATTTGTTTCACCAGGCTTATACCCACCTTCACCATAGTCATAGCCTTCTTCAGGGCCGCTTTGAGGCGACTTAGGTACAAAGTTAAATCTAGGCGCTAATACTTGCTCCATAAGCAGGCTGGCAGCGATGGCCTTCAGGGTGTCATTGACGGCATCAACAACAACATCTTCTTCTGCACTCGGTTCTGCAATTAGATTCGTAAAACGAGCATGGGTTTTACCTTTAGCATCGCGAGTTGCTCGACCGATAATTTGAATTATCTCAGTAAGACTCGAGCGATACCCTACAGTTAAGGCATGCTCACACCATATCCAGTCAAAACCTTCCTTTGCCATGCCAAGTGCAATAATAATATCGACATGATCTCGATTGTTCTTTTGTGCTGGGTCTTTTAATGCAGCGGATACTTTCTCACGTTTTGAATCATCATCTACTAAATCGGCAATTTTAAGTATTCTTCCTTCACTAGTTTTCACTAGATGAAATCCAGTTTCTGGATCAGTGCCTTGCCAATCGCCCAACTCATTCAAAATATGATCAACTTCCTTGTGCTTATCTTTGGTGCTTTCACGGGAATTCACACTAGGAATATGAATAATGGTTTTTTCATTGGAATCTAGAACGCTCAATATTTCATCTGAATAAGCACCTGAATAAAAGTAATATCCAATATCTAAGGTTTTCAGGTATTCATAACCATTTAACTGTTCATAGTATGTGTAAGTAACTGTCTCAAAGTTGGCTTCATCAGATGGATCAAGAACAGCTTCGGCATCGCCTCGAAAATAAGAGCCGGTCATGGCGATAATATGAACTTTGTCCCTTGCTAATAGTTCGCCGATTTGCCGACCTAGAATATTATCTGGATTAGATGAAACATGGTGAAACTCATCAACAGCTATCAGGCAATTATCAAAAGATTCGACTCCGTAGTTTGCAAATGCATTTCTAAAAGTAGCATGGGGACATACTAATACTTGATCGTCACTTTCGAGAAATGACTTTACCGCACTTGCCTTACTTCCATCTTCACCTGGCGCATTACATAAGTTCCATTTAGGCTCTACTTTCCAATCCCAATAGAACCCATAATCAGAGAGAGGCTCGTTATTAAAACTCGAACCAATTGATTTCTCAGGAACAGTTATAATTGCTTTTCGAATACCTTGATTATTCAACTTGTCTAAAGCAATAAACATCAAAGCACGACTCTTGCCAGATGCAGGCGGCGACTTTATCAGTAGGTATTGTTCACCCCGCTTTTCGTAAGCACGCTCCTGCATAACTCTCATGCCTAGCTCATTTGACTTTTTCGAGCTACCATTGGTTGCATAGTTAACGGAGACTGAAGGTACTGACTTATGTTCCATATTAGTTCACCTTTTTATTCTTCTCAGATGAGCTAATTACTGTCATCTGCGTATATAATTCAAATAGTTTTTCTAATCGCTCAGTATCGTTCTTGAATTTACGGCCTATATAAATCCGCTCAAGTACTTCATCATTTCTTTCATGGGCTTGCCGTAATTCTTCAGGCATATTTTCAGGGTCATAAAGATCAGCTATGGTCGCTGGATAATACGATTCCCGAATCAATAGAATATCTTCTGCACATTTAGTAAGGTCTGAGATATTTTTTTCAGTAAGCATAGGCACAGGAAATGTATGCCATCCCATCTTATTCGAATAACTTATCCTTGTTTCTAATTTTCCACAAACTGCCGATATCCAAATCAAATGCAACTTTGAGGAAATGATAGCTAAATTAAAAATAGGGGCGTCATAGAGGACGTATGCTAGATTAGTTACTCTCGCATCATTGCCATATAAATCTACTGGTAAATATGCCCGTGCCTCAGAGCTTCTTATTGGAATTATTATTGCGCTTTCTTTACTGGAATTCATTTCTCGAAACTGGTGTGGCCTATTAGCCATAGAACGTGTTCCAGCATCTTTGCTACTTAATCGCCACTCCTCAACTTTGTCGATTCTTGATTTTATCGATTTTATTTTTTTTGCTTCGTCTAAATCTGAATCTTCAATCCAAATGCACTGGCGACTCTTTCCGTTAATAACTTCTGTTGATCCCCAAAGAGGTTTTAGCCATTTCTTTTGCTCATCATTGCTCAAACCAAGTTGAGAAATTTCATTGGACTCTACAATAAGGTGGCCTCCATCATACGGTGCATTACCTAATGACATGGGCGTTATATTTGAGATGGGCTTTGTTTTTCCTTCAACAATTATTTCAGATCCTGGAATTAAATAAGGCCCGATAATATTTGTTGCTATTTCTATCTCGTCTGAATTATCCACAACTTGAAATAATCTTTTTTTATTAGTATTTGTCTTCGATAAGCCAACGACTATTACCGTTACACCTGCGTTGTGACTTGCAAGATTGCGCCATTTAAAAGAATGATAAGCAAATTTAATATTTTGGCCCAACTCATACAATATAGGCCAAAGGACAGGTACCTGGCCGCCTTGGCAAATTGAATTCGTACTTACAAAGGCATAGTCAGTATTGTCATTTTTAGCGTATTCGGCAGCCTTAACAAACCATCCTGATACGTAATCAAGGGTTCCACTTCTTTTCGTGTACTTACCACAAACAGTTTTTAAATCTTCCTTTTCTTGTTTTGTTTGATTTTTTGTTCCTTTGTATGGAGGATTTCCACAAATATAAGTTTCACCACCTTCATTTTCAAAATCTATTTGAGCTTGCTCAACAGGCGTATCGAACAAATCATCACCAGCCATCTTTACAGAAGTACCAGTAGGTGGCCATATTGACAGCCAGTCAATTCTTAAAGCATTACCACTTGTAATCCAATTTTCTGCATCCAAAGGCAAAAACTCAGCTAAAGCCAGTTTTTGCCCTCTGTAAGATAGGTCGCACTGATATTCAGCAATAATTAAAGCTAGTCGGGCAATTTCAGCAGGGAAATCTCTTAACTCAATGCCTCGAAAGTTTGTTAATGGGATTTCTGATTGCTTATTAATTTCCCCGCGTTTGTTATTGATTTCGGCTTCTATCTCTCGCATTTGCTTATAAGCAATTACAAGAAAGTTTCCTGAACCACACGCAGGGTCGAAGACACGAATGTTGGATATGCGTTTTCTAAGATTAAGTAGTTTTCGTGAATTATCTCCAGCTAGTTTTAACTGCTCTCGAAGATCATCAAGAAATAAAGGATTAAGCACTTTTAAAATATTTGGAACACTGGTGTAGTGCATGCCTAAACTACCGCGCTCCTCCTCATCTGTCACTGCCTGAATCATTGAGCCAAAAATATCAGGATTGATTTGTGTCCAATCCAAGCTACCAACATGTAATAAATATGAGCGCGCTATTTTTGAGAACGCTGGTGTATCTGTGCTGCCAGAAAATAAGCCGCCATTTACATAAGGAAATTTATCTGCCCAACTCCGAATATTTTCACTCTTACGTCTATCTCGCTTGGTATTCATTGCTCGAAATACTTCGCTTATTACCTCATGAGTATTAGACGAATTGCTTTCGCTCATTTGTGCGATGGTGTCAGTGAATAAGTTTTTTCCACCAAAAATATCAGTGTCTTCGGCAAAGAAACAGAAGATTAAACGAGCCATAAAATGGTTCATGTCATGACGACGTTCTGCAGTATCCCAATCAGGGTTTTTGCTCAACAGTTCGACATAAAGTCGGTTTAACCGACTGGTTGCCCGAATATCAAATGAACTATCACGTATCTGTTTAACAGTGCTAATTCCCGCCAAAGGCAGAAAGAAACCAAAGTGATCTGGAAAATCTTTATATTCACAAGCAACCGATTCACCACTCAAAAGATCTTCTGCCTCAAAGTATTTCCCATCAGTAGTGAGAATAAACTTGGCCTTGGCTTTAGTGGTGGCTGGCGTTTTGCTAAGCTGGGTCAGCGTGTCAGCCGTTTTACCTTCAGGGCAAACGAGGATGTGGATGTTATTTCGTTGGAGGACACCGCCTTGATCTTTGAAATCAGAGGCATTCGTTGAGCCTTTCTTGTCACTCTTAAGGCGCTTAATAGTCGTTTCTTTATTGCCAAAGGCTTCTAAGAAGTCAAATGGGAATGTAGCCGGATCGAACTCCTGTTCGGCTAATATGGATATTGCTTCTTCGATTTCTACGGCATTCAATGGCATTTAACCTTTGTTATTCATTTTTTGTTCTTCTATCCATGCAGAAACATCTTCTTGTTTGAAGCGCCAACTTCCCCCTACCTTGAAACCAGGTAATTTCCTACTGGTAGCAAGTCTATATACGGTTCTTTCGTTGACTTTAAGGTATGTCGCCACCTCTTTAACAGTCATTATGTTTTCCATAAATAACCTTTGAGTTTGGATCTTAATATGGTGTCAAAATAGTACAATCTAGTACATTAAAATACAATCTGAAAAGGGTGAGGGTAGCTACGATCTTAAGCATAGGGTATGCCAATATCTGATGTACTGTGCTGGAATAAGATGATGGTTTAGTTGTATACAGATTTGTACACAGATGACTTGTAAAGCTTATATAGCGGTATTTATTGTTTGTTGCCCATGCAAACAAATAGAACCTGTATCTTCTTCTCATCTGTCATTGTGTTTTACTCGGATCCTATGATCATACCTTTGAAACTTAATGGTTAGTCAGTGCCAAAAAGGCTTAACCATAACTCTGAATATATTCTACCCTATTGGCCGAGTCTCTGAATCCTCTGTTAGGCAGATAAGGTGGGCTTGAAGCCCCTGACATTCTAGTATTAAAAGGACAGGCTGAAGATGACCTATTTAATTGCCGAGTTACTAGGAATTGATCAATGAGCGTTATCTTTTTGGTCTGAATGGCAGCTTCATTCTAGGTGGCACACCTTTCACATCCTTTTCTATTTGCAGTTCGAGTTTTATTTTTTTGCCCCGACGCACGACTGTAGCACTGGCGGTATCAACGGTTTCCAGCTTCCAATCATTCTGGTTCATTCCCTGAGCAACTCGGAGTAATCGATTGTTATTAAGGTCTCTGATAACCGCGACTCTATTCTTAGGCGTAATAACCACACCCTCCAACCTCAGCTTCAGTGGTGCTTGACGGACAATGGGTGATTTTGCCGGCTCATCAGGCTCTTCAGGAGGTAGACGCCCCTCTCTGAATA
Source organism: Candidatus Thiodiazotropha sp. AKAK3 (assembly GCF_058244645.1). Classification (NCBI taxonomy): domain Bacteria; kingdom Pseudomonadati; phylum Pseudomonadota; class Gammaproteobacteria; order Chromatiales; family Sedimenticolaceae; genus Candidatus Thiodiazotropha; species Candidatus Thiodiazotropha sp. AKAK3. Next base: position 152,747 of record NZ_JBSYOQ010000050.1, read on the forward strand.
ATGGTCGTTCAGTGATCTCAGAATAGATATTCAAGGGTACAGGCGTAAATGGCGAGATGCTAGCATTCTTCTCAGTATCAGCGGATGATCCTGTGCCATTCTCAACTGTAGATTGTGCTTGAGGCGGATTGAACCATTGAAAATAGAGCAATGCAGTGGTGATACCAATCAATATCAGTAGCAGTATGGTCAGGGTGTTAAAAAAAGTTTTCCAAGGGCTCATGAACCAAGACTCTTCATATAACCCACCAATTTGAAATCGATATCAAGCAATTCCAACGCTCGCTTGATCTTCTCATTGACAGGTAATCTACGTCTGGCAACGGGACGACTGCGTATCGTGATCTCCTCAACAAACAGATACGGTTTCTCACTCTCCAGCTTGTGGAAAATAGTGACGCTATCTTGAAGAGTGCTTTTCATCCTGACACGTATTGCCACTCTTACAAAACCATCCTCCTCATCGTTACCTATAATCTGCGTACTTAGAATCTCCCCCTTTGCTGCTGATACAACTCCCTTTACCCTGCGTTGTAATTCCGCCTTAGCCAGGGAATCGGTTTCACTTTGAAGATAACGTCGATCAGATGCTCTTATACGTTTCAATCGACCCGCTTCAGATTGGTAGTAACCTGCTTGTGAAGCGATACGTTTATAGAGTTGAATCTGATGTTGCTGACTACTTATCTGATCATCGTAATGCTGATTTAGTGACCAAATCGGGTAGATGACTGCAAACAGAACAATGGAAATCAGCAGTATCAGGATAGTTAATGCAAGCAGTTTGCTTTGTCTGGGCGTCAATGTGTCATACATGGCGATAACTCCCATGTAACAGGACTTGTCGATTGCAGTGAATCACCTGCACTTCCCGAAGCTGTGGCCCTGTGACACGCAACATCACCCTTCACCCTGTAGATCTGCGATCAGCTCTGCTGAGATATGGAAACGTTCTGTATTGTTCTTTTTATTCTGAGTTACTGGCGAACGAAAGGATACATTGCGAAATAATTTGGAGGACTCTATTAGTGGAATTAAAACAGCCGAGGCAACAGATTGGCCATGTATATGTACTTTGTCGTCTCTGATTTCGAAGTGGCTGACCCAAGTGTCATCTGGCAGTAACAGGGTCAATTCATGCAGTATCTCCAGCATCTGCCTCGAAGATCGTTTCTTATCCAGCAGAAAACTGTTTTCGCGCTCCGCCTCTGTCACCGCATCTCTTAGTTTTGATACTTCATTGGCCTGTTTTTGGCTGTTGAGCAATTGCTGTTCAAGGCTGGAGGCCAGAATTGATTTCTGCCATACGGGTAATATCAGATTACCAAACAACACAAGCAACAACACAAAAAACAGTAGAAGATTGATTAATCGATAACGTTTTCGTGGTTTTTCACGTTTTTCAGGCGGCAATAAATTGACCGCATTAAGTTTGGGGTCTGCCTCCTCGCAGGGTGAGATGGCGTTTATCCTGACATCATTCTCTTCCAATTGCTGAAGTGCACTGGCAATTTTATCCACCGGAGCCAGGATCAGAGTGATATCCAGGATTCGATTCTGCTTGTCACGTCCGTTGATGACATGGTCGTAGTAGACCTGACTTGCATTGAAAGGGGTCTGGCGATCCATCTCAAATGAGAGCACTTCTCGTAGGTTCTCTTCTGCCTCGATGGGTAAGGTGACTTTTTTGAACAGATATTTCTTTCGTTCCAGACACAAGCGTATTTCGCTTGCTGAAGCCAGTAATCGCTTCTGATCCGGATTCTCAAAATCGATGACCTTTAAGTAATTCTCTGCGACCTCTTCACCACTCAGTCCGTGGTTGACTATGCGTAGTGCCTCATTCTCATACAACAGTTGAGCCGGCCGACCACCACTGAACAGGGCGCGCAGAGGCTCTGGCAAGAGCGTACTGATCTCACCACTCCACCATGTCCAGAAACCAAGCCATCGATATCTCAGGGATTGTACTGCCATATCAAGATTCTAACCGGTTTTAACCCTCATAACGACTCATGCCAGGAATGAATCGAATAAGGTTCACTCCCACTGCTTCTCAAATCGACATCCGCTAGAATCCTCGCCTGACTCCCCTGCTCGGTATGGGCATCAATCTGGATCCGATAGACTTTGCTCTGCGACTGCCCGCCCCCCTGTGAAAAATCCAACTCCGCCAACTCACTATCGATCTGATCAAGTGCATCAGTCAACTCAGAAGAGAGTTGACCTGCACTTTTCAAAAGGGTTGCCAGCTCCTTGGAGGCGAACCTGAAATCGACCACTGAGCTGACGGCGTTGAGTGTGACATAGGGACGAAGCTTATTGACACGATCTGCATCAAACCCCATAACGTAGCCCAACTCCTCAAGGGTCTTCAAATCTTGACCCGCTGTGATATAGGCGTATCCAGCTGCTCGATAATCCGTATCTTCTGCACCTTGAAGACGACGCAGGTCATCGCTGTCACGCCAATCATTCAGTCTGTCAACCAATGCCTCCCTCTCCTGAGGATCATCTGTAAGCAGAATGAAGAGCTTATTGAGTTGATCCCTGTTTGCCTTGTTCAAATCAAGCAGTCCGGATACATTTCGAATAGCGATTTTTATCTCACCCTGTTTTGTCTCCAGGGGATAGATTTGACCATTGAAATTCCAGCGGCTCTGCGGATCAGTAACCATCAGTTCCATAATTGCCCGATTAAATCCACTCTGCGCCATCAGTCTCGCTTGCAGGGCATCCTTAGCATTACCGGCGAGTCGACTTTCAACCTTTGAATGGGTTGAAAAGCTGGCCGCAACGATAGTCAGGAGTGCCACCAGCCAAAGAACCAGAACCAGCGCCACCCCTTTTTGCCGATGATATTTAAATTTCTTTACCATATTATCAATAGGTTACCTGGGCTCTTCAGACATTAACTGCTTTGTCGCCTGATACGAACAAAGTGCTCCTGTGGGTAATCCACTCCTTCCTCTGTATGACTGATTTTGATCAACTCAGGAAAGTAGCGGTAGCTCTGCTGCCACTGCTCTGTCCACTCTGGTTGAGGACGATTCTGTGGTTTTCCGTAAAAGCTGAATTCGATATTTTGCAGCCCGGAGATCAAAATGCGTCGACGACCTTCCTCAGGGAGTGAGAACTGCTGTATGTTTGGATAGTAGGGTGCATAGTAGAGCACCAGACTTAATCCCAATTCTGAATCCCGCTCTTGGACTAAGCGATATTCAAACAATCCACCCGATTGATATTGCTGCGGAGCAGGTGCGATAAACTGAACATGCCCGGCATCCCCTGAGAATGCCAACTGACGAACCCGTTTCTGCTGCCAGGTGAAAGGCAGTAGATTTCTTATCAGATGCTCAATCCGGGCCGATGTGAGATGCTCGGCTATTTCAACCTCACTTCGCTCTGAAACACGCTCCCAGCCTTTGATATTCAAAAACAACATCGACACAGATGTTGTTGTGATCACAGCAAGCAGTAGCAGGGCAATCATGATTTCCAGCAGGGTAAAACCACCACTGAGAATATGGGCACGAGATCGCTCTCTATTGAGTTCTACATGATCAGGGTTTTGCACGGATAACTCCGATGCGGGTAAATGAGATCTCACGGGTTCCACCAGGGGAATCCCAGGAGACAGTCAATATCTCCTCAACAGGAATCAAGGGCAGTGTCAGTAACTTCTGTTCTTGCCAGGTATGGGGTTGACGCAGATAGCGCCAGGTATAGGCATCTTGATCAACACCCTCCTGGGTATAGTTCTCCACATCGATTTCCGCACTCATCTGTTCAAGACGGGACTGGGCAACTGACACAGCCTCGAAATATTGCATGGCAACTTGATGATTCCTCACTGCGCCCGAGTTTATTCTCAGTATCACGCTCATTGTCATAGCGAGTATGATGAAGGCGACCAGCACCTCTATCAGAGTCATACCCTCACACTTCGAATCGAGCATCTTCTTTTAGATCACGGCTGTTGATGATTTGCACCCTGCTGGTCAACCAATCCACTGCGATAACAAAAGCTTGTGCTTCATTACCGAGACGAATCAACCCCCCACTGGAGCTACCATCTGGATAGAATCGCAGAACCAGGGTTTGTTGGCGATCAGCGACCTTCTGACTCGCAAAACTAATACCATCTGGTAGATGCCGAACTACTCCCTGATTGACCAGGTCGCTTTGATAGCGGCTGTTCTCAATATCAAAACGCATGCGGGACTCTCTACCTGTAATTATGGCTGTCTGCTGTACGTAACGAATCTCCTGAGCAAGATCACGGGTTGCCGCTTTCAGTTTGATTGCTGGAAACGCTTTATGCAGTAAGGGCGGCGTCAAAGAGAACAGCATGCCCATCAAGACCAACACCAGCAACATCTCAATCAGAGTAAAACCTCGGCAGCGTTGAGCCAGTTGCCTGCTCATAACGCGACCAGAGAGTTGACGCCTAAAATAGCCACCAGAATCGACATCACGACACCGGCGATAATTAATCCGAGCACCAGTATCATCACAGGCTCAACCAGGCTAAGTGCCCTTTTGATCAGAGTTTGCGTTTCGAGGTCGAGGATATCAGCTGTCTGCATCAACATCGGCTCCAGTTGCCCTGACTCCTCACCAACACGAATCATCTGCAGCGCAAATTGAGGAAATTGAGCATGTTCAGCCAAGGGATCGGCCAATCTGTGACCCGACCTGAGGTGTTTAATGACATGATCCATGCCATCCGCAATTACAAAGTTGCCAATTGTCTCTTTAACAATTGCTACGGATTTGAGCAGTGGCACGCCATTTTCCAATAGCGTGCCGAGCGTTCTGCAAAAACGAGCGGCCTCAACCTGTCTGACAATCGGTCCAACCACACCAAGATTGAGCAGACGGGCGTGCCAACGTTTTGCTGTACGTCTTTTACTCATCTGCCATTTGAAATAGAAAACCAGCAGCATGACCCCCAGGGCTAAAACCCAGCCATACTCCTGCAGGAATGACGCCATGCCCATGGTGATGCGCGTAGAAAGGGGTAGAGCCTCTCCCATATCCATAAACAGTTCGCTGAACTGAGGAATTACATAGGTCAATAGAATCAGGATTGAGCTAATGGCAACAAACAGTAATATGGCCGGATAGATCAGAGCAGAGATCAGAGAACTTCTAACCTCCTGCGATTGCTCCAAGTGAACTGCCAGACGTGAGAGTACATTTTCCAGCGCCCCTCCCGCCTCACCGGCACGAACCATCTGTACATAGAAATTGCTGAAAATCCCCTCCTCTTTTGCCAGGGCATCAGCAAAAGAGTGTCCACTCTTCAGACTGTCACGGATGCTGTTGATATGCTGGCTGAAAAGTGATTCAGCGCCAGCAATTGAAACCAATATGCCAAGTGCTGATTCGAGTGGCTGACCAGATTTCAATAGGGTTGCAAGTTCACGGGTAAAAGCGACAACCTGCCCCTGAGGAACCTTCTTGCGTTTGAACAGTTGACGAGGCGCAGCCCGAATAGTCTCCTGGCTCTCCTCAATACGGATTGGCACCTGCCCGCTAAGATGAATCTGGTTTACTGCATGCTCACGGCTTACTGCATCGAGCATTCCCTCTACAACCTCACCCTCGGGGGTAACCGCCTTATAGAGATATGATGCCATTAACCTTCCTGAGTGACTCGCAGCACTTCTTCAAGGGTGGTAATACCTCGGGCCACTTTATGCAGTCCATCGTCATACATCGATTTCGCTCCCTCCTGCTTGGCACAGGCAGCCAAGGCATGCTTATCTTTACCCTGAAGAATCAGAGACTGCATCGCTTCGCTCAATTCGATCATTTCAATGATAGCGCTACGACCACGATAGCCACTACCACCACACTCATCACATCCAACTGCCTTGTAGAGGGTTGGTGCTTTGTCAGATCCAGTGAAACGGGCAAGGACTTCAGGTGGCGGCGTATAAGGCTGTTTACAATGCCGGCAGAGATTTCGTACCAAGCGTTGTGCAACCACTGCGTTAACTGTTGAGGTAAGAAGAAAGGCCTCAATCCCCATATCGAGAAAACGGGTAATACTGCCTGCCGCGTCATTGGTGTGCAGTGATGAGAGAACCAGATGTCCGGTAAGTGCTGATTGAACCGCAATCTTAGCCGTCTCCTGGTCACGTATCTCACCAATCATGATCACATCCGGATCCTGACGCACGATGGATCGTAGAGCTTCTGAGAAACCCAGACCTATACTGGCTTTCACCTGTATCTGATTCACCCCCTCGATGTTATATTCCACTGGATCTTCAACCGTGAGAATCTTTCTCTCAGGACGATTCAGATAGTTCAGAGCAGCATACAAAGAAGTGGTCTTACCACTACCGGTAGGCCCGGTAACAACAACAATGCCGTGGGGACGATCGAGGATCTCCAATAGACGCTTTTCCGTAGCGCTTTCAAAACCCAGACTGGAAAAATCCAGGTTCACCTCATCCCGTTGCAGCAACCTGAGTACCATACTCTCCCCATGCAGGGTAGGCACGGTAGAAACACGAAGATCCAATGTGGCGCCATGCACTCTAACTTTGAAACGTCCATCCTGGGGCAGACGGCGCTCTGCGATATTCAGATGGGCCATAATCTTAATACGTGAAATCAATGCAGGCGCCATGTTGATAGAGGGGTGTTCCGTCTCACGTAACAATCCATCAACCCTGTACCGTATCTTCAGAACTTGCTCGAAAGGTTCGATGTGGATATCGGAAGCCTTGCTGGATACGGCACGGGAAATGATCTGATTGACCATCTTGATTACCGGCGCTTCACTGGCAAGCTCTTTGAGTTGCTCAACATCATCCAACAGCAGTTGGTGTTCCAGGCCATCGCCCTCATCACCAGAACCACTCTTTTGTAATTCGTTAAAGTGCTCCTGTATGGTCTCGTCGATTTCGCTGGCAATACCAACCTGAAGCTGCACCGACTTACCACTGATCAACTCCAGTGCTTCAATGACATAAAGATCACTGGGATCGACCATAATCGCCAGAATGTGGTCATCAATATGATCGAACACCACCAGGCGATGCTGCTTCAGAAAGTTTGCAGAGATATTCTCGCTGAGATTGGCCAGATCGGGGTAATCCTTTCGTTCTGCTAAGGGTACGCCACAAATATCGACCAGGGCTGTGGCCAGATCCCGATCTGAGATCAGGCCAAGCTGGAGTAGAATATTCCCTATAGATTCGTCACTTTGTTGACTCTGCTTGAGTCGAACTGCTCGATCCGCCTCAGCAATACCCAAGCGGCCTGAAGCAACCAAAGCAGCGCAAAGCGGCTGACTGGTGTAGACAGGTTCCAGTTGCTCCTGCTGTTCGGAGGTAAGGGTTTCGTTGTTGATGCTTCGACTCGTTGTATTCATCCCACGCCTGTATTCGGACTACGGAAATATCCACACATTACTATTGAAGTTTAGAGCCTGATAACACTAAAGCAATGGACTCTGCAGGAATCATTTGCTCACCCTGCAGAGCTGATTGGTGCAGTTTATTCGTTACATCACACTAGTGGTGGTCAGGCAATAAGATTCTATATTCCCGATCTTTCAGCGCGTTTCCTGTTGAAATCATCCTGAAACAGTGTGGCATCTCGAATCTTTTCCCGTAGTTCCTGGGAAATATCGTAGGCCTCTTGAGGATTACGAACCACTTTAGGCGTGAGTGTGACAATCAATTCCGTGCGACTGACATCCTTTGTGGTGCTGCCAAACAGACTGCCCAGAAAAGGAATCTGCATCAGACCAGGTATGCCGGTTTTGCCGCTACTGGTGTTCTCTCTTATCAATCCACCCAGAACGACGGTCTGGCCGTCATGCACAACAACGGTACTCTCTATTGTACGTTGTGAAATAGCAACATTGCCACCACCACCAATTGCAGGCGCCGATCCGGGTGTACTCACCTCCTGATTGACCTCCAGGGTGACCATCCCGCCCTCATTGATACGAGGCGTGATCTGAAGCAAGGTACCTGTATCTCTGAACTGAACTTCAGAGACAATCGGCGCATTCGGATCAGAGGTACTTTGGGAAGCTCGGGTCACGATTGGAATCTGGTCGCCAACCCGGAAACTGGCAGTCTGATTGTCGATGACCATGATCTGTGGAGCAGAAAGAAATTTAACCGAGGACTCATTTTCAAGTATATCGAAAAATACTTTCAGATCATTCAGGTTATTGAATAATCCCAGAGCAAAGCCATCACCTCCGACGCTACCAGGTAGAGGCGATCCCAAGCCACCCTCATAGGGGCGACCGCCTCCTGTGGAACCATTAAAAAACCAGCGCACACCATAGCTCAGATTATCTGAAAGTTGCACTTCAGCAATCGTTGCCTCGATCATGACCTGTTTGGGCGCTACATCCAGGCGGGTGATGGTGGCTTTGATCTTCTGGTAGTCCTTGGGGCTTGCCATTACCAGTATGGCATTGTTATCCGGGTCAGCAATTATCGTTGCAGATGATGCCGCCCCAGCTGAAGCCGATGGCTGGGCTGCACCACTCGCAGCAGCACCACTGGGCATCTGAGGCTGATCTTTGGTCAATGCGGCATTCCTATCTGCATTACTGTTATTCAGATCAATACCTGAAGCTGTCGGTGAACGGACATTTGAACGTAACAATGGGTCACTACTGCTCAACCCTCCCGAAGCAGAAGGAGTGGTCACTTCATTGCCAAAAATACTCTGAAGAATTGTGGCAATGCTCTCCGCTTTACCATTTTTGAGATGGTGAACATAGAGCCGACGATCTGGCGACTTATCGCTGCCCTGGTCAAATTGTGCAATCAAGCGGCGCGCTTCATCGATATATTTTGGCTGCTGACTGATCACCATCACCGCACTCAGGCGTTCAACGGGAATCAGTTTAATCATATGGCCCAGGGGAGAGGCTTCTCCATCCCCCAGAATGTGTTTCAGCTCTTCAGTGAGGGTTTTTGCATCAGTGTATTTCAGCGGAATCAGGCCGAAAGACATACCACTGAGCCAATCCACATCAAACATTTTAACGGTTTGCAGCAGGTTGTTTATCTTTTGGTAAGAGCCACTGAGAATCATCAGATTCCTACCTGCATCAACCCGCACCTGTTCAGCATTGGTTGTGAATGATTCGAGGATTTTTTTCATCTCCAGAGCGGAGATGTACTTCAAGGGCACGATCTGTACACCCTGGCCAGCTTTCATTTTCCCTTGCCCTTTGCCTATCGAGGGTTTCAAGGCCATCCCTTTCAACTCCCCAGCAGGCAAAATCTTATACAGCGCACCGTTGCGAACCATTACCGCACCATTCATTTGCAGAATGTTTTCCAAAATCGGTAATACCGCATCTATAGATACTGGATAGGTTGTGTGGATGGTGACTTTGCCCTGAACCTTCTCATCAATGAGGTAGTTCTCTTGCAGTATTTCCTCAAAAATAACCTTCACTACTTCACGAAGATCTACTGCTTCGAAGTTGAGGGTAATATCACCTTTTGCTGGTTGGGAGCCGGCTTTCGACTGGGCATTCTGGTTGAGAAATTCACCACTCCCCTGTCGAATAAAAAATTCGGGCTCCCGCTGAACCTGCTGTGAGAGTACGAGTTCATTGCCATCCCCTGAATCTGAGCCAGGCAGTTCGGGTCTCTTGGGGGCAGTATATTGATAACCGTCATTAGCCTTTGTGTCGGAAACCTGAGGCTGTTGGGCGCAGGAAGCCATTAGCAGGGTCAGGCCTGCAGACAGAACGACTACCAACAATCTATTGTCTCTTATTCCCATTGGCTTACCTGTGGTCATTTCCTATGCTCGCAGCAGTGCGGCTAACTCAATAAATCTCTGAATATCTCTAGTTCTTTGGTAGGTAGCGGCTGAACCATGTCGATTCTGTAAAAATTGAACAGAAGATCACACTCTGTATGCTTACCAATCAACATGAAAAAACTTCACTCCATCCCATCACCTCCCTGTATCTGAATCAATCAGATGTTCCCTTATACTATCTCAGCAGATTTCCGTTGATAGTATGATTCATGGGAAGGTGTATTTATGCATAGGGTAATGCCTTACCTTTGATGCATAAAAACCCTACCTGCCATCTACTGTCTTACCTTGGGCCGGTTTAATGAAAAACCACTAATCACAACCATCTATAGAGTATATGTGCTTTATATTCTTATAATTTACATACCAGGTCAGGTAGTAACATACCTCATACTCTGGTAGTAGTAGTCTGCATATCGCACTATTGGTACAAAGAATATAGTTAATAAACTGATACTGTGGAACAAGGGCCTGTTAACACTAATCGAATAGGCCCTAGTATAAACAGTATCCTTCCCCATTAAGGAACTAATCGTCTTTTATGGCGAATGCAGCATGCGACACCAACTCTCTAGCATACTTTTTGTAGTGGCAATCACCACCTATCTGCCCTCTGTAAACGCAGCAGCGATTCTCACAGCTGATGTGGAAAGGTTGGTTGCGGATGCCAGTCAACGGACATCAGTCCCCGTCATAGTCCGTTTCGAAAAAGAGTATGAAATCAGTGAGCTTAAAGAGGCCCATCGTAAAGCACATCAGTATAAGAGCGCCTCTGATAGTCAAAAAATCAATCGCAAGCAGTTTCGCACAGGTGTATTTAGCAGTCTGAAAAAGCAGACTCAGAGAGCCTCAGCTGCAGTTGCCAGGTTACTGAGAAAACATGGTGTCAAAACCGAGCTTAAGATGCTATGGACAATCAATGGTATCGCCCTCGATCTACCTGCTGATCTGGTGGATGATATCACCGGACTGCCCGGCGTTGAGCGTGTGACTGCTGATATGCGTTTAACCATGAGTTCCCCTGAGGTTGAAGACAGTGCTGCCATACCCCAGTGGAATATCGACAAACTCAATGCCCCAAATCTATGGCAGCAGGAGGTATTTGGTGAAGGTGTAGTCGTAGGCATCATGGATTCTGGTGTCGATGTCAACCACCCGGATCTTTCAGGCCGCTGGCGAGGAGGCAGCAATAGTTGGTTCGACCCCTACCAAGAACACGATCTACCGGTAGACCTTGTCGGTCATGGAACACAAGCCCTTGGACTGATTCTTGGGGGAGACGAAAGTGGTTATCAGGTAGGTTTGGCTCCTGAGGCAAAATGGATTGCCGCAAAAATATTTGATGATGGCAATCAAACAACTCTGAGCGCGATTCACCTGGCTTTTCAATGGCTGCTCGATCCGGACGGCGACCCATTGACTGATGACGCACCACATGTAGTCAACAACTCCTGGGGTTTTGCCAGCACCATCAATCAATGCTATCAAGAGTTTGGCGAAGATATTCGCCTGCTACAGGAGGCCGGCATAGGTGTCGTCTTTGCAGCAGGCAATTACGGCCCTTCTACAGCTACCAGTATCAGTCCTGCCAATAATCCTGGCGCTCTGTCTGTAGGCTCTATAGATCAATCGGAGCAGATCGAGCTCTTGAGCAGCCGCGGCCCCAATGCTTGTGATGGCGGCGCCTACCCCAAACTTGTGGCACCCGGCGCACTGGTTTTCACTACCGACCTGCTACCGATAGCCTACAACGTCGTCTCCGGCACCTCATTCGCAGCACCTCATGTCACTGGTGCTATTGCGCTGCTGAAAAGTGCCTTTCCTGAGCTACCTGTATCGCAGATCGAAACTGCTCTATATGACTCTGCAGTCGACCTTGGCGAAACAGGAAATGACGATCAATCTGGCTACGGCCTGGTTGATGTCTCAGCCGCTTATGAGCTGCTCTTCAGTAATTTCGGCTCTGATGAGCAGAGCCAGCTTATATTCAGCGAGCCCTTCTACTCTGTCAATGAATCCACACAGCAACTGATTGTCACTGTAAGGCGCATGGGAGGTACGACCGGTGAAGTCTCTGTCGACTTTGCTACCAGTGGTACTGATGCCCGCGCCAACGTCGACTATTTACGACAATCAGGACGATTAATCTTTGCCGATGGCGAGACAATGCGCAGTTTCGAGATCCCGATTATCAATGACCGGGAAGATGAGGAGAATGAGTCTTTCGTTATTAGCTTAAGCAATGTAGAAGGTAAGGCCTCTTTAGGAGATCAAAGCGAAGTCGAGGTATTGATACTTGATGATGATGGCGCGGGTTCAATTGCTTTCAGCACCGTCTCAGTTGCTGTTAATGAAGCCAATCGAGAAGCCCTGATCAGCCTGGTTCGCACTGGTGGTAGTGATGGCACTGTAGATGTTGAGTATCAAACTATTTCTGATACAGCTACTGCCGAAAGTGATTTTATTGCCACTGAGGGGAAGGTTCGTTTTCTCTCAGGAGAGACAGAAAAGCAGATCTCGGTCGAATTGATCGATGATAGCCTGTTTGAAGGCAGTGAGTTATTTCAGATAGTGTTAACTGACATCGAAGGAGAAGCAACAATCGGTGAGCCTGCATCGACAACCATAACCATACTGGATGATGACCCGGACAGCCGGTTTGCTTCGATCTCACTTGAATCCGTGAGTTATGAAATCAGGGAAAATGATGGACAAATTACTGTAAATTTGATTCGTGAAGGAAATCTCGACACTGAAGTATCTGTAGCATACAACACCCTCGATGGCTCAGCGACGAAGAGTGAGGATTATATCCCTAGAAACGGTAGAATAACTTTTGCCGAGGGTATCAGCCGTCTGCCATTATCGATTGAGATAATCAATGACACTTTGTATGAAACTGAAAGCAACTTCACCCTAATCCTATCAGATGCCAGTAACGGTGCAGTGATCTCCGATCCTGGAACGGCTATTATCCGCATAATAGAGGATGATGCACTACCCTTTGTCTCTATTCAGTCCCCTACTCCCCGTTCATCATCAAACCAGGGAAGTTCAGAGTTGGGTGGTCAACAAAGCAGTGATCAAGCGGCTGGAAAAAGTGAAGCCAAGGGTAGCTCTTCACTACAGATTTTCGATCTCAACTTAAGAGGCTATGGAGAATCGAATGGACGTGGGATGAAAACCAGCCAGGAGCAGGATGGCGATTCAAACAAGGGTTCCGATGAAGAAAACAGTGAAGATTCGTCATGTGGTTCAGACAGTGGTCACTCTAACTGTGATACTGAAACAGATGAGACAGATCAAAAGTCAGATGTGACCTCTGAAGAGAGTTTATCAAAGAGCAGTACTACCGAGGATCTATCTGAATCAAATACAGGGGGTACTAAGAGTTCAGAAGAAAACAAAACCCCTGATGCCGCAACTGATTCTAATCCCACATCACCTATTGCAGAATAACTACGACATTTGTGCCCTATGTAGGGTGGGGCCATGCCCCACCAAAACAGGTTAAATAACTCGCTACCAATAGATTATCACTCTATATCTTGAATAAGATAATTGGCTACATTGTACTATTTTTCAACTCAATATGGTGGGGCATGGCCCCACCCTACAGCTCTATTTTTCCACCATACAGATCATAAAGAAGTGGAAAATGTTGGTGTAAGTCATATCTCGATATATGAGTGTCTATATGTACTGCAACTGATTCTGATCCCTCATTACCTAATGCAGGATAACTTCGATATTAGTGACCTAGGTAGGGTGGGGCCATGCCCCACCAAAATGGGTTAAATAACTCGCCATCAATAGATTATTACTCGATATTTAGAATAAGAAAATTGGTTATATTGTAATATTTTTCAGCTTAATAGGTGGGGCATGGCCCCACCCTACAGCACCATACAGGTCATAAAGAAGTGAAAAATATCAGTGTAAGTCTTTTCTACCAAACGCTAAAAACAGAGTCTATAACCTAAACTGATGTTGTCAGTTAGCAGTCATTACTATGACACTATTGACGTACTCTCATTTTCCTCAGGAGTCTTTTTTCTTCGATAACTCACAAAGCCCATCAGGCCAGAAGCGAAAAGCCAGGTAGCTGCAGGTAATGGCACTGGATTAGGTGGGTTGGTAGATAAGGTAAGTTCCGCGTCCATCGATAAATTATATGAGGAAAGTATTGATGGATCAGTAGCCATAAGACCAGCGCCAGCAATAGCGAATCTCTGCCCATATCTCAGATTATCAAGTGTCACCGAGAAATCCTCACCCAAATTGTATGTTTGTCTTGTGTTCAAATTGATGAGCAGAAGTTCACTATTGTACATACCACTATGGGTTCCACTGAAAGTTACACTGGCCCTATCCCTCCAATTATATGTGCGCGTATTGAAATCGAACTCATCCCAAAATGCCCCAGAAGTATCAATTGAATAGTTACCATCCGGATTGTCAGGAGTGACATAGAAAGTTCCTACATTATAGGTAGCGGCATTAACACTAAAGATTGGAATAAGAAGAGAAGCAGCTACTAAAGTTTTTAGATATTGTCTTTTCATAATTTAGTCCCTTATTAAGTTTCTTCCGATCGACCCACGACAGAGCTTAGCATTGTAAATCCCGAAAAACGTGATCCCTGTCAAGTAAGATATTCTTTTTCATATTGAACATTAATATTTTACAATTCTATAGCGCACAACATTCAAAACCGACATAGCCAAAGATTGTTAATACTGAAATGGGAAACGCTTACCAACTAAATATACGTTGTTTCTACGTTACAGTTCATCGTAAGACTATGATCACTTAAGAGCGTTAAAAAAGAGAATCCACCAGAGTACTCTTTTTTCAAGAATATTTTTCCTCCGCCCCCTCTAACATAACTGAACAGACTATCTATACTCATGTAACAAGAGTAAAAACACTACAATCTGGAATCCCTTATGACTGATATAACAAAACTACTGGGTTCTGAGGCCGAACACCTGTTAGGCCATCAATGCAGGACTATTGATCAAACCGCACTTCATCTTCCTGGCTCCGACTATGTGGACAGGGTTGTTGCAGACAAGGACCTCAAGCCAGGCGTATTGCGCAGTTTACAGACCCTCTTCAATACTGGTCGCCTGGCAGGTAGTGGATACCTTTCAATACTACCGGTGGATCAGGGTGTCGAGCACTCAGGAGGTGCCTCCTTTGCGCCCAATCCGATCTATTTCGACCCGGCTAAAATTGTCGAGCTGGCCATTGAGGGGGGATGCAATGCGGTTGCCTCTACCTTGGGAGTGCTGGGTGCAGTGTCACGTCGCTACGCTCACAAGATCCCATTTTTGGTTAAGCTTAACCATAATGAAATGCTCACCTATCCCACGATTTACGATCAAACCCTGTTTGCATCAGTTGAACAGGCATTCGATATGGGGGCGGTAGCCGTTGGCGCCACAATCTATTTTGGCTCCTCTGATTCCCGTCGCCAGATCATGGAGATCTCTGATGCCTTTCAACAGGCTCATGAACTGGGTATGGCAACAGTCCTTTGGGCCTATTTAAGAAACAGCGCTTTCAAGGTTGATGGCGTGGACTATCACTCTGCCGCTGATCTTACCGGACAAGCCAACCATTTGGCTGCCACCATCGCAGCAGATATTGTGAAACAGAAGCAAGCAGAGGGTAATGGCGGTTATCGAGCAGTTAATTTCGGTAAGACTCATGACAAGGTCTATAGCGACCTCACCTCTGAGCACCCAATCGACCTGGTACGTTACCAGGTAGCAAACTGTTATATGGGTAGAGCTGGACTGATCAACTCGGGGGGCGCCTCCTCCGGTCAGGGTGACCTGTCCCAGGCTGTGCGTACGGCAGTCATTAATAAGCGCGCTGGTGGCATGGGTATGATATCCGGGCGTAAGGCCTTCCAGCGTCCAATGGAGGAAGGGGTCGAGCTGCTTAATGCCATCCAGGATGTCTATCTTGACTCTAATGTGACTATCGCCTGATTGTTGGAATCTTATTCTCCCAGCAATCAAATCTGTCATATTAATGGTTATTCAATCTGGATCGAAAAATCAGACATGCTTACTGATCCCGTCGTTGCGGCACATAACACCTACTGTCCTGATTAAATTCAACGGTAGGTTGCGGCCCTGCCGCACCATGTCCAACTGAAAAGAAAACCACCTATCGAGCCGCTATACAGACGACGCTGATGGAGATGAACAAACTACCTGGGGTTTCTGGGGAATCGACACTCTTATGGTGAGGCAGGGCCTCACCCTTCTGATGTGAGCTTGGACTCTGATTTTAGTAACTCTTATTCATGATATTTTGAAATTCACGAATGAATAGGGGGTTTTTGAGAATGGTCGCATGTCCCGCGTTAAAGCCATATAGCCGAGTAGCCTCTGTTTGCAGTGCCAATGGAATCTGACTCTCCAGGTCAACCACCCCATCGTCTCCCTCACCACTCTGATAAGAAAATACCAAATGATAAGGCAATTTACCTGGCCAGGGCCAATTCCTGATATTGTCTAAAAATTCACTGTTTTTCGCGATATCTCTCCAGGAGGGAACGACAATTGGAGATGACTTCGCTCCAAATTCAGCACTGGCCATACCATCCATGGGGCTGTTGATTGTCATTGCCAGACCGATAACAGGCTGGTGTTCACTTTCGTAATATTTTTTAACGGTTGATCGCATCACCAACCCGCCCATACTATGAGCGATCAGATAGAATGAGTCGAATCGATATTGACTCTCTAACTGGTTGATGCTTTTCACAAGATAGTCGCTGACAATATCGAGTCTCAAGCCACTGGGATAGTGAAGCACCCAGGGTTGAAATCGACTCTCATCCAAACTTTTGGTCAACTCAGCGAACTCAAGCGGCGTACCACCAGCACCATGAATAAAAATCACCGGAATACGATCTGCTTCAGGAGCAGAGAGCATATAGAGCCCTATACCCACCTGATCTATGAAGGAGATGGGTCTCCATAATCCAAGGGTACCAATCTCACGGGAGAACCTTGGATCATCCAGAGAAACCCTCTCTCCAGTATGGTCCTGTTCAATATTAAACGAGATATTGTCTCGATTTGTTTGTTTCGATATCAGATTTTTCAGCGCCAGATTGTTCAGTTCAATATGATCACTGGCCCCAAGTACCAATGGGGTTGCAGAAAATATATCATCACCACCATATATTACTGCTGGTTCTGTTTGCTGGTAGAGATTGTCACGATTTGTGTCCTGAAATGCTGCAACATAATAGCTACCTTCCGTAGCATAGAAGCGAAATTTACCTGCGCCCTGTAGAACATATTTTCGCTCAAGTTTCGGTGCAAAATCCTCTTTTGTAAAAAGCAGAATAACTACTGGCGCATCACTCTCACTTTCGATAGTGACACTACCGGAAATAGTACCAGCCTGATTAACACCCTCGGTCTGTTGGAAAATTTCCATCAAAGAACATCCACCACTCATCACTGCAATAATGAGCATCATCAAAAGCCTGTTTGTTACTATTTGCAAGATCGGCAGTCGGGATAATAAGCCTAGATTATCGGGGGAATTTAATAGCTTCATTTTTACTTCACTACCTGTCTATTTTTTTTAATCGGCGCTAAAGTAGAGTATTAACAAAGATTATAAAAAGTCCAGCCACTGGACTGTCTGCTGGGGAGTTCAATAAAAATGAGTGGGTCAAGAAATGGCATCATCGGACTAACCATGGTCTGTCTATCTCTCTGTGGATGTAGTGAACCTCCTTCGGCTGAACCGGTAGATGTGGTGCGTCCAATCAAGAGTTTTCTGATTGAAACAACGTCCAGTGGCGCTATCCGCACTTTTCCAGCACGGATTGATGCTGGTCGCAGGGCCGAACTCTCTTTTCGGGTATCCGGGGTACTCAATCAGTTGCCAGTCAAGGAGGGTGATCAGATAAAGGCGGGGCAACTGGTTGCGGCACTCGATCCAACCGATCTTGAAATCGTCTATAACGACCGAAAAGCCAACTATGACAAGGCTAATCGTAATTTTAGTCGCGCTAAGGAACTGATCAAGAAAGGCAATATCTCCAAAATGGATTTCGACAAGCTTGAAGCGGAATTCAAGAGTGCCAGCGCAGCCCTTAAGGCGGCGCAGCAGGACCTCAACTACACCAAGCTCACGGCCCCCTTCAATGGCAGCATTGCACTACTCAACATTGACAACTATGAAGAGATACAGGCCAAACAGCCGGTACTCGTCCTACAGGACATTTCTGAACTCGAGGTAAAATTCGATGTACCTGAGAGCCTGCTTCGGGGATTGACATCCGCAGACAGAGAGAGAGCCAAAGAGAATGTTCTGGTTACTGTCTCCTTCGCCGACATTCCCGGCAGCCGTTTCCCGCTGACCTTTCGCGAGATAACAACCCAGGCAGATGCCAAGACCCAAACCTTTCAAATTACCTACACCATGCAAAGAGTGGATAGTGCCAATATCCTACCGGGCATGACCGCAAAGGTGACTGTTGATTTCAGTAAATTAAGTAGTGACAGCACAGTCTACACAGTACCAGCCAGCGCCATTGTTGGTGACTACAAACTTGACCCCCTGGCCTGGGTTGTAGAAGCAGAGAGCATGACCGTCGAACCCCGAGTGGTAAAGGTTGGACGTCTCCTCGGTGAAAATATTGAAGTCTTTGAGGGGTTAGAGCCTGGAGACCGTATCGTCACAGCCGGCACCCCCTTTCTGGTCAAGGGCATGAAAGTACGACTGATGCCGGACAAAGAGCAGGCCATGCAAAGAGCGGAAGATCTGAAGTACCAGTAACGGGCGACAAAAAGAAGAATCATTAAGGGGCGCACATGAATATCGGGGAATACTCCGTACGCACACCGGTCATCTCCTGGCTGCTGGTCATCATACTGGTCGGTGGTGGTCTACTCAGCTTCGACAAGATGGGCAAGTTGGAAGACCCGGCATTCACCATTAAAAATGCCAAGGTAATCACTCTCTACCCCGGTGCCTCCGCACAGGAGGTGGAAGATGAAGTAACCTACCATATCGAGGATGCTATCCAGCGCCTTGAGCAGGTCAAGCGGATCAAGATGTCGATCTCCAGACCCGGCATGTCCGACATCTCCATAGAATTCAAGGATAAATACCGAGCGGGAGACTTCCCCGACATATACGATGAGCTGCGACGCAAGATTGCAGACATGAAGAACAAGTTACCACCGGGCGCCCAGGCTCCGATGGTAATCGACGACTTTGGTGATGTGTATGGTGCCTATCTGGCTGTCACCGGTCAGGGATACACCTGGCGAGATCTATGGGATTTCGCCGACTACCTCAAACAGGAACTGGTTTTAGTGCCAGGAGTGCGTAAAGTCTCCATCGGTGGCACACAAAAAGAAGTTGTCTATGTGGATATCTCACGTGAGCGGCTCGGCGAACTGGGTATCTCTCCTTCAGCCATAGCCCAACTGCTGCAGTCCCAGAATACGGTGGTCACCGCAGGCCACGGCAGTGTCAATCGCGAACGTCTGCGTATCGTACCCAGTGGCGAGTTACAGTCAGTCACCGACATAGGCGATGTAATGGTTGCCTCTGAAGATAAACGCCTTATCTATCTGCGGGACATTGCCCAAATCACCCGTGCATATGATGAAGTGCCCAGCCAGATGTACTACCTGGACGGCAGGCCGGCACTGACCATAGGTATCTCCATGCAGGCTGGTGAAAATGTGGTGGCGGTGGGTGAACTACTCAATGCCAGAGTTCATGAGCTGATCGGAAGTATCCCTGCCGGCATGCAGATTAAAGAGATCTACAATCAACCCTTGGAAGTGGAAAAGTCAGTCAGTGGATTCCTGGTCAGTGTAGGTCAGGCAGTGGCCATCGTGATCATAGTCCTGCTGCTTTTTATGGGGTTGAGGGTTGGTCTGATTATTGGCGCCGTACTTCTGATCACCGTCTCAGGCACTCTGTTGCTGATGTACATAGACGGTATCGAACTACAACGGATCTCCCTTGGCGCTCTGGTTATTGCTCTGGGTATGCTGGTGGATAATGCCATCGTAGTCGCCGAGGGAATGCTGGTACGTATGCAGAGCGGCATGAGTGCGGCCAACGCATCCAGGGAGACTGTGGCGAAGACCATCTGGGCGCTGCTCGGAGGTACTGTTATCGGCATTCTGGCCTTCTCTGCAATTGGACTCTCTCAGGACAGCACCGGTGAATTTGCCAACTCTCTATTCTGGGTCATCCTCTACTCACTGCTGCTCTCCTGGGTCACCGCAATCAGTACAACCCCCCTACTCTGTTCAATACTGCTGAAACCGGGTTCGGCTGAGGCGGGCCAGGGTGAAGACCCCTATGGTAAAGGCGTCTTTAAACTGTTTCGCGGTGTAGTGGACAGCGCCGTGCGATTGCGCTGGATTACAGTTGCCATGGTGATTGGGCTGTTTGTGCTGGCAGTGGTCGGCTTCGGCAGTGTCAAGCAGGCCTTCTTTCCTGAATCCAACACACCAATGTTCTTTGTCGATGTCTGGGAGATTGAGGGAACCGATATTCGCGCCACCCGTGAGGACACCCTGCGCATCAACCAGTTTCTGATGGAACAGGAGGGGGTGGAGCAGACCAGCATCAGCATAGGCAGCGGCCATCAACGATTCACTCTTGTCTACGACCCCAAAGAGACCTCAGCAGTCTATAGCCAGATCATCGTTCATACCGATAGCAGAGCGCGTATCGCTGAGATCTGGGCAAAGGTGGATCGCCACATCAAAGAACACTACCCCTGGACAGATCCGATTATAAAATCCATGCGCATCGGCCCAGGCAGAGACAGCAAGATTGAGGCACGCTTTCAAGGTCCAGATCCGGTTGTATTGCGCCAACTTTCTCAGCAGGCCCAATCGATCATGCGAGCTGATTCCGAAGCAAAGGATATCCGTGACGATTGGCGGCAGCCTGTAAAACTGATTCGCCCGATTTTCAATGAGCAGGCTGGTCGTCAACTGGGTATTACTCGTGAAAACCTGGCTTCGGCACTGCAATATGCTATGGATGGAACCCCTGTAGGGCAGTTCCGGGATGGCATACGGGTTCTCCCCATCTACATGCGTGCTTCTGAGGATGAACGAAGTGATGTAGGCAACCTGCGGGATATCGTGCTTTGGAGTCCGGTATTGAACCAGTCAGTGCCTGCAGCTCAGGTAATCAATGGCTTCGAAACGGTATTCGAAAATCCACTGATCCGATCCCGTGATCGTATTCAGACCATTATCGCTTCATGCAATCCAACTACAGAATTGGCCACTCCCCTGTTCAGCCGTTTAAAACCTCAAGTAGAAGCAATCGAACTACCGCCTGGTTACAATTTCAGTTGGGGTGGAGAGTATGAGGATTCGAAGAACGCACAGGCAGGATTAGCCAGCTCCCTGCCCTTCGGTTTTCTGCTCATGATTTTGGTCAGCATTCTACTATTCGGCAGACTCCGCCAGCCATTGATCATCTGGCTGACCGTACCTTTAGCCATAGTTGGTATCACCGCCGGATTACTTGGCTTTAATGGTGCCTTTGATTTCATGTCACTGCTTGGCGCCCTATCCCTGATCGGGCTATTAATCAAGAATGCCATCGTACTCATAGATGAGATAGACCAACAGATTGCCAGCGGTAAGCAGGCCTACGACGCAATCCTTGACTCGACTGTAAGCCGTCTGCGACCAGTAGTGTTGGCGGCAGCCACCACCATTCTCGGATTGATACCACTGCTACAGGATGTATTCTTCGTCAACATGTCACTCACCATCATGACAGGACTGGGTTTTGCTACACTCTTGACGCTGCTATTCGTGCCAACACTCTATGCAATCATGTTTAAGATTAAACCAACCTCATAAACAGATAAGCTGAGCGCCCTTAACTATTAAGTGAGGCACCAGCAATTACACCCTGAGGCAAAGTGTCGGGAGCTGGCGAGAACTGCAGACGCTTAATTGAAGTCAGCGGTATGACATGCAGATGGCCATCGGCTTCAATAACAAATCGATCTGTCTTCATAGCGTCATTCAATTTACTCATAAGATCAAAATGATCCTTCGCTTGCTTGGGAAAGGTGAAAGTCTCATTTGAGCCATCCAGATAGTGAATTGTCAAAAAGCGACTTGCTGACATCTTTAACCTCTTTATTATGTTGGGGCCTGTTAACACTAATAGTCAATCAGAGAGTTACATCAAGCTTAGTAGTATCAGGTTATTGATTCAACACGCCTCGCCATTGGGATATTAGCATTGATATCTTGATAATATATATTTCTGCGTTACTTGAAATCAGCGACCATTGGTTTTTACTCTTCTCTGATCCATAGTAGTAGAATCGGGTTAATAACCAAACTTTCAGTAGGATTTTCAGACATTGAACCAATCAATTTTTTTGTTTCTTTTATCTCTACTACTATTTCCAGTCATAGGTCATGCAACTAATTTCAGTTCGTTGTTTGCGAAAGTAGATCCCGCTGTTGTTACACTCCATACCTATTCAAAATCCCCTCTTTCCGAAAAAGTGGATCGAGGTATTGGCACAGGTATTGTTATCAGCAACAAGGGGGATATTTTAACTGCCGCACATGTTGTTCATACAAGTGATGCTGTTCATGTCGAATTCAAAGATGGTCAACGGGCGTTGGCTAAGGTAATAGGCTCTGAGCCTGCAGCAGATCTCGCCCTACTCCGGTTACAAAAAATCCCTGATAATCTAATTAGTGCTGAGCTTGGAGATTCAGACAAAGTCGCTATTGGTAACGAGATCTTTGTAATAGGCTCACCATATGGCCTGCACCACACATTAACCACCGGTCATATCAGTGCCAAACACTCAGGGCATGATTTAGGTAAATCTTTCCTACTCGGTGATTTTTTTCAAACTGATGCCGCCATCAATCAGGGCAATTCCGGAGGTCCGGTATGTAATCTCAATGGTGAAGTGATCGGAATAGTCAGTCACATAGAGAGTACATCTGGCGGAAACCAGGGTATTGGCTTTGCTGTTACTTCAAATACCGCACGCAGATTGATGTTAGAAAGGAGCAACTTTTGGAGCGGTCTTAACGCCATTTCCATTACCCCAGATATTGCCAAGGCTATCAACTTTCCTCTTGAGCAAGGGGTGTTAGTGCAAAAAATCGCCGATGGCTCAGCTGCAGACAGATTGGGATTGCGTGAAGGCAGTGTTCCAGCAACTATTGATGGTCAAGAACTCTTGCTGGGTGGTGACATCATCGTCTCTGTTGCCGGCATTCCTCTCGATAGCCAAAATAGCCTGCAAGCAATACGAGGCAAAATTGATCAATATAAAAAAGGACAATCAATAAACATTCAGATCTATCGAAAAGGGATGTTGGCTGTTTTAAATCTTAAGAAACCCTAAACCCACTGTGACCCTCCATATTAGATCACCCTATCGATCCAGGCATTGCAAAACGCAACGATAGTTACGGATTGCAACAAACCTTACATCTCACACAATTCAGTAGTTCTACGACATTCCTGTGAATGAACGATTGCAAAATGCAACGCCATCAAATCAGCGCCTCTAATTATCTACTTACAATCAATAACTTAACGGCACCGACTCATGGCACGAACAGTGCAATAAGATCATTAAATGGTGAACATGACACTGGATGTTTATAGCTAGACAAGGCTGTCATAGGGGTGAACAGAACCAGATCATTCATGTTGCACTGCAATTCAAGCATCAGTCTCACAACATGAGACTCATGAATTTCATAGAAGTAAAAATTTCATGCAAACAACGACTCATCCTGCCTGGTGGAGCTGGTTTCTACCCTTTCTGAATTGGCTGCCAAATACGTCAAATCGTGATCTGCGTGCCGATCTATCTGCCGGATTAACCGGTGCCATTGTCGTGCTTCCCCAGGGGGTTGCCTTTGCTGCCATTGCTGGTATGCCACCGCAATATGGACTCTACGCAGGTATGATACCGGCTGTCATTGCAGCCCTCTTTGGCTCCTCGAAGCACCTTGTATCCGGCCCTACCACAGCGGCATCAATCGTACTTTTTTCAGCCCTGTCGGTTTACGCTGAACCTGGGACTATCGACTACGTCTCTCTGGCGTTGACCATGACTTTTCTTGTTGGTCTGTTTGAATTGGCCCTGGGTCTCGCACGTATGGGTGCTCTGGTCAATTTCATCTCCCACTCGGTTGTTGTAGGTTTTACTGCCGGTGCAGCGATATTGATTGCTGCAAAACAATTAAAGTACTTTTTTGGCATAAGCATGGAAGGTGGTGGTCATCTACACGATATTCTCATCCAGTTTGCTTACCAATTCAGTCAAATCAATGTTTATGTCACCAGTGTTGCCCTATTCACACTATTCAGTGGTGTGTTGGTAAAACGCTGGTTACCGCAGATTCCATACATGATTTTTGCGATGGTATCCGGCAGTCTATTAGCATTTGGTCTGAACCAGTTTCTCGGTGAATCCATTACAGGCATTGTTACAGTCGGTGCTTTACCAGATACCTTGCCGCCTCTGTCAGCCCCCAATCTCACCCTGGAGAACATCAAGAATCTAGCCCCATCTGCACTAGCAGTCACCCTCTTTGCACTTACCGAGGCTGTATCTATTGGTCGCTCCCTGGCAGCACGTGGCGGTTATCGGATCAATGGAAATCAGGAATTTGTCGGTCAGGGTCTGTCAAATATTGCCGGTGCGTTTTTCTCTGGATATGTTGCAACAGGCTCTTTCAACAGAAGCGGCCTCAACTACCAAGCAGGGGCTAAAACCCCAATAGCGGCGGTCTCAGCAGGCCTCTTCCTGATGGTGATCGTGCTCCTGGTGGCTCCATTGGCAGCCTATCTACCAAAAGCTGGCATGGCAGGCATTCTGTTTCTGGTTGCCTGGGGATTGATCGACTTTAAAGAGATCAAGCATATCCTCCACACCTCCAAACGGGAGAGTGGTGTGCTAATGGTCACCTTTTTCAGTGCGCTTTTTCTGGAACTGGAATTTGCTATCTTTGCCGGAGTGCTTCTCTCTCTTGTCCTCTACCTGGAGCGGGTTTCAAAACCTTTAATCACCTCCCGCATTCCAGATCCACGTCTGCATAAAAGAGCCTTCTCATGTAACAGCGAACTGCCCGAATGCCCACAATTGAAGTTCGTTCGTATCGATGGTTCGCTATTTTTTGGCTCGGTCAACCACGTTCAGGAGAGATTCGACAAAATAAGGTCGGAAGCACCGCAACAAAAACACCTCGCGATCATCGCCCAGGGTATCAATTTCGTCGATCTTCAGGGTGGTGAGGCGATAGCGGAAGAGGCTCGTCTTAGAAAAGAGAATCAGGGTAACCTCTATATAACCAATGTCACCAAAGGATTGTGGACCTCTTTGGAAAAATATGGCTGTCTGGATGCGACGGGAGCCAGAAACGTTTTCCAATCAAAAACCGCAGCAATCAGGGGTATATACCAAAAACTGGACAAATCGATATGCGCCAGTTGCACACAGCGTATTTTTCATGAGTGTCAGAAAAAACCTTAACAACAATAACTCACTGTCTTAGTTAGGCAAAACATATAACCTTGCTCACTAAAACCAGGGATGGGATGGCAAATTTTGGAATCCTTCTAATTGACACTTGATCGAGTGTATGTGCTACAACCGGTTTATTAACTGATCTAAGGCACTCCTGATATTTAAAGCTATTATTGTTGTTCAGGGAGGTGCCTGCAGCCTTCTCCTAAGACCAGCGGGCCATGTCAGGTCTCTTCTAATCCTGCATGGAGATGGACTGAGTAACAGTTTCTCGGCTTTGCTCTGGTGTTTGCCATGTCCCCTAGTGAATAGACTGCTTCTGGGCCAAATCGGAGGTGTTAATCTTTTTAGCCCCCCTGCCGCTAGGGTTCTAGTGACAGAGTACAATTTTTGGACCGCTTTTTAGATATGTGGAAGTTATCGATAATTGCAAAACCACTCCTTTGGATCCCCTTGTTGCTATTGCTAAGTGGCTGCGAAAAGGCAATAGAACCCAGCTATAAACCCACATTTTCAACCACACCGCCAATAACTGATACTGTCTATCACTTTGGTGTCCACCCCCTGCACAATCCTCAAAAGCTATATGCGGTCTTTAGCCCTCTAACGGATTATCTCAGTGAGCAAATCCCAGGGGTAAGATTCAAGCTTGAAGCATCGCGCAACTACGCCGCTTACGATAAGAAACTCTATGCCGGTGAGTTTCATTTCAGTTTACCCAACCCCTTTCAGACTATTAACGCTATTGACAAAGGCTACCGCGTATTTGCGAAGATGGGAGACGACTCAAATTTCAGAGGTATCATTCTGGTCAGAAAGGATAGCGGAATTAGTCGGGTCTCAGATCTAAAAGGCAGAAAAGTCAGCTATCCTGCACCCACTGCCCTGGCCGCCACAATGATGCCCCAATACTATCTGCAAACTAATGGGGTTGATGTCATGAAGGATCTTGATAACCGCTATGTTGGTTCTCAGGAGTCCTCGATCATGAACGTATACCTCAAACAGACAGCTGCGGGTGCTACCTGGCCACCGCCCTGGATAGCATTAGCCAAGCAAAGACCTGAGCTGGAAGAGGAATTATCGGTTATCTGGGAGACTGACTCTCTCATCAATAACAGCCTGGTGGTTCTACCCGAAGTACCGAAATCAATTGTGCAACAGGTTCATGATCTGCTCGTCAATCTGCATAAACACGAGCCTGGAAGAGAGATTTTAAGACCGATGGAACTGTCTCGATTTGAAACTGCTGAAAATCAATCTTATGATGTGGTTAGGCAGTTCATCGATAACTTTACACAGAAAGTTCGCCCTGTAGGCGGTGCTGGCTAGTCATATTATGCTGAAGCTGTTTCACCACTTCTGGACTGCATCCATCGGGCGTCAACTGATGCTCGGTATCTCCTTGGTCCATGCTTTTCTGATGAGCGTCTTTGTCTATGACCTGGTCACTCGCCAACAGGATTTTCTGCTGGCTCAATCCCAACAGCAGGCTATCTCCTTAGCCGAAACGCTGGCAGCTAATGGCACCTCCTGGATTCTGGCCAGAGATTACATCGGCATCGAAGAAGTTATTCTCTCTCAGCAGAAGTTTCCTGGCCTGCAATATGCCCTTTTTATCGATCTGCAAGGCCAGGTACTGGGCTATACAGACCGCAGCAAAGTGGGTAGTTATGTCAATGATGCTGTCAGCCTGCAACTATTGCAGGCACCTAAAACCACCCAAATCCTTCTCGACAACCCCCTGCAAATCGATGTTTCCCACCCAATCATGGTTGAAGAGAATCATATTGGCTGGGCCCGGGTAAGTATCAGCCGTGCAGCGATTACTGAAAATCTTCAAGTAGTTACCCAGGAGGGGCTGTTCTATACCGTAATTGCCATCTTCGTCGGCGTCATTTTTGCCTGGTTGATGAGCCGTGGTCTAACCCAGGACATCCGTAAACTGGCTGGATTCGCCAAAGGCATTGAAGCGGGAGATCGCGATCAACACTGCCATCTGAAACGACCAGACGAACTGGGTCAATTATCTGATGACATGAATCATATGCTCGACACCTTGGTTGAAAGGGAGAACGAGGTCGAATTGATGAATGAGCGCATCAGTGCCAGCGAAGAACGACTGCGCTATGCGTTGGAAGGGAGCAATGACGGCATATGGGACTGGGATTTAACAACCAACAAAGTCTACTTTTCACCCCGATGGAAAGAGATGCTGGGTTATCAGGAACATGAGATTGCTGATCACTATCAATCCTGGGAAGATCTGATCCATCCCGAAGACCGACCCGCTGTGCTTAGCAACCTCAAGGCTCACCTGCAAGATCCAGCTTCAACTTATGAAATCCTGCATCGTATGCGCCATAAAGATGGCAGCTTACGCTGGATATTGACCCGTGGCCGTGCCTGGGGAAATAGCGATGGGGAAATGGTGCGAATGGCCGGCACACATGTTGACATTACTGAGCAGAAAGAACTTGAATCAACCCTTTATGAAGAACGGGAACGCGCATTAGTCACCCTAAGCTCTATTGGCGATGGCGTCATCACTACAGATGCAAATGGTCTCATTACATTCCTAAACCCAATTGCAGAGAAGCTGACCGGCTGGCAAAACGAGGATGCAGATGGCAGGACGCTGGAAGAGGTCTACCCAATAATTGATGAGAATGAGCGTACCCCAATAGAAAACCTGGTAGAACACTGCTTGCGTGAGGAGCGGGTTATCAACCTCGGCTACCAAACCCTGCTGATCAATCGAGAAGGCATAGAGATAGCCATTTCAGACTCCGCCGCACCTATACGCAATGAATCAGGCCAGATCATTGGGGTGGTTCTGGTATTTCATGATGTATCCGTTTCACGGCAACTGCAACGGAAAATTGAATATCAGGCAATGCATGACAACCTCACTGGATTGTGGAGCCGTACTGCATTTGATCAAGAATTAGAAAAGCATGTCGGACTTGCATTGAATGGTATGGGAGAGCATGTACTGATCTATATCGATCTGGATCAATTTAAAGTTGTCAACGACACAGTCGGTCATGTGGCAGGTGACGAATTACTCAAGCAAGTTGCTACTCTGCTGCTGAGTCATACCCGGGAGTCTGACATGCTCGCACGTCTGGGGGGTGATGAATTTGGATTACTAATGAAAGGCTGTGATGTTGATCACGGCCTTAATACTGCAGAGCAACTACGTAGCAGTCTCGCGGACTTCCCCTTTGCCTGGGAGGAACGTCATTTTCAGATCGGCGCCAGTTTCGGGATAGTCGAAATAAATAGTGATTTGCCCGATCCAAACGCGTTGAGTCTGGCTGATCTGGCCTGCTACAGCGCAAAGGAACAGGGACGTAACCGAACGCACGTCTACCAGGCAGATGATCAACTGATGGTTGAGCGACGCAGTGAGATGAACTGGGTTACACACATTAAAGCGGCACTTAACGAAGAGCGGTTGGTTCTCTATACCCAACGCATACAACCCCTCTCACGGGAGGCATCCTCCAGAATCTATCACGAAGTTCTAGTCAGAATGGTCGACGAAAACCAACAACTTGTAATGCCCGGACAGTTTATTCCTGCCGCAGAGCGGTATGACATTATGCATCGAGTGGATGAATGGGTGATTCACAAAGCATGTAACTGGTTAATGATCCCTGAAAACAGTGATATCAGTCTTTTCATCAATCTCTCCGGTGGCTCTCTAGCCAATCGCCATATCCTGGAAGGTGTTGAGGCACGTTTGCATCAAAACCCTGAATTGGGCGAAAGAATCTGTTTTGAGATCACTGAAACAGCCGCAATAGGAAATCTGCAGAAGGCCCTAAACTACATAGGGAGACTGAAAAGGCTCAAGGTAAAATTTGCCTTGGATGATTTCGGCAGTGGTTTGTCTTCTTTCAATTACCTTAAAACACTCCCCGTAGATTATGTAAAAATCGATGGGTGTTTTATCCGTGACCTACCTGATGACCCCCTGGATGAAGCAATCGTGGAGTCTATCTGCCAGATCTCCAGACAGCTGAATATTGAGACCATTGCTGAGTTTGTTGAGGATCGAGCAATCATTGACTGGCTGACTGCAATAGGCGTTGATTTTGCCCAAGGTTATGGTATCGAAAGACCTCAGCCTATCCAGCTGGCTGACTGACACTGAGAAGTAAAATTTAGTGAATCTCCGAATAGGTTCAAGATGACCAGACTGACTGTACTACCAAATGATCTTTCTCCATCGCAAGGATATAGAATTCACCACCTGAAAGAATTGTTTTCTCCTGCAAAGATATAAAGAAACCAGGCAACTTATTCTGATACTTTGGTTCAATCATATTACTGTCAATCTCAGCACGTAGAACCAGGTGATTTTCCACCTTTTCCATAGTGAAGTTTACTTCACCATCCAGGTGTTCATCTAAACATATCATTTTCAGTGTATCTTTAAACATTCGATAGAGAATTGATTTCTGATCCCGATAGATCTGATCCTCATCAACCGCGATATCTATGCTGATTTGCAAACCTGTCGTGATCGTATGGCACTCAGAGACAAGTGAGTTCAAAGCCGCCTTAAGCCCAAAATCATCCAGACTCGGAGGCCGAAGATCTATCGCCACCGACCTTATTCTATGAGCCGCTTCTTGCAACACAGGTATGATATTTTTTGAAAGCTCGGTTGCGTTATCGTCTTCATCCAGCTCACCAATCGACAAAATATAGCGCTCTAGCTGCATTTTTACACCAGACAAGGTCTGCACGACATCCTCATGCAGTTCAAATGCAATACGCTTTTTCTCATCCTCTTGAGCTGTAATCATTTTCGAGGTCAGAAACTCGAGAAGCTTTTTCTTCTCTCTGGTCTCTCTGTTTTGGCGCTCTATAATACGTTCTGATCTTTTGATATGCAGCAGTAGGAAAAAGTAGAGGAATGCCATCAGAAGCAGGATGACGATCAGTAACAGAAAAGTGGTTTTATTCGCCTCAACAATATAACCACTAATGTCTGAGTAGATCTCCATCACCCCAAGAACG
This sequence comes from Candidatus Thiodiazotropha sp. AKAK3, assembly GCF_058244645.1. NCBI lineage: Bacteria > Pseudomonadati > Pseudomonadota > Gammaproteobacteria > Chromatiales > Sedimenticolaceae > Candidatus Thiodiazotropha > Candidatus Thiodiazotropha sp. AKAK3. Next base: position 183,177 of record NZ_JBSYOQ010000050.1, read on the forward strand.
GGAGATTTCTCAGTAGCTCTAATTGGCACGTAAGTTTGTACCAAGCTATTCTCTTTAGTCGGTCTGAAGAGCTTAATAGTGCTCTCATAGACCGTACTTGTTGCTGGAATACCACTGATTGCAGAGGAGAAGGCCTCGTTGTGCTCTTCATCATCCTCTATGTAGGATGGGTCTGTCGTATAGACCACCTTGCCAGAAAGGTTGTAGAGCTTGATTCTGACCACATGGGTGTCAGAGAGCATTTTTCTGATGACACGCTCCAATACCGGCTCAAACGGCATATGTGATATTTCGCGGTCCTTATTATTCTTAACCACATTGAGAAACATCACAAAATGGTCATTCAGGGCATACTCTGTGGCTATGGTAAGAGTTTCGTTACTTCGCTTGCTGGCATCTTCAATAATTGAAAGTGCTTCGAATCGTATGAAAAAAAAGATAACCACTAAGGTTGCTGCCATTGCGGCTAGACTGGTTATACCATAGCGCTTGGCAAGACGATAACCGGTAGTATTTAGTTTTGTCCCTGAGGGTTCCATATTTTCAAGCACACTATCCAGTCTAGCTGTTAGCGTTGTAACCAGCTGGGGTCAGGGTGCTTGCCAATTGGTAAGCTGAACCAACCCACCACCTTGATTGTCGACTGTTGCAATGTAGAACCCTCTGGAGACGAATCTTTGCCCTGGGGCCAAACTAACCCTTGGATATATGGAAGTATAGGGCAAATCGTCAACCATATGTTCTATTTTTTCGATCATATAGTCGCGATAAAAGTATCCTCGTATCTGCTTTACCGCATCTCCGGCTGCTTTCATGGCAAAGTAAGCATTGGCCTGAATCTCCTTGGCCTGGGGGTTATAGATACGTTTTGACTTGAACCACCCGGTGGATCTGAGCAGCAGGCGGTTCAGTTTCGATGGCATCTCAGAAGAGTGAACAAACCTCAGATTACCCCGAATCTGTTTGGGAATCGATTCGGTTGAGGAACCATAGAAACGGGTTGAGAGATAGAGAGCCGGTCTCTGCTCCTGGCTTTTTGCCAAAAATTTAGCCAGCAGTTGGTCGGATTTAGCCTTATTAGCCCAGATTACTAAAGCCTGTTCGGCATCAAGCGGGTCAATATGTGTCAAGCCCTCAGAAAGCTTATCGAATTGAACCGTTTTGACTGCCATACCACGCTGTTCCATAGCAGATATAAATCTGTTTGCGGCAATCTGGCTCAATGGATCAGAGCGATCTGCTATTTGCACAATCTCACCCACCCCTTTCCATGATGAAAGATGAGAGGCCAGTGCCTCCGCTTCCTGTGCAACCCCTCTATCAAGATAGAGATTATAAAAACTTACATCTGACTCAACCGGAGTCAGTGTTGTGGGGAAGAGACAGGGCAAGGCGTTCGATTGGCAAAATTCATGCACCTTCTCCCAACCCTGGGGGACTAAACCGTTGAGAACTGAAAATACTGGTGTTTCCCTGTAATAGGCTTCCAGCTGTTCCGGCCAGCTCTCAGGTGAGCCCTTCAGCTCCCAGACATGAAGCCGCCATTTTCTATAGGGCTTGAGTAACCACTCCTTATGCCAGGGTGCGTTCTTAGCCCTTTTAGACTCATAACGGGTCTCAATATTCTTCTGCTCAAAGTAACCCTGCATAACATCCAATAGCGCTTTATTCTCATCGGCAGAATTTGTCTCGAGTATTATTGTCGCGAAATGTATATCCACTTCATCTACACCAGGGGAGATCTCCTGGGAGAGTGTATTCATATAGGCGATCAAACCCTCTACATCTGCCTCATCCAGCTCATAGCGAGGCATAAAGGGATCAAGTGGATCACCATTGGCATCAACACCATCACGAACAGCCCTGAGTAGACTCTCTTTGGTATAAGCTGGCCGGTAGACTGGTGGCTCCGGGGGTTTGGTGATGGGCAGTTTCAGTGGTTTGAACAGCATATGCCCCGCAATGGCTGGCACTACCTGCTGCCCTTCTGTCGAGCCCATGCCACTTCTTCTATGGCAGGTTTCGCAGATCAGTTGATCCCCTTCCACCTGAATATCATTCTGAACAACAGCCCTGACCAGCTTGCCTGAAGCACGCTTGCCCTCTGTATATATCTTTTGGCCTACCAGGTAACCCTCGGAATCGATCTCTGCGTTAAGCAACGAGGGTGATGAATAACCAACACAGCTAGCTAGTAGTACAGCGTTGAGCAAGCCATGGGGCTTTTTAATCATTGTTTTGTCTTGTTCAAAATATTTTTATACTCTTTGACGATATCCTCAGCACTGGCCAATCCATCTATACGGGTCCAGGCACCTTCTTCACCACCTCGAATCAAGGTAATGGGTTCGTGGTTCATTTTTGATCCACGGAAGATATCAAATGCTTTTTCAACAGCAACCACGTCATTATAACTACCTGTATAGAATTTCCAATTCTCTTTAGCTTTAAAGCGCTTTGAATATTTCATCAACTGCTCAGGCGTATCATATTCCGGATCGATGGTAATCGAGATCATTGATACGCTCTGATCTTCACCCAATATTTCCTGAACCTGGTGAAAACTGGCAGACAACACAGGGCAGATAGTCGTGCAGGTGGTGAAAATGAAGTTGAGCATGACTGGCTTATCGGTATTCAGAAGCTGAGGCAGGTTGGTATCTTCACCCTCATGAGAAGTCAGTACAACATCTGGAATCGAATAGTTGGCGGTATCCACCTTGTAATCTTTCTGATCCATCATCATCTGGTGATGAGCATGATGATCATGTTGGGCTTGTTCACTCATATTCATCGACACCCTGAACCTGTCTGAGCTTTTACTATTCTCAGATGGTTTGGTAACACAATCCATCTTGAAGGGGGGAAGCAGAGTCTCTTCGTTCTGTTTGGTTGCTATTTCAGGTAAATCAGCTGAATGTGCAATAGAGGCACATAGCATTCCACAGAATAACCATAAACCTTTACTCTGCTGCCTAATCAGTAATGCCATTTTATAACTACTCCAAACAGTTTAATAACTAATGCTTTACTCGCCCTTACAGACGAGACCTGCTCGCTCGTGGATTTCGGTAAAGCAGAACCAGACTACACAGCAACATAGTGAGCAGCATCAGATCGAGACTTCCGCCTCCGCCACCACCGCCGCTATCACTACCACCTCCGTCACCGGGATCTGTTGTTGTCGTCTCATCGTCAATAATCGTAATCAGCAAACTATTGTTAGCGCTATCAATCGTCGCACTGCCTGATGCATTGCCTAAAGTAAAGGTGATTGTCTTATCTCCATCCTCTACCGTGTTGTCAATGATCTCCACATCTATGCTCTTTGACGACTCACCATCCGCAAACTGAAGCGTTCCTGTAGTGACATTGAAATCAGTACCAGCTGTAGCATTCGAAGAATCCACTGTCAGATCCACCGTGATAATTCCGCTGGTGGATGTAGCCCGAGTGATGGTGAATGTTGCGCTCGCAGTTGATTCATCGACACTCAGACTGGTTGTCTGGAAGGCAAGAACGGCAGTATTTGAAGGTACCTCATCATCGGCAATGGTGATAACTGAATCACTTTGAGCCCCCAGCACAGCACCACCCTGTACATTACCAAGCTGCAATGCGATCTGTTCGCTACCTTCCAGCTCGCTGTCATCATTGATGGTAACCACAAAACTCTTAGCGGTGGTTTCACCATCAGCAAAATTGATTCTGCCAGCAGTAAACTCGTAGTCCGATGAAGCAACAGCCGATATATCAAAAGTGGCATAGTCAACACTGATGGCACCAGTCGAGCCATCGCTTCGGGTTACATTAACCGTGACGCTGGCGCCATCTTCGGTAACATCGTAATTGACCAGCGAGAAGCCTACAGCACCAGCTGCAGGTGCGGTATCATCATCACCCAGGCTAACTGTAGAGGTCACCTGACTACCAAATATGGCACCGAAAACCGTGCTTAACTCGATATTGATAGTCTCACTACCCTCATAATTACCATCATCGATAAGGCTGATATCAAAACTCTTGGAAACCTCGCCATCGGCGAACACCAGGATTCCGCTGGCAACGTCATAATCACTACCAGCCGTCGCAGTACCATCACTGGTGGCATAGTTGACTTGTGCTGTTCCGGAACTGCCACCTACACGCTCGACAGTAATGGTCACGCTGCCATCGAACTCTTCGGCAGAGTATTCAGCTGTTGTGAAGCCGATGGCACCAGAAACTGGAGCCAGCTCATTATCATCAATGGTTAACGTGGCACTATTGTTGGCGCCTAGTACAGCACCACCTGTTGGACTGCTCAGGGTGATATCTATCGTTTCATCACCTTCGTAAGCGCTATCATCTATCAGGCTGATCTGGAATGTTGCAGACGAAGCACCATTGGCAAGACTCAAGGTACCCGATGCGGCATTGTAGTCCTCACCAGCGGTGGCACTACCATCTGAGGTTGCGTAGTTGACAGTGATTGCACCTGATGTGCCACCGGTTCGGGTCACAGATATGGTTGCAGTGGCTGAATCCTCAGTCTGACTGAACTCGCTGAGACTGAACTGTAAACTGCCAGCGCTTGGTACCGGATCATTATCGTGGATGGTAACGCTGGCCATAACGGGCGTGCCCAAAACCGCATTTCCAGATAGTGAACCCAGGCTGACAGCAAAGGTTTCATCATTTTCATAACCGCTATCGTCAGTGATTGGAACATTACAGTGCTGAACGATCTCTCCACTGGCGAAGTTAAGCGTGCTCTGTGTGGCGGTATAGTCGCTGCCGGAAACCGCACTCGAATTGGTACTGCTGCAGACCACACTCACAGCACCGCTGCTACCATTGATACGGGTAACCGGAATGCTGATCTGAGTTGCGCCTTCAGTGACCTCGTAGGAGGCACCACTAAACTGAAAACTGCCACCAGCAGCCGCAGGCTCATTATCAAGAATAGTCACCTCAGTGAAATCCTGATCTCCCAGACTTACGCTAACCGGGTTACTCAGACTCACCATGAAGGACTCCGAACCCTCCTGTGAGCTATCGTCAGTGATAGCAACAGTAAAACTCGCACTGATCTGGCCATCGGTAAAACTCAAGGTACCAGAGGTACTGGTATAATCGCTGCCAGCACTGGCTGAGGTATCAGCCGTCGCATAGTCGACTGAGCCACTACCCAGTGAACCTTCATTTCGCTGTACAGTAATCGTTACACTGCCTGCACCTTCCGTAACCCTGTACTCACTGCCACTGAACAGAACTTGGCCAACAGGCTGGGAATCATTTTCCTGAATTGTCAGTATGGCCGAGTTCAATACCCCAAGGTCGCTCCCACTCAAAAGCAGATTGACGGTTTCATCACCTTCATAGACACCATCATCGATGAGATCCAAGGTAAAGGTTTTGCTGCTCTCACCGTCAGCGAAATCGAGCGTCCCTGAAGTGTCTGTATAGTCCTGGCCACTGGTAGCCGTACCACCAGTTGCGATCTCATAGTCGACAGAAAGTGCACCAGAGGTTCCACCACTACGCTCTACTGTAATCTGTACACTGGAAGCGCTTTCACTGACGCTGTAAGTTGCACTGCTGAACTGCAGCTTCTGTCCAGGAAAAGCCCCAGCTTGAGCAGCCAGGGTGAAGTCATCTGAGAAAAAGGTATTTGCTTCCGGACCAGTCTCATCAACTGTTTCAATGAGTAGTGTAGAGAAGCCACCATCATCGATGAAACCGAGGAAACTCCAATCGAATACAGTCGCCTGCTCGCCTGTGAAATCCACTGTATCGCCATTGGTGGTAAAACCCAGTTGCGCGCCACCAGAGCTGCGAAACCATCCACCAACACCGTACAGGGTAATCCCATTGGCAGTGAGGGTTATCTTATCTGGCACCAGATGACCATTATCTTTATCAGCGGCAAACAGCAGATAGCTGCCTTCATGGACATCCCCGCCTCCGGTGCTGGTTCGTACTCCAGAGACGCCAGTGGAACTGGCAGCCCAGGTTACACTCTGGGAGGTTACGCTCACCTGAGGTGTGGTACGGGTTCCCGCCCAGTCGCTACCCTCGAAGCTTTCAGTGGTCATATCCACCGAAACTGAGGTCAAAGCTGCAAGATCCTGTATGTATTGAGCTTCGGCATTGGCATCACAGCAGTAAACTGTCACTGCTGCATGACTTTGAAAGGAAAAAAGGAGGGCAATCAGCGAGAGAATCTTTAAGGCAGGATTCCTGGTGAGCATATATCCATCTCTTATGATAAGTGGTTCAGTTAACAGTCAAATTAGCGGCTTTAAAATCCCCTATGACCATGGTCACCTTCTCACCTGATTTGACATGTGCATCAGGATTTGCAAAGACCATGTAGTAGGTCCTATCCGGCTTAATGTTCTTGCCACGATTGGTGGTGCGGAAAGCACCGACTTTCGCTGCCATAGGTATAGGTAGTTTAGCATTTGAGCGTTTAACCACCAGTAGAGGTTTAAAGCGGTTGTCAAAAAAGACTTTCGCTTTTTCCACATCCAGAACGCGAAACCGAAAATCGATCATATAGCCTGCGGCAGTAAGCCTGAGACTGACCAGTTCCACACCCCATTTCTCTGCGATATGCTTGGCCATCTCCTTGTCAACCACGGGTTTCAGGGTTACAGCTTTAGCGACTGGGGGACGCCAGGTATCAACCGCCTTTTTACCCTCCTTCTGAGGCACTTGAGTTTCACCGGCTTTTGCAGCCAATGCGAACCCCATCAGAACCGATGCACAAACGATTAAAACCAGGATAATTAAGAGCGGATTCTTTTGCAGTTCAACGTCCCTGCAATCCAGTTCAGTAGTTTCTTGAGTTTTCATAGCCAACCAACTTTTACAACTTTAGATTATGCCAACTCAGTGATCGACCCCGCTCCAAGCAGGATCGATCACCTAGTTCACTATGGCATGATAAACACAGGATAGTTCGTGTAGACAGCATCTACAAAGCCTTCAACTTCAACCCTTAGAGTATCGCCAGGTTGTGGCTCAGGACCAATGTTGTTTGCATTGATACTCCAGGTGTTATTGGCGTTGTTGAGTACTACACCACTGTTATTCACATTGACGTTGGCATGGGGAACAATCTCTGCAACATCAACGCCATTACGCACCAGGAAGACATGTACCTGTGTGCCAGGTGGAATACTCACATCCGCCCTACCCCGAATACGCCAATCATCGTTCGCCGGATTGGTATCTTCACGCAGGTTGTACTCAGAACGGTTGATCGACACCAGCCTCATAAAGTCGGCCTGGGCCTCAAGACTGACTGCACCGTTTGAGTCGGTTGCCTGATAGGTCAGACTGCCAACTACACCAGTTGCAACACTGTCGACTGTTATGGTGGCAGCGCCATCCACACCAACCAGTTCAGGTGTAATTCCATCAGGATCGTTAACCTCAGCTGCAGTCATGGTGTCGCCTTCGAGATCGACATCATTCGCCAATACACCCAGTGCAGGGATATTGAAGATTGTCTCCAGAGGTTGGCCATCAGGATCCAGGGTGGTCAAAGTAGCATCCGTCAACAACAGGGTGTCAGCGTTCGCCTGTGGTGCATCATTCTGAGGAGTAACTTCAATGGTTACCGTCACCAGATCTGAGTTAAGCATTCCATCGTTCGCCATGTAAACGAAGCTTGTAGTGCCGCTGAAATCTGCAGCTGGCTCATAGTGGAACGAACCATCAGGATTAAGCACAAATGATTCTGGAAGGTTATCGCGAATTTCCAGTGGTGCACTGACCAACACCGCAGTGATCGGGTCACCATTAGCGTCGGAATCATTCTCCAGCACACCAGGAGCAGCCACATCAAAAACAGTGTCTTCAAGCATCACATAGTTTTCAGCTACACCGACAGGAGCAACAGGGACATTTTCCATAATGTTAATGGTAACTTCTGTTGCAGGATCTGATTCAACATTTACATTGTCAGTAATGGTGTAGGTGAAGGTCAGTGCCAGTGGCAACGTGCTGGGCGGCGTAACTGGTGCCTCATAGGTACAAGCACCTGTTAAGTTGACACAGGTCAGCGTACCTACTGTGATGCCTGTAGCATCCAGCGTGACGATTTCGAGAGCATCACCTTCATTGTCTAGATCATTCAGTAGAACGTTGAAGTCCACCGTCGTACCAGGCTCGACATTAACTTCATCATTAACCGGACTTGGTGCCTCATTGCCGATCATTTCCACAGCGACCTGAGCAGTCACCTCGTTGACTCCATCGGAAACGGCGTAGTTGAAAGTTCCGGTACCCTGGACATAGAAGCCCGTGTTGACATCGATCTCTGGGGTGAAGGTACAACCGCCAGCGGCCAGACAATCAACGGTACCACCTAAACCAGTGACAAAGGTATCGGTGTTGGCAATGTTCAGACTCAGTAGCATACCTTCTGGATCTGAATCGTTGGCGAGCACATTAAGCACGCCCTCTACACCTGTAGTTGCTTCAAGTGGATACTGAATGGTAAGTGTGTCTGGCTGAGGAACTGGAGGCAGGTTTGCAACACTGGTTCCGAAACTCAGAAAACGAAGCATACCGCCTACCGTGTCGCCCTGAGTGATAACTTCAGGATCACTGGGATTGGTCATATTGCCATTACCATCGTAGAGCGCATAGCGCCCTGCCAGTGCTGGTGTAATGATGACATCCTTGGTCTTCAATGGTGGCAGTCCGACTGAATATTGCTCGCGAGGCGCATATTCAAAATCTCCCGCAGCACTGTTCTGCCAGTTATAACGAATACCGTCCTCTGCGTGGATAACACCGTGCATACCTTGCAAAACCGGTACATGCTTCTCACTGGAAGCGCTCAAAAAGCGCAGCAGTGTAGGTTCACCCGCACTACCCAGCGCAAGATCCGCCATTGTCTCCACATAGGGTTCGCCATTGATCAGGAACCACTTGGGATGGTAATGGATGGGGGTGTAGTTGGGGTCACCAGCTGCAACCGCCGCATTGTGATCCGGATCGATCTCACTATAGAAGAGGATCTGTTCGTTAACGAATGGTACCCCTTCATAGACCTGGCCAGCAGCAAAACTCTTTGTTGCAGCGCCATACAATCCCATATAGACCTGCAACTGAGGCTCTGTACCAGAGTAGTAGGTAAAGGTACCACCAGGATTGGCGATTTGTGTACCGCGATTATTATTCCAGATATATCGCTGTTTACCACCCCCTGCATCGGCTTCACGTCCATATGAGCGTACTCTCTGGGTCGAATTAATACGAGAACCAACATGATTGTCATTCCAAGTTGGACCGTTATTGTTCCTTGACCACGGACGCTCCTGACCCGTCATGAAGAGAGAGGTTGGAACCGGAAGAAGGTTGGTTAGAAAAATCCTGACATTCTCCATGCCTGGGGGAATAACCAACTCAGGTCCTGGCGCAGTAGCCTCAGGAGTTGTACAAGCAGTATCTGTCGTAGGCGTTGCTGCCGCATAACAAGTGCCTGCCGCATCATCCTCTGCGTAACCCCACATGGTCACAGTGCTGCCATCTGGTAAGGTTTTGGTGAACTCTTTAGCAATCAGATAGAAATCTATTGCCATAGCCGGTCCACTCGCTAGAGCCAAAGCACAGGCAATAGCGATAGGTTTGATCTTAGCATTCATGATTTTTGACCTTTTCATTGTCTCTTTCTCCCCTTATTGAATGCCAACGTAGGGCGGAAGGACGACAACTGCGCCCAGGCTTCCACCTGGAAAGATATCGAACGTGGTGAGCTCTTTTTCAGCATGTGAGTGCCATACAAGAAAGTAACCACCGAATGGATTCAGACCACCTTCACCCGGAGGCAGATCGCCTGTGTCACCCAGGAAGGGGCTACCACTCCACCAACCACCCAGTGTCATATCGCCAATACCAGGAATGTTGACCAGGTTGGAGAGCGCCTTGCCATGGTCATCGCAGAACTCATGCTCATAGGTACTGCCTGCTGAAACGTCACCAAAACCGTCACCATTACCATCAATACAGACGTGGTTGGTATCGTGTCCGTAGATATCCCAGTTCAAGTTCTTACCTGACCAGGTCCAGAGGGCATCAACGGTCTGCTTGGGAGCTGAATTAATAGTGTTGTCAGAACGCCCTAAATTGGAAACCGCACCATCAGAGGTAAGCATTTTGCCATCACGACCTATGAATCGCAGGTTCTCACCATGGTAATGCATTGGATGTGAGTCCTGACCTGCATTGACATTGCGTACCAGGACGTAATCACCAGGATGGGCCATTACCAGTGACTCATAAGGCTGATGAGGAAAGAGATTATTGAAGTCCCCTTGGAAGAGATCGGGGAAAACCCGGCCGTTGATAAACCAGACCTTGGCATAACGGTCAGAGTTGGTGAAATGCTCGAAGTGACCCTTCTCCATCTGAATATGGATATCGGGATCGATCTCTGTCATCAGATAGAGATTTTCCTGATCATAGTCAGTCAGGGTGCCCGCACCGTAGGCAGTACGACTACCGTCTGCAGGACGCACAATCATCACACCCTGCAACCCCATTTCAGCATGCAGACCCGGATTCGAGCCATCAAGACTGTGGTAGATATAGGTACCTGGACTGCCAGCAGTGAAACTGTAGGTCACTGACTCGCCAACATCGGCTGATTGGGTTACCAGACCTGGAGAACCACCGGTTGCTTCCAGATTATGACCTGTCATGACGATGGATACCGGATTAGGCACACCGTAATTGGTCAGGTTGATGGTAATCGCCTGACCTTCCTGAACAATCAAAGTCGGCGCAGGATATTGAGGCAGTGCATAGCCATCCCCTTCCTGATGGGTTGCTCCGGTTCCCCCATCGCGATCACCAAACCCCCACATATAGAGGCTGGTGCCTTCTGGCAGGTTCATATTGAAAGGGAAGCTGTATAGGTTAAACACCCCATTTGTATCCGGCATAATGCCGCGGATGTCGTGTGCCGCCTGAGCCTGCGCCCAGGGAAGCAGACTCGCAACACCCAACATCAGGACGCCCATCAGCCGTCCAGGTTGTTTGAGTAATTTTCTCATCATCATTATCTCCTAGCTCGGCTTGGCTTTAGTTCACGACGATCTCAGTGATCATGCCGCCATCGAACTGTGTCATGTTGCTCATCTGGTGGAGTTCAGTTGTATGCAGGAAGTAGGTCCCTGGTGCGATGTCTGCTGTCTCGACAATCACGTCAAGCGTCTCACCACCACCGAAGTTCAGTGAAGATGCGGTGTGATAGAGGTTCTTACCATCTGCACCTCGCATGTGGCGAGCACCGGTTCCGACTACTGTCATCTTCAAACCAGGCGCTGAAATGGTCCAGAAGCGATCCAGTCCCACATTGGAAAGTCTCAGCAAAAGTCTCTCACCCTGGTTAACTTCAATAACTGAATCCAAAGTTTGGGAGGGCGTACCATTGTTAAGGATTTCACCAGGAGTGCCGGTGACCTTACCCGTTGCGTCATCGACAGGAGGAGGAAGAGCACCTGCTCTGACTGTGTCAGGATAGCCTCGACCATTGAACTGCGGATATTCACCCTCCAGTAGCGCGAATGGCAGAGGTTGAACAAACAAACTCGCATCATGGAAATCGGCATCAAAACTGGACAGTTGCAGGGCCACCTCATGATCAAACGCTGTGCTGCCATCGTCGTCGTTGTAGACATACCCTAAAGGTGCGCCCAGATCAGTACCGCCTTTTCTTGTGGCAATCGGGCAGCCTGGATTTGGACTCACACAACCTGTCTCATCCTGACGAGGATGTACATAGAGGTTGGCCAACATGCCCATCTCCATATGCTCTGTGGCTTCCACATGGCAGTGATAGAGATAGGTGCCAGGCTCGACCACATTGTAGTAGTAGGAGAGGGTCGCACCCATGTTGATACTGATCGAAACCTCAGGCACACCATCAAATACTGCAGAGGCATTAGGAAAGCCATGCCAGTGAATGGTGTGTGGATCGAACAGATCGGGACGTATCACCGTACCCACGTTGGTCAGGTTGAGCCAGAACTCATCTCCCTCATCAAGTTCGATGGTAGGGCCCGACCACTCAGCATCGAGGATACCGTTGGCGATGACATTCGACTCAGCGGTTCCAGTCTGATTACCAAAACCGAAGATATACATCGGATTGTCATCAGACATGACGGCGAAACCGTCACCGGCAACCAGGCTCATACATTTGTGGTTATCCGGAGCCAATGGATCATCAATCACCGCATCACCGTTGCTGTCACCGGGACACTGGATATTGACCACCGCAGCGGCGCTGCCCATGAAACCCAGCAGCGTCAATGCAATGGCTCCCGCGAGTGTATTTTTGCTAAACGTTTTCATTGGGCGTTACTCCTCGTGATCTTGTAACCGCCTGGCATAATGACAAAATAACTTTCTTGCTCTGTTTGTCCTTTGACCTGCGCCTGGCCAGGCGCAGTCAGGGACAATTCAATTGTTGGTTTTGACTTATTCATTTAAGGCACCATCTCATCAGCACCGATGTCGGACTGACCAGCTGCTGGTGTCCTCGCATCATTGTCAAAGTCAACACTCAACAGGCCACTGGCAGGGGTACTGCCACCGTTGTTGATTGCAGCTGAACCAACAGCCAGATGGTAATCAAACAGGGTTGCTCCAGCTGTACCCGGCTCTACCAGAGACAGAGGACCGTAAGCTACCTGTATGAAGTTGCCACCCTCGTCGAAAGCCGCTGCTGTCTGCAGCCCAATCGCTTCGTTGAACAACAAGGTGTTGTTACGTCCTACGTTGAAGTACTCGTTGGCAAAGCCAGGATCACCAGTGATATAGGTGTTGTTTGTACTGTAAGGCGTACCTGCCAGGAGCAGTGATCTAATCGGATTGAGACTAAAATCAGGGCTTACTCCAAGACCGTTCAACACTGCAAGATCACGGGAAACATCATCCATTGAGGCCACTGTCGCGATATCGCAGTTAGCGTTACCGACAGGTGCCGCAGGCGTATCACAGGTCACTGGTACCAGACTGTTTTCAATCACCAATGTGTTTGGATCATCAAAGTTGGTCCAGAAGAATGAACGGTTGTGATAGACAATCGAGTCACGCAGGATCGGATCAGAGAAATCAGAACCCTGTGGGCGATTACCAAACACATCCGGATCGACAAATACATCACCAAAGTTCTCATCCAGGTTCAGCAGCTGATCCATCACATCACTGTGATAACGGGAGACGATACCCGCTGGCATAGCTGTGGAGAGATTTGGTGAGCCAGGTGCGAAAGCCTGAGATCCGGTAGCTGTAGAGTCGTTGTTGGCGACTGTGTTATTACGGATAAAGACCTTAGGTGAATCCAACAGGGCCAAGGCGCCTGCTACACCAGCAACGTTGTTGTCGATCATGTTGTTGTAGACCAAGACACGATACCAGGGACCACGTGCACCCAGATTCTGGCCAATATCCTGACCATTGATGCTGGAGAGCATGATACCGCTACCGTCACCGGCACCTGCCAGGTTACCCCGGATCAGGTTGGCGTCGATGGTGACATGACCTGTTCCAGGTGAGAGCAACAGACCTGTCTCATCCTCTGGAATAAGTGCTGGCAGACCTGTAACCAGGATACCACCACCTGCCGGCGCACTGCCGGGAGTCTGACGGAAGGTCTCATTGAAAAGGATGGTGTTATCCTCGATCAGACCGTTACGCGAGAGACCCTGGTGAGCGATACCGCCACCGCCGCCCTGGCTGAAGTTACCGCATACCCAGTTCTTCTGTACACGATAACTGTCGCTGCCGGTATTCAGAGAGATACCGCCACCTGCACCGTTAAGGGTACCGTTCTGGCTGATGTGGTTATGGTGAATACGAACTCGGTCGTTGACAGCATCATCATAGACCAATGAGCCAACAGCCTGGTTCGGATTGCCATCCACAAAGCTAGGATCGTTTTCATTGGCAATGGCGTGAGTCAGGTCAGGATGACCGATACGAATACCACCACCGTTGAAGCCTGAGTTGGCAGTCAAACGATTGTTAGCAATATGCAGGAACTGGTTAAAACCATTGGCGATGATACCGCCACCGGTGCTGGCACCGATAATGGTGAAACCATCGATTCTGGCGCCACGGTTACGGGGATGACCAAAGCGGTTGATGCCGTTACGTACACCGGCAACAAACACGCCTGCACCCTCTTCCGTTGGGAAGGCACCGTTGTTCAGACCAGGAAAACCGAAAGGTGCATTTACCTGACCTGGTGTCTGGGTAATGGAACCATCATCCACCAGATATTGGGCAAGTGCACGCCAGGCGATAATCTTCTCAGTCGGTGACTTTCTGGCATTGATGGTTACTGCACCAGCGCCCCAGCCTTGGAGCTTAACCGGCTTGTACATAATGACCATCTCATCGTACACACCAGGTGCAACCAGAATCAGATCACCAGCCTCAACACCAGGCTGACCTTCCAGTGGATTACCAATAGCTGACTGAATAGTAGGATATTGGGCGCTTGGAATATTGACTACGTTGTAGTAGGTACCATTACCGCGCAGACCCATCTCAGTGCCGTTAACATCAACACCAACTGTCAGTGTTACACCGATAGGTGTTTCAGCACCATCACTATTAACAACGGTCAGTTGATATTCACCTGCTGCTGTACCGGCGGGTATGGCTGCGAAGATCCGGTTACCGTTTCCACCTGTTACTGTCAGCTGGGAGCGAGTGCCAGTGGCGTCCTCAATCCAGGCTTCAGCAGCTGCTGAGAAGCGATAGTCACGGGTCGTTGTCTTCAGCGCCAGATCAGCACCATCCCACTCTGGATTAGGTACAACAACGTTGTTACCCATAGAGTTGATGCGAATCTCCTGGCCTGGCAGAGCGAAAGGACCGCCACCGCCACTGCTGTTTCGACGCTTCACCGATGAGATCATCGGAGTTGAGTCTGGGCGTTCGCAATCGACCGGGAACTGTCCAGGACCAGCAAAAGCCGCAACCTGAACCACTGGGGTATCCAGATAGGTAATGGTTCCCGGCATATACTGGAAGGTGTAACAGAACTGGCTGTACTGAGTATCGAAGTAAGGATCGATAATCAGCGCCGACTGTCCGTTCTCATCAATACCATCACCATCAGTATCTGCAGTTGGATCATACTGTGGATTCTTGATCGGACCGGCGTCGTTCATGCAGGAGACCAGCATGTTAGGTGACATACCGGAAGGCATCGGCAGATTGGCTGTAGAGGTCGAAGGCACCAGAGCGTCAAAGCGACCATACTGATCGGCATAGACCCGGTTCACCAGATCACCATTCCAGTCATAGAAGGCGACTGGCACATGAGGTGGTGCATACTTCTCACCAAAGCTTGGTGCGCTTGGATCGAACTCATTGGCCAGATCGTTCAGGATGACACCTGAAATATTGCCTGCCTTAGGTACATGAGTCATGACGAAGAACTCAGCTGCAGCATTCTGTGCAGATGAGAGCGGGATCTGTTTCATGTCACACAATGGGCGGGTATCACCTGCGAAAGGTGCATAGACCCCTTCATCTCCAACCAGAGCCGGATCGATCAGATTGGCATCACCTACTCCTGCATCACCGCTGCCATCTTTGGTGACCATGGTGAGATATTGGGGCACAACATGAGGTTCACCTACGCATGATGGTGGAAGAGCCTGTAGATCAGCCCGCCAATCCTGGCCTTCACCTGGGATGTACTCATCACCGAAGTCGACGTTCTTATGTTCCTCTCTAAGGTTTTCGTACCCTGGAGGGGTCGACATCTGCACGATGTAGTCGCTCGGCAGCATACCTAGTTGCAGGTTATCCGCCTTAGCAGGATCGATCGCACGAACCGCGGCATCAGCACTTACCAGATAGTTCTGGATGTCTGCTACAGCGGCTGCGGTGTTACCGCCAATATTTGTCAGATGATCAAGATCATAGTCCGCAAAGGCAAAGCCACCATCAAATACAGCATCACGTAGCTGATTGTAGTTTCGCAGTCCGTCAAAACAGCGGTCATCGGCAATTGGAGGATCGACAATAGCGACACCCACATTGTTTCGCCCCTGACACCCTTCTGGAATGCTGTCGTCCCAGCTGTCAGTGTAAGTGACCTGCAGTGCATCGTTGAGATCAAATACGCCGTTACCTGCACCAGGATTCTGGATACAAACGCCATTTGCATCAGGCGTATTGGTCCAGTTGTAATCTATATCCTCATCTCCAGGGAAGTTACCGAACGGATAGTTATCGACGTCGGCATAACTGACACAGCCGTTAAGATCGATATCATCGATTACACCGTCATCAGGTTGAGCGATACCATCGTTATTCCAATCCACATCACCATAGGTTGCTTCACCAAAGGCATCAGTTCCATTCGGGAAGCTGGCACCTATTGGAAAGGAGTCGATGTCACCATCTGCATATAGAGCCAACTGCACTCTTGGCATACCAGGCTCCCATACTTCTGCAGCGGCTCCCTGAGGATCGTCTTCGGCACGGGTGGTGGCATAGAAAACCATACCTGAAATGCCGCCATTTTCACCAACGAATTTCGGTAGGACAGGTGGGAAAGTAGTAAAATCAGCCTCGGTGAAACCGATATAGTCGGTCTTACCAAATTGCATCACATTGGTTTGTCCAAGAAAACCCTGGATACCCATCGTCAAAACCTGGCCGGTCTCTGTGCGAGAGAGATTATCACCAGTATTTGGGTTGATGGCTTCAAATCCTGGACAGCTGTTGGTCGCAGGATCGTATTGGGATGAGTCCGTACATTGGGCTTGAGGAACCAGCTCACCATAGCTTGGAAACTCTGTAGCGGTGGTGTCCACTGGACCGCCAGCGTCAACTACAAAAGTACCGCCGGTAGCTTTCTTGTTGGCAAAGCTGACTTCCGCAACCAACCAATGAAAGAAGGGGAACTTCTCATCGAAAGGCGCCAGGCCTTCACCATCAGTTGGAAAGTTCTGATAGATGGTACCATCACGCCAGCGCAGTGAGACATCCTGACTCTCAGGCCCGATTCCGGCCTCAGTTGGATCCCAGAAGCCATCCTGATCTTCATCAGAGAAAATGCCCGCATTGACTCTGGAGAACCAGTTGAAGACGCCCACATCGCCAAAGTTACAGGTGCCACCAAGATTACAGGTTCCACCAGTCGGATCGACGGTAAAGGGCTGCAAACTAATGACTGCATCCAGGTTGGCATCAAAAACAACCAGTTGATATGAACCAGGACTCAGACCAGGAATTGAAAAATTACTGTTGGTGCATGGTGTAGCGAAGACACCTTGACCACCACCGGCAGCCATGTCATTCACACCAACCCAGCAACCAGGAAAATCACGTCCACTGTAAAACTGAGAAAAAGGAGGACGGGAGATATGAATATCGGTAACCGTACCTGTGACGGTGGCAACCTGTTCCCCTGGCGTTGATGTCAACGCAGGAAAACCACCATCAGCAGTCGACTTAATGAAGCCGACGAAGACATGTGGACCAGGAGGTCCGAACTCAACAAAAGCGGCAGGCTCATTTGCCTTGACCCAGGCATCGATAACCTTACTGCCCTCGATGGTACTGGTCTGCTGCCAACCAGTTGCTTCATTGGTATCTTTGATCGGGGGCTTGATTATTATGCCATATTTACCAGGCGCCAGGTTTTTAACAAGCAGCAGGCCGTCTTCATTGGGCTGCAGTGTTCCGTTACCCAGTTGATCAATAATCGGCGCGCCATCTACGTAGCAGATGAAATTGGTGAATACATCGGTATCGGGTTGACCGTTGATATCGCAATCTTCACGATAGGAGGTACCGAGATAGTTACCGAAAGCGTCTTGAATGACCTGTCCACCAGCCTGTCCATAACGACCGGCAGGCTCTTCGAGAAAGAGGTTAAACTGAGTCCAATCCACATGACCAGGCTCACCTGGCGCTGGATTGGTCTCTTCTGGAAGATCAGGCGCACCATTGATTGGATAGTTATCATGGAAGAGAAAGATCGAGATCTGTGCAGTAGGAATCGGATAGGCCTGAGATGTCACCGTCAGATCATCAAGCATGTTATCCGGATCGTTGGCGTTTGGTAATACAGTTACCGAACCACCAGTAATGCCATGACCACTGTAGGGCAACACGGATACATAGTATCTACCAGGAGTAACATTCAAAATCTCTACGCTTGAGAGATCTGTATTGCCACTCATGCCACTGGCATCATTCTGTGCCTTTCCGACAGGTGCATAACTCCTGTGAAAGCTCAGTGAGAGCAGCTCATCAGCAGTCGTCGCCGGGGCAGCAGGATCCACCGGAAATGTGGTGTCGTCCTGAATCATCCAGCGGAAACCTTCCACTGGGTTACCTGCGCCATCCACTACATTCAGGTTAAAACGCGCAGCATTTACTGCGGTACTTAAAAAAAGCAGAGTCAGCATAATGAATATCATCGCGACTCTGTTTTTGTAACCCTGATTCTCGTTTATCATGGTTTCTTTCTCCAGACCCTAATTGGTCAACAAACTTTCCGGGGCTTGCATACAAGCCAGCCAGATATACTGGCCCCTTTACCAGCACTTGCAGCTAATCATACGTTTCCTTATATATATGGTCTTTGAGTGGTACTACGCCTTTGGCCGGGGTTCGCCCCTACCCTGCGGGTCTGAAAATATGTAGTTGAGCGGGGTAGAAACCCTACCTACCTGGTAGGGTGTTCAATTGATGGGATATGGTATACAGCGCAGTTAAATGTAATAGTTATGTTGGAGGGAATTTGACCAGGCAATCCTGGCCTCTCATTTGGAATAAGAGGGTCTGCACTCTAGTGGCCAACCAGGTAATGGTTGAGTGCAATAATTGGATACGCTGTTGAACTGTTATCTGAATTTGAATAGACGATCTAAATTCCCTGACTGACAATTATTGATGACATTCAAGCTTGCTTCGAGGTCATCCCCAACTAAACTTTCAGGGAAGCGTGTAAAACAATGGATCCTGAACTTTTAACGCCCGGCTGCTCGAGAACAAACGAAGAACATGAGCTCAGATAAAAAGAATATCCTTATCGCAGAAGATCACACAATTCTGCGCGCCGGATTAAAGGCATTACTCACATCGAATCCAAATTTCGAGATTATTGGGGAAGCTGATAACGGGCGGGATGCCATCCGAAGAACCATAGAACTCAAACCCGACCTTGTGATTATGGATTTAAATATGCCTGGTCTCAATGGAATGGATGCGGTCAGGGAAATCAAAGAGAGAATGCCGGAAGTTAAAGCCCTGGTTCTTACAGTTCACAATGAAGAAGAGTATGTACTGGCAAGCCTTAAAGCGGGCGCCAATGGTTATGTACTGAAAGATGCAACCCAGAACGAATTGATGGTTGCGGCTGAAAGGGTGCTGGAAGGAAAAACCTACCTGAGTGCGGAAATTACAGAGAAAGTAGTCAACAGCTATTTACATACCAACAATGTCAATCAGGAACCACTTACCCGCTGGGACACAATTACCCAAAGAGAGCGCCAAATTCTGAAATTGATCGCAGAAGGCCACACCAATAAAAGCATGGCTGACTATCTCTGTATCAGTGTAAAAACAGTGGAAAAACACCGCGCGAATTTAATGAAGAAACTCGATCTGCACAGCGTCTCTGCATTGACCACTTATGCCTTGGAGAAAGGTATAATCAACCGCTAAGAAGATCGGTTTAGAGTGGAAAAGATGCGCGAATCTGAACGCCTTGATTGATTCCGGTATCGATTCGGATTCTACCTTCGACTGACTCTGCCCGCTCACGCATACCAACCAGACCCATGCCAATTTTACCCTGAATTTCAGAAGGGTCGAAACCAACACCATCATCAATAACCAGCAGATGAATCGCATCGTGGGCCTGTAAAAGTGAGACACTGATTGTCTTCGCTTTAGAATATTTGACTGCGTTATTCAGTGACTCCTGGACAATACGATAGATGACACTTTTGTAGTCATCAGGGATTGCGCTCTCATCAACATCAAAATCGGTTACGACTTGAGTATCGCTGCAAATTTTAGAGATTTGACGACACTGCCATGAGATAGCAGGAAGCACCCCAAGATCATCAAGTATGGCAGGTCGAATAGCACTGCAGATTGACCTGACTTCTGACATCGCCTGTTTGACCATTGAAGATATAGCCTCAAGTGAATCGCGATGTTCAGCCGGCATTGCCTGATCCTGATTTTCATCACAATCATTCAGGCAACGCTGCACATGAAGACCCATACCGGTAAGTAGCTGTCCTAGACCATCATGAAGTTCCCGGGATATGCGCTTTCTCTCCTCCTCCTCTGAAGTTACAAAGGGGTGAGAGGTGTGACTGGTTTTTTTGAGACAGGCTAAGCCGTCTGATAGATGAGGATCGGTTGGCTTGACCTTGTCGTTGATAGATATGCCTGAAGTGAGCTCCCTTTCGGTGACAGGAAAGGCTGAAGAAGAGAGTCTGATTGCGGAAATTTCATTCAGACTGATACTGCCCAACTTGTCTTTCATTAAGGTCATATATACCCTTTTTGTTTTTTATTTAAACAATGTTTCGGCTGGTAATAAAAAAAATGAACTGGTTTTGCATCACATTTTATATCTCAGCCTAATTGGGATTCATTATTTGCACGGTTCATGCCAAATAGTATATTATCCTTTAATTACAGTAAGTTATTTTTGTTACTTGATAAATCACTCTCAGTTATTAATTTGATCAGTGTAAAGTATCTCGACAGATATGCCTTTGATTCCTAAATCGCAATGGGTTAAATGCCCTATTTCATGGGTAGCGTCGAATAATTTTACACTGTTTGATAATTGTCAATGACTTGGAATCTCATCAACAGAGAAGTGTAATATCCGGGAAATTGTTCAAAAACGGGCCTACCTGCCCGTTCTTGAGAAGATTTTTAAATCCAGGGAAGGGAGAATAGAACTGTTGCCCTGTGTGGAAATCTCAAGGATTTGTCTGAGATCCCTGGAGAAGCGCTTCTACTTTTGAAATATCATCACGTGTATCCACGCCATGACCAGGATCGACCTTAGCATTACTGACATGAATCCTGCCTCCATGCCAGAGTACCCTGAGCTGCTCCAGGGATTCCGCCCTTTCGATGGGGGCGTGCTCCCAGGAAACAAAACGTGCCAGATAGCCAGCACGATAGGCATACAGACCGATATGCCGGGAAAAGCCGGTCTCCTTGGGTAAGGGGCTCTCAGCCTGCAAAAACTCATCACGATGCCAGGGAATGGGCGCACGACTGAAGTAGAGCGCATAACCCTGCTGATCCGTCACAACTTTGACCACATGGGGGTCAAACAACATATTTCGATCAGTGATCGCAGCAGACAAGGTAGTGACACCTGCGACTTCGTGTCGACTCATATCATCTGCAACCTGAGTCAGCAGCTCAGGCGGCATACAGGGTTCGTCTCCCTGCAGATTGACCACAATCTCATCCTCCCCCCAATTTTTCAGTGCCACCACCTCAGCAATACGATCAGAGCCACTGCGATGATCTGCTGATGTCATACAGATATCTGCTGAGAATGCCCCACAGACATCTGCAATCTGCTGACTGTCTGTGGCAACAACCACCTCTTCGGCTCCACTCTCGACAGCTCTCTCAAAAACATGCTGAATCATCGGTTTACCGGCAATCGGCAGCAACGGTTTTCCAGGCAGGCGAACTGAAGCGTATCGGGCAGGAATGACAACTTTGAAACCCATCGTTTTATCCTTCTGGAATCTCTTCATCTGCTGCTAATTTCCTCGCCTCTTCTTCCAACATGACAGGTATTTCGTCACGTATGGGATAGGCCAATCGATCAGCACGGCATATCAGCTCTTGCTCTTTTTTCATATACAGGAGTTTTCCCTTACATACAGGGCAAACCAAAATATCAAGCAGTTTTCTGTCCATCTAAGAGCCTTTTTACCTTCGTCAAAAATAGTTGTTCGAATTCAGGATCTACCTTCGCAGTCGCAGGTACATACCAGTGATTAGATTGAGCGTACTTTTCGCACTTTACAGCATCTTTCTCGGTCATGAGAACTGTGTTGTCACGATAAGCGGCCAAATCATCAGCGGAAAAGGGATGATGATCTGGAAAAACATGGCGATCAACCCTGAGCCCTGATAGTTCAAGCATAGAAAAAAATCGCTCAGGATTCCCAATACCCGCTACTGCATCGACACGGCTCCCTGAAAACTCGACCAGGGCCTTAGCAGCCAACTCTCCGTTAAGAGGGATTGCCATCTTGCCTGTAACACTCATCTGGTATTCATCTGTATTGGCTTGGCCGTTTACAATCACCAAATCAACACTATTCACTCTTTTTGGGGTCTCTCGCAAGGGGCCGGCGGGAAGGCAGTAGCCGTTACCAAAACGACGCTGACCATCAATCACAACAATTTCCAGATCCCGTTGCAACGCATAATGCTGTAATCCGTCATCAGAGAGAATGAGATCACATTGGTAGTTGGAAATTAACTGTTCTGCAGTTTCTGGGCGGTCTGGCCCTGCATAGACTGGACATCCACTATGTCGTTTGAGCAATATCGCTTCATCACCCACCTGCCCTGCACCACTATCGGATGTGACTTCACAAGGCCAGCTCTTCGACTGACCACCATAGCCTCTTGTGATAATGCCTGGCCTATAGCCCAACTCAGTCAGTTGCTGAGCCATCCAAACGATGAGTGGCGTTTTTCCAGTGCCTCCCACTGTGATATTGCCAACAATGATCACCGGCTTTCCCACACTCCGACTACTGAAGAGACCCAACCGATAGAACCATCTTCTTAATAGAGCAACCAGGCAAAACAAGCCACTCAAAGGCAACAGTAACAGCGTTGAAAGTCGCCGCTCCTGCCAGGAAGATTCAATCCAATTCAATGTAGAGAAAGCCTCACTCTGCTGCCGGCTTATGGGCTGAAAATGTCATCTTGGTCAAACCAAGCTGACTCGCTGCATCCATTGCGGTCATCACCGACTGGTGGGGGGTACGAGCATCTGCATTGATAATCACCGGGATATTCCCCTCTTCACCAATGGCTTTACTGATTGCCATTTTCAAGGTTTCGATTTCTGTATTGACAACTTCTCTCTGATTGACAAAAAAGGTTCCGGCAATATTGATGGTTATATCCAGCTCATTCTTTTCACGCTGAAGTTCCTCACCGGTCGCTTCGGGTAGTTCGATAAGGATCTGGCTCTCATGTTCGAAGGTTGTCGATACCATGAAAAATATCAACAATAAAAACACAACATCGATAAGTGGCGTGATATCCACCTCAGGTGTTTTTCGAGGCTTCAGTCTGAAATTCATTTCAGCGCTCTCTCTCACCGTGTATCACTTCGACCATCTTCAATGCCCGCTCTTCCATACCGATCACCAGTCTGTCGATCAGGCCAGTAAAATAACGATGAAACATCAGGCTGGGTATTGCTACAGAAAGCCCCGCAGCTGTAGTTATCAGGGCTTCAGAGATACCCCCCGCCAAAACACCGGGATCACCTACTCCTGAAGTCACAATGACGCTGAAGACTTTGATCATGCCGATGACCGTACCAAGCAGACCGAGCAGTGGTGAGATCGATGCAATCGTGCCTAATGTATTGAGGTAACGTTCAAGCTCGTGCACAACCTGACGCCCAACCTCTTCGATCGCCTCTTTCATCACATCTTTGTCATGATTTCGATTGACCAGCCCAGCGGCAAGTATTCTTCCCAGAGGTGAACTGCTTTTTAACTTGTTCAAGTCCGCCAGGCTCAGTTTATTCTCCTGGTGAAGCTGTAGAATCTGCTTCATCAGATAATCCGGCATAACCTTTTTGTGCTGCAGGGACCAGAAACGCTCAATGACGATACCCAATGCAACGATGGAACAGATGATGATAGGCAGCATCAGCCATCCGCCAGATTTTACAAGTTCAAACACTTATCCTTTTCCTTTTATTGCATTTCACTAACAGATCGCTCGATCAGGCCATGTTCCTAATGTGCCGTGCAGTAAATTCGGCAACTCTCGTCCGCACCACAAGTCTCATTGGCAAGCAATACGAGCGGCGACTAGCAGTCTCTAGATCACGCAAGCCTAACACAGCCAATGGCGCTTGTGGACAGGCCCATATGAAGCGATTCGTTGCGCCTCTGGGAGAGCCCGATATTCACTCCCTATTGTGCCAGTATCGACCATTTAACACCCGGTAGAGCCGAGGCAGTGGATTTTTTTCTCCAGCTGCAATTCGAAATTCAATCGCACCGCTCAGCGCCGTATTCAGATTATCAGCACCTTGAAGCCGCCAGCGTTCAATTACCTCAGGTCTGGGGAAACCATAGCTGTTTTTGTACCCAGTTGAAAATAGAACCCACTCAGGATCGACAGCGGTCACAAACTCAGGGGATGAGGAGCTGTTTGAGCCATGGTGTGGTGCCACGATCAGTTTCGATTTCAAATGCTCAGGGCTCTGATCTATCAATTGCTCTTCAGCCGCTTTTTCAATATCTCCCGGAAGCAGAATGCCCCAATCGCTGCTGACTATCTTCAGCACGCAGGAACGATCATTACGTCTCTTATAGCTTGCCTCTGCGGTTGGATGGAGTATCTGAAAACTGACACCATCCAATGACCACGCTTCTCCAGCGCGACAGGGTTGAGCCTGATCAATCAACTCCGGCTCTCCAGCCAATATTCTCTCAGTAGGAATCGCTTTGACGAGCGTCTCCAAACCCCCAGCATGATCCCTGTCTCCATTACTCACCAGTAAAAGATCGATCTGGTCGTGACCACGCGATCTGAGGAACGGAATGATAACTGATTCAGCCGCATCCTGAGCTGTACCACGCTTTGGTCCTGTGTCGTAGATTATCAAATGATTACTGGTCTCTATAACACAAGCCAGCCCCTGACCCACATCCAGTAGTGTGAACCATAATTCACCCTCTTCTGGCCGCTCCGGTGTCGATAGCAGAACAGGCAGACAAAGCCAGATCCCCATCCCCCTTCCGGGAATGCCACTGGGCATAATCAGAAGCAGGCACCCAACCAAAGCAGAGAACCAGAAGAGCGTCTCTTGTGCCGGCAATTCAGAGACCGCGAACGACAGAGTTGAGAACCATTGCAGGGTATCGAAGGTCATCCCGGAGAGGGTGCCGAGCCAGTTAAACCAGATCTGGGCCAACTCAGGAATAAGCAAAGCAGGTAAACCAATCAGCATCATCGGCACTAAAACCATACTGAACCAAGGCACCATTATCAGATTGACCAAGGGCGAGATCATAGAGACCTGACCAAAGAAGAGAAACAGCACCGGCAGTAACCCCAGGGTAACGGCCAGCTGTATTCGCACTCCCTGGCGCCAACCACGCATTGGAACAATTCGCCCTCCCATATGCCACAATATCACTGCCACAGCGATGAAAGAGAGCCAAAAACCGATACTCAGCGTTGCCAATGGATCGATCAGGACAACCAGAAACAGGGCAAGCAGCAGGCTTCGTCCAAACTGCACACGATAGCCAAGAATCACTGCACCAAGGGTGGTCACCAACATCAGCAGTGCACGTTGTGTGGGGAGCGTAAATCCTGCTAAGGCGGCGTAGCCTATTGCTCCCAGCAGAGCGATCAGGGCACCCGCCTTGAGTGCTGGCCAGATCAAACATAGCCTGCTGCTACGACGCCAGAGCCAGGATCCTGTAATCAGTAACCAGCCGGCAACCAAACCGACATGCAAACCGGATATCGCCATCAGATGGTTGGTTCCCGTGCTGCTAAAGACCTGCCAGGCTTGTTGATCGATGCCCCGCTTGTCACCGACAGCCAGCGCCTTCAATAGTGCCGCAGCTTGAGGTGCTTCTGTATAGTGGTCTATGGCACCGGCAATGCTTTGACGTAAGCGCCCTATCCATGATGGAATCAATACAGCATCAATTTGCTCATTTCCCTGCCACTTCCGAACATATCCTTTGGCATCAATCTGCTGTAGAAACAGCCAACGTTCATGATCGAATCCTGCAGGATTCTGAGTGCCTCTTGGCCGGATTAATCTCACCTTCAAACGCCAGCTATCTCCGACTTTCAGTGGTTGGTGGGCGCCGTACCAACTGAGTTGGACATGAGAAATTTTGTACGCCACATCGTCAGCATCATGAAGCGAGATTACACGCATCCGAAAATGAGAAATAAGACCACGCTTTACGGGCAGGGAATCCACCACCCCTTGCAGAACCATATCACTACGTTCTAATGAGACAGGCAACTGCTGTTGCAGGGAGAAGCTGGCATGAAGTAGACTCCATGCAAGGCCTATAAAAAGCCCCAGCCATGGACGTAACTGAGTGAATCGCCAAAGGAATGGTACAAATAGAAGTAGTGACAGCCACTTTAACCCAGGCAGGGCATCCAGTTGATGAAACAGTGTTGCCCCTATAACAAAACAGATAAGAATCCAATTCATGACTTCTCCTTGTCACCATCCATTCCCTTTCCATCAGGTATACTCTATCTTTTAGTATCTCAAGAGTTTTTCATGGAAGAATCAGTTTTTAGATCAACCAGCAGAGGACATTTCCCATGCTTTGCTGATGCTTGCAATCCGGTTGCACCCACTAATAGCCATTGAGACCGTTTTTTAACAACAGACATGCCAAAACGACTCATCAAACGTCTGCTGCCCCATCACGACCAGGTGCGTAATCACAAACACCTGCAGATATTTGGCAATCTACTCCATGACCCCAACCTCTGGCACCTGAATAGACACTCTGTCTCAGGCGCATTCGCAGTAGGCCTTTTCATGGCCTTTTTGCCCTTCCCTTTTCAGATGGTTTTTGCAGCTGCCGCAGCCATCTTTTTCCGGGTCAACCTACCTCTCTCTGTTGTCTTGGTATGGATTACCAATCCAATCACCATCCCCCCTATGTTTTATTTCGCATACCGGGTAGGAACTTCAATCACTGGTGATGAAGCGACACTGGAGCCTTTCCAATTCAGCGTGGAATGGCTGCAGAGCGCCGGTTTTGATATTTTGATCCCTCTGATCGTCGGCTCACTGGTCTGCGCCACAATCTCATCAATCATTGGTTACAGTCTGATTCTATGGATCTGGCGCTGGCGAGTAATAGAAAAATGGAAAAGTCGACGACGTAGATGTCCATCCCCAAAAGTCTCTAAATGAGCCTTTCTGCAGGGCCACTGATTTACTCAATATGTTTAGAGCTACTGATTAGCTAATCTGCCATCTACTAAATGCAACGTCCGATCCATGCGCGCGGCTAGATCCACATCATGAGTGACCACGATAAAACTGACCTTACGCTCTGTATTAAGCTGTAACATCAATTCATAGACCTGCTCTGCTGTTTTTCTATCCAGATTGCCTGTTGGCTCATCGGCTAAAACACAAGCTGGGTGGTGAACCAGGGCTCTTGCCAATGCGGCCCGTTGGCGCTCACCACCAGAGAGTTCGTTGGGTTTATGGTGTGTCCGCTTGGCCAAACCAACCTGTTGCAGCATTTCAGCCGCCTGATCCCGGGCACTAGTGACCGATTGACCACCTATCAACAGTGGCATCGCCACATTTTCCAAAGCGGTAAATTCCGGTAGCAGGTGGTGAAATTGATAGACAAAGCCCATGCTTTGATTTCTTAACTTTCCTTTATCCCGTTCATTGAGACTCAGCAGATCCTGACCATTGAGGATGATCGAGCCTGAATCCGGTCTATCCAGTCCACCAAGGCAGTGCAGTAAAGTGCTCTTTCCTGAACCGGATGCCCCAACGATGGCTACCCGCTCCCCCTCTTTTAACTGCAAGCAGACATCCTGCAGAACCTCCACATAGAGATCACCTTGTGCGAAAGTCCTGACCAGATTACTGGCTTCCAGTACTAAACCAGCTTCACTCATATCGCAATGCCTCAGCAGGCTGGGTGCGGGATGCTTTCCACGCTGGATAGAGTGTTGCAATCAGCGTAATCAGAAAGGCCATGCCACCAATAAACAACATATCGCTGGTATGGGGATCTGATGGCAGCTTGGTGATGTAGTAGATACTGGGATCGAGAAAGTCGACGCTCAATGTGCGCTCTATCCAACTCACAATCTCTTCCACATTGTGGGCCAGCAGCATGCCCCCGGCCATTCCGAGAATGTTCCCCACAATACCGATTGTCGCCCCCTGAACCATAAAAATCCCCATAATCGACTGGGGTGATGCGCCCAAAGTACGCAGGATTGCAATATCTGACTGTTTATCAGTGACAACCATAACCATGGTCGAAACTATATTGAAAGCTGCCACAGCAACGATCAGGGAGAGGATAATGGTCATCATCCGTTTCTCGGTTCTTAGTGCAGAAAAGAAGTTTCGATGCTGCATAGTCCAGTCGCTGATACGGTAATAGCCCCCCATCTTCATCGCCAACTCACGGGAAACCTGAGGTGCCAGATAGAGATCATCCAATTTCAATCGAATACCGGTAATCCCATCCTGCAAACGCATCAGTTTCGCTGCATCTATGATATGCAGAATAGCAACACCACGGTCATACTCTCCCATACCCACCTGAAAAATGGCGCTGACCCTGAGACGTTTCAATCGTGGCATTATCCCGGCAGGTGTTACGTTGACCTGTGGCGTTACCAGGGTGACCCTATCGCCAACTCCAACATCCAGAACTGAAGCAAGTTCACGCCCCAGAACAATACCGTAATCTCCTGGCTGCAATGTCTCTATCGATCCATGGATAATGGATGATATAACTTCAGAGACCTCACCTTCCTCTTCTGGCAAGATCCCCCTCAACAGCACACCACTGACTTTCTGACCACTGATCAACATGCCCTGCCCCTCAACATAGGGGGCTTCTCCGATCACATGGGGATATTTGGCAGCTTCAGATTGAACTTCCCGCCAATCTGTCAGCTCCCCATTGACGCCGGAAATTGTTGCATGGGAGGCCATTCCGAGAATCCGTTCACGGATCTCTTTGTGAAAGCCGTTCATAACTGATAACACAACAATCAAAGCCACAACCCCAAGCATGATCCCGACCATGGAGATCATTGAGATAAAGGAGATGAAGTGATTTCGACGTTTTGCTCGTGTATAGCGCAGGCCGATAAATAATTCGATCGGTTTAAACATAGCTCGGCATTAAAACACAAAGTTGCCACTAAACCGCATACCCTGGCAAAAAAAATTACCTGAATTGATTAGATTATGAAATCTGTCAACTGCATCTGGGTTTTATGCAGTTCACGCTTTTCATTCCGATTAATTGCTCATGGTTTCCTATAGTTAGACAAGAGTGCTATATTCCTTCTTGAAGAGACAAATTCGGAGTTGCTCAGATGAGTTTTCGCATTACCGCCCTATCCATCACCCTGTTTGCCTGCCTGATATCTCAATCCGTCACTGCGGAAGTGCTGTTGATTGATTCAATCGACACTGCACCGATCAACAGTGAAGAGGGGATACCCCGTCCTAGCCGCAGTATGACAATGGACCAGGTAAGTCAGCGATTCGGTCAACCCAGCGCAGCCCATCCCAGTGTGGGCGATCCCCCTATCACCCGTTGGGACTATCCGAGTTACTCTGTATTCTTTGAATATAACCATGTATTGACTTCGGTACTGCACCGCTAGGTTTTTCCTGCTCAGGTTCGCTAGCCTCGGACTTTGCTTGCTTGACTGGCGATTCCTGGGGATCTCCACAGCTCCCATTGGCTAACAGCTACCGCGTTTGCCAAAAAAACACCCCACGGAGTGTCCGGCAGTAATTCTTGACAATTTTACTAAGTTTTTTATACTCCCCCGCAAACCTATCTCTAATAGATCATTCGGCAGGCCCCCAAGCCGTCAGGTAGTAGAAATGACAAACAATACTTCAGCAACTTTGATGCACTCCATTATTCAACGCATCGCCACTGGCCCGGAACTGAGCAAAGATATCTCACTGGATGAGGCCAGGGAGGGTATGTCAGCTATTCTTCGAGGTGAGATCGACGATGTTCAGACCGCTATTTTTCTGATAGCTCTGCGTATGAAGCGGGAAACCGATGATGAAAACAAGGGTGCTTTAGAGGCGATTCTGAATATTTCTGATAGTCGTACAGCCAACGTAGAGGAGCTGATCTCTTTGGCTGACCCCTATGACGGCATGAATCGAAATCTGCCTGTTGCCCCGATGATTCCGGCTCTCCTCGCTGCTTGCGGACTGCCCTGTGTCAGCCACGGCCTCGATGCAGTAGGTCCCAAGTTTGGTGTCACCCACCGCCATATTCTTCAGGCAGCAGGTATCAATGTCGATATGAGTCTGGATGAAGCGGTATCCCGCATTGAGAATCCCGAGTCAGGATGGGCCTATGTGGATCAAAAGACCTTCTGTCCGGGCCTTCACGACCTGACCGACATTCGCAAAAGAATTATCAAACGTCAGGTGCTGACAACGGTTGAAGTTCTTGCAAAACCGATTACAGCACAAAAAAAGACTCACCTGGTCACCGGCTATGTTCATAAGCCATATCCAGCAA
Source organism: Candidatus Thiodiazotropha sp. AKAK3 (assembly GCF_058244645.1). Lineage (NCBI taxonomy): Bacteria > Pseudomonadati > Pseudomonadota > Gammaproteobacteria > Chromatiales > Sedimenticolaceae > Candidatus Thiodiazotropha > Candidatus Thiodiazotropha sp. AKAK3. Next base: position 213,752 of record NZ_JBSYOQ010000050.1, read on the forward strand.
AATATGCTTCACTTGCTCGCTTTGCAGAATTTGAGGGATGCCTATTGGTGCGCGGCACAGAGGGTGGTGTAATCCCCTCATTGAGACAGCAGGGTATGCTCTTTCGCTATGACGATATGGGAGAGGAGCAAGCGGTGGAAATCTCTCCGGAAAGCCTGTCGATCAAGCAGTCTGTTCGCGCTGTTCCCTTACCTGATCATCCCGCCATCAATAACAGCGGTGATGACGTCGCACGTATATCTGATGTCTCACAAGCAGCACAACTGGCCGCTGATACCGGCTTGCGTGCGCTTCAAGGTGAACCAGGCCCTGCCTATGACTCACTGGTCTACAGCTGTTCATTGTCTCTATGGCATGCTGGCCGACATGATTCCCTTGAAAAAGCTGCCGCCCAGGTTCGACAGGTTCTGGATTCAGGTAGAGCTGCTGAACGGCTCGTATAGTGGATGTAAAAATGCAGGAACAATGGATCAAGGTCGCAGCCGCTGATGAATTGCCTCCAGGCAAAATGAAGCGATTCGATTTCGAACAACATCGCTATCTGATCGTCAACGCAGAAGGTCAAATATACGCTGTGAATGATCAATGCAGCCATGAGGATGTTTCGCTCTATCTTGGCTGCATTCAAGGACAAAACATTAAATGTTCTCTACATGGTAGCCGCTTTTGTCTTAAAACAGGTCTACCTCTGGAAGAGCCGGCTACAGAGGCAATTGCTACATTTCCTGTCAAAATAGAGAATAATCAAATACTAATACAGCTAAAAAAATAGCCGAAAGACTCCCTTTTGGTGACCTGGATCAAAATCAATTGCTTCCTACACTAGCGGAGTCAGGGTAATTACTATATATTCCACCTCATAAAAATTCTGCCTGATAAGGCATTACCATTTCACCACCATACAATGTTCCGGGGGTACAATCGGTGAAATTTCTTTTAATGTTGGCAGTCGCTTTCTGCATGACTCTCTTTTGGCAAACGTCCAACATTGCTGACAGAACCCCTAATCTCCAGAGTTTTGAACAAGAGCAAGTCATTATCAAGGCGCCACAAGCCTCCTAAGATCTACTCTATGCACACCTGATTTCAGGAGTGCGTATCCAAACACCACACTTGCAACATCCTGTATCGCTTTATCAAATGGTAGGTCCCATCGATTTTCGTGACCTAATACCGATTTATGAGTAAAAAACAGTTCGATGTTGAATAAATTCTGGCATTCCGCTGTCCTAGTTTGGGAATATTAACCCACACATATAGATTGAACGGATAATTCACTCGGCTAATTGGCCCAAAGCTTTTTTTTGTTGAGACTCCTGTGTGAGTTCAGGTATTGTTGTCAGGCTAGGTTCTGCTAACAAAACATTAAAAATAGAGGCTGTTAAGCGTACAGAGAGTCCGGAACTGGCTTATTCTGTATTTGCGAGATGAAAGCAGTCCTGGCTGTGCCGGCTGAATTTATATTATCTGGCCTTATAAATACGATAAAGATAAACGACTAAACTTGTGACAACCTCATCTTCCCCCCATTCCACTGCGACATTTGAAGCGAGAGCCCTCTCCTGCATAAGGGACGATCGAATGCTGTTCGAGGATCTTGATTTTACGATCAATCCTGGACAAGCCCTGGTTCTTGAGGGTAGAAATGGCAGTGGCAAAACCTCACTATTGAGGATCTTATGCGGCATTCGCCTCCCCGAATCCGGTAAATTACTCTGGGAAGGTAAAGATATTTTCATGCAGGGCCCAGAGTTCCATGAACACATAGCCTATCTTGGACACAAAGATGGCTCAAAACTCGACCTGACACCCCTGGAGAATCTACGTATTGCCCAAGGTCTGGGCAAGGCCAAAGAGGGTATAGACCTGGAGCATGCACTGGAACAGGTTGGTCTTTACGGCTTCGAAGATGTACCTACCCGTAATCTTTCAGCAGGACAGCAGCGTAGACTCGCTATCGCACGCCTGCTGGTCACCGACGCAAAGCTTTGGATACTCGATGAACCATTCACCTCACTTGATCGTAAAGGCATAGAACATATGGAGCGACTGTTTGAGGGGCACCTCAACCAAGGCGGCATGGCTGCCATGACCACTCACCATCGAGTTGGCTTTAGGGATGAGGTCGAACTGGTGCGCGTAAATCTGTCTGAAAGATGAGTACACTCTCCCTAACCAGCGCTTTTAGCCTGCTCCTGAAAAGGGATCTGTTGCTCGCCTATCGCCGACGTTCAGAGCTGGTCAATCCAATGCTGTTTTTTGTTCTGGTGACCGCGATGTTCCCTCTTGGCATCGGCAACGACGCCAAACTTATCGAAGCTGTAGGTCCTGGGGTTATCTGGGTCGCCGCACTGCTGGCCTCCCTACTCTCTCTGGACAGCATGTTCCGTTCTGATTTTGATGACGGCTCTCTTGAACAGTTTATGTTGAGTGCCCACCCCGTCTCCATTCTGGTGTTGGCGAAGATTTTGGCCCATTGGCTCGTGACAGGCTTACCCCTGTTTATCGTTGCCCCCCTACTGGCGGTGTTATTGAACATCCCCGGATCTGCCATTCCCACCCTGATGCTAACCTTAATACTGGGAACACCTGTGCTCAGCCTCATTGGGTCTGTTGGGGTTGCACTGACTGTCGGGTTGAGACGTGGCGGCGTGATTCTTTCGCTGCTGGTCTTACCCTTATATGTTCCAGTGCTGATATTTGCTACAGATGCTGTTAAAACAGCCATAATCGGCATACCAATCACCGCGCAATTGTCTATTCTGGCAGCGATGTTGGTAGGCTCCCTGGTACTGGCGCCCTTGGCCACTGCCGCTTCACTGAGAATTAGTCTAAGTTGATATGATCATACGCTTCTTTCATCAAATGGGTTCTCCCCGCTATTTCTATAACGTTGCGGGTAAACTGGTTCCCTGGTTCATGGTCAGTTTTCTGATCACTTTGGTGGTCGGCCTCTACTATGGTTTGTTCGTGGCCCCTCCTGACTATCAGCAGGGCGAAAGTTATCGCATCATGTACATCCATGTTCCAGCCGCCTGGATGTCAATGTTCATCTATGTCGTGATGGCGGTTTCTGGATTGATCAGCCTGGTGTGGCGGATAAAAATCACTGAAATAGTGGTTATCAGCAGCGCCACTGTCGGCGCCTCCTTTACATTCCTTGCCCTGGCAACAGGTTCTCTATGGGGCAAGCCCATGTGGGGCACCTGGTGGGTCTGGGATGCTCGACTGACCTCTGAGCTGTTATTGCTGTTTCTCTATCTCGGCATCATCGCTTTGCACAGCGCAATCGAAGACAAAAGGGTTGCTGCCAGAGCGGTTTCAATCCTTGCCCTGGTGGGCGTTGTTAATATTCCAGTGATTCACTATTCGGTCGAATGGTGGAACACCTTGCACCAGACAGCCTCGGTCACAAAATTCAGTAAACCCTCCATGGATATCAGGATGCTAATCCCTCTGCTGACCATGGCTATCTCATTTAAACTTTACTATGGCGCTGTGGTCTTAATGCGCGCGCGCGCAGAAATTGTTGAACGTGAAAGAAACAGCCGCTGGGTATTGGAAATGGTTGAGCAGGAGGCGAAATGAGTGAATTTTTCGCAATGGGTGGCTACGCAGTCTACGTTTGGCCCTCCTTCCTTCTGGCGCTCATCGTTCTGGTTGCCAATATTGTTGCTCCTTTGCTGCAAAGAAAACGCGCATTAACTGATATCGCCCGAAAAATTCGTCGGGCCAGGAAAGTAGAGAAATGAATCCCATACGTAAAAAACGACTTACACTGATCGGTTTAATGGTAGCTGGTATAGGTGTTGCCACCTGGCTGGCATTGAACGCATTTGACGAAAATCTGATGTTCTTCTTTTCACCCTCCGAAGTAGTTGAAGGCAAAGCTCCGGTTGCACACCCATTCCGCATTGGCGGCCTGGTTCAGAATGAAAGTGTCAAACGCAAACCCGATGGCCTTACCACGGCCTTCTCGGTCACTGATAATGCGGAAGCCGTTACCGTGGAATATACCGGCATTCTGCCCGACCTGTTCCGTGAAGGTCAGGGCATAGTTGCTATGGGACAGCTCAATCAGGATGGTATTTTCATCGCCAGCGAAGTGCTGGCTAAACATGATGAAAACTATATGCCCCCAGAAGTCGCAGATTCTTTGAAGACTGCACATGATGAGGGCGTTGGTAACACTCAACCTCAGGCCAGCATTCAATGATCCCGGAATTAGGACATTTCACCCTAATACTCTCCCTCTGCCTGGCAGTTACCATGGCAGTGGTACCTTTAATTGGCTCTTACACCCATAACGCCTCATGGATGGCCGCTTCTCGCAGCCTGGCATGGGGCCAGTTTGTGTTTCTGGCTATCTCCCTTTTGATTCTGACAAATGCCTTTCTGAGCAACGATTTTTCAGTAATCTACGTGGCTCAGCATGGCAATACCAAATTGCCAGACATCTACAAGATATCTGCAGTTTGGGGTGCTCATGAGGGATCATTACTACTATGGGCCTTCCTGCTTGCCAGCTGGAGTGTTGCCATTGCCAGTTTCAGTCGCAATCTGCCACTGGAGATGGTATCCAGAGTACTTTCTGTGATGGGTATGATCAGTATCGGCTTTCTGCTGTTCATGCTACTGACCTCAAATCCCTTCGATAGAACCTTTCCGGTGCCTTCCGAAGGTGGCGAGCTTAACCCGATGCTTCAGGATCCCGGCCTGGCGATCCATCCCCCCATGCTCTATATGGGTTATGTGGGCTTTTCGGTTGCCTTTGCTTTCGCCATAGCGGCACTTCTTGGTGGACGACTGGATGCCTCATGGGCTCGCTGGTCACGCCCCTGGACTACGGTTGCCTGGGTCTTTTTAACCCTCGGCATCGTCCTTGGAAGCTGGTGGGCCTACTATGAGCTGGGCTGGGGCGGCTGGTGGTTTTGGGATCCGGTGGAAAATGCCTCATTCATGCCCTGGCTGATTGGTACGGCATTGATCCACTCCCTGGCCGTCACTGAAAAGCGTGGTGCATTTAAAAGCTGGACAGTATTGTTAGCCATATCAGCATTTTCACTAAGTTTGCTGGGTACCTTCCTGGTTCGCTCAGGTGTACTCACCTCTGTACACTCTTTTGCCTCTGATCCGGCACGGGGTGTCTTTATCCTGATATTCCTGCTGATAGTTATTGGTGGTTCGCTGCTGCTCTACACGTGGCGTGCCCCATATATAACCAGTGGAGGACGATTTGATCTGGTCTCAAGGGAGACCTTTCTACTCGGCAACAACCTGCTGCTCTCCGTGTTTGCGGCTCTGGTACTGCTCGGTACTCTGGCACCCCTGATTTACGACGCCTTGGAGCTGGGTAAAATTTCAGTGGGATTTCCCTGGTTCAACAAGATGTTCCTACTCACAACGCCCTTCCTGGCACTGTTAATGGGGATAGGTTCTCTCTCCAGATGGAAACACGCTGAACCCTCCTTATTGATCAAAGAGCTCAAGGTAGCCTTCGCTGTCAGTCTGGCTTTTGGTCTGATTAGCCTGCTGCCTATGTTCTCCGGCGGTAACTGGTTGGTAGGACTCGGTATGGGACTGGCCCTCTGGGTAGCTACTGCTCATCTTGTCAACATCAGGGATCGCCTTAAAAACAAGCATGGCTTCAGTGGATTCTGGCAAGATTTCAAAACCGGCGGCCGCAGTTATTACGGGATGATCACTGCCCATATGGGGGTAGCGGTATTCATAGTGGGTGTCACCATGGTCTCTAATTTCGGGCAGGAGAATGATGTCCGCATGAGTCCAGGTGATGTCAGTGAGATTGCCGGTTATGAGTTCGCTTTCGAAGGGGTAAAACGAATCCCCGGACCGAACTATAACGCCCATCGTGGCAGTTTCAAGGTTTCCAAAAACGGTGAGCAATTCACCACTCTGGAGCCTGAAAAACGCACCTACTTCGTGCAGACAAGACCAATGACAGAAGCCTCTATCGATTGGGGTTTCACTCGCGACCTCTATGTCTCTCTCGGTGAACCACTGGGGGGTGGCGACTGGAGCTTACGTCTCTACTACAAACCCTACGTTCGGTGGATATGGCTTGGGGGTGTATTGATGGGATTGGGTGGCTTACTGGCGATTACCGACCGACGTTATCGCACCGCTCGCGTACGTTCTGCTGAAATGGTAAACAGCGCTACCGCAGCAGCTGCTGCCACTGGGAGATGAACCTGAAATGAATCGATACTTGCGTTATTCCGTTCCGCTGCTCGTTTTCGGAGTAATTGCGGTCTTCCTGTTCAAGGGGTTGGGGATGAATCCAAGGGAGATCCCATCCCCTTTGATCGGTAAATCCGTGCCAGAATTTTCCCTGCCAACAGTTGAGAGTGCTGAGACCTTGATCAGCGACAAAAACCTGAAGGGAAAGGTCTACCTGTTGAATGTCTGGGCAACCTGGTGTGTATCCTGTCGTGCTGAACATCAGACCCTTGTCCGTCTGGCCCGTTCCGGCAAGGTGGATATCGTTGGACTCAACTGGAAAGATGAAAGAGACAAGGCCCAATCCTGGCTGCAACAGCTTGGAGACCCCTATGTCATCAATATCTTTGATAAAAAGGGCCGGACTGCGATCGATCTTGGTGTCTACGGCGCCCCGGAAACCTTCTTGGTAGACAGTAAAGGCATCATCCACTACAAACATGCAGGGCCGGTGACCATGTCACTGTTCAATGAAAAGCTCCTACCGATAATTAATGAATTGAAAGGCCAAGGGTCATAATCGTGCGTCTAGTCTATCTCAGTTTTTTAAGCCTCTTTTGCCTGGCATCCCTGCAAGCCGCAACATTGGCGGAATATACCTTTGAGGATCCTGACCAAGACAATGACTTTCGCGCCATCATTGAAGAGATGCGCTGTCTGGTCTGCCAAAATGAATCCTTGGCAGGGTCGAATGCCGAACTGGCAGTAGACCTCAGAAACGAAATCTACGAGATGATGAAAAATGGCCAGAGTAAGGATGACATCATCGAATTTATGGTCGCACGTTATGGTGACTTTGTACTCTACAGTCCACCAGTCAAACCAAGCACCTACCCGATTTGGTTCGGTCCAATGATCGTATTTTTAATCGGTGGCGTGGTTCTGTTTCGCATTATCAGGCGCAAAAACAGAAGCAGCGAAACTGAATTGACTGAAGAAGAACAACAGCGACTCGACAACCTGCTAACAGAGTCGACCGAGAAAAGAGACACGAATCAATGACCCTATTTTGGATTATTTCTGCCGGACTTACTGTTCTGGCAATGGCTTTTGTTGCGCTGCCGTTACTGAGAAAAGAGGTAACCAGCGACATCACCTCAGATGAACTGAATCTAGCCGTCTTCAAGCAGCAGCTGGCTGAGCTGGACAGTGATCTTGAAGAGGGAAAACTCGACCAGGCCCAACATGAGGCTGCCCGCAAGGATCTGCAAAAGGCACTTCTGACTGATGTCTCGCCTAATGCAGAAATCACGCAAAACAAAACCTCTGGCCGGGCGATGGCTGCCACTGCAGTCCTGGTTCCTATAGCTGCTGTGCTGATATACAACATATTAGGCTCACCTGAGATCATTCAGCATTTGGCTCAACAGCCTGCAGGCCAACCCAATCAACAGCCAGTCCAATCTCAAAAAGAGGGTATGGAAAACCTGCCGCCAATGGAGGAGCTGGTTCGAAGACTGGCAGAAAAGCTCGAGCAAAATCCTGACAATCATGAAGGCTGGATTATGCTGGGCCGTAGTTATATGTCACTCAATGATCACTCCGCAGCAATCAATGCCTATCAACGGGCAATGGAGATGAATGATCAGGATGTGAGCCTGCTGCTGGCCTACTCTGAAGCCATCGCAGCCACCAGTGGAAACGACTTCACTGGACGGGCTGCACCGATGATACAGAAGGCCTTTGAGCTGGAGCCTGAGAATCCCAATGTGCTTTGGCTGACCGGTATCCTTGCCTATCAGTCCTCAGACTTCAAATCGGCGATAGTCCGCTGGAACGCACTTCGTGATCAACTGACTCCCCAAAGTAACGAGCTCGAATCTGTCAATAAAGCCATCGATGATGCACGCTCCCAGCTTGGTCTACCGGCTGAAGTAGAGGAGTTACCATCTATTGTCAAAGCGAAAAAGCCGGCAGCGAAACCACAATCTTCGACTGCAGCCAAAGCCATCAAGGTAGAAATATCCCTTTCACCTGATCTGCAAAGTAAGGCAAAACCAAACGATCTGGTATTCATCTACGCCAAAGCGGTCAGTGGCCCCCCTATGCCGCTGGCTGCAGTTCGGAAAAAAGTGAGTGACCTGCCTATCTCTCTCAGTCTCGATGACAGCATGGCCATGATGCCGCAAATGAAACTTTCAGGATTCAGTGAAGTGACCGTTGGCGCCAGAATATCCCTCTCTGGCAATCCAAAAGCTCAGAGTGGTGACCTGGAAGGTGAAATAGAGCCAATCAAACCAGGACAAGCTGAGACGGTACAGGTCGTCATTAACTCTGTACATCCCTGATATTACTACTCCGATAGCCCATTGATTGCGCCCTGGCGCAGCAGCGTGTCTGCTTGCGCCACTTCCTTTGTTGATAACATCAAAAATTCTGTATCTGAAATCAGTGTCACACCACTCTTTTGTCTGCATGGCATGCCATAGGGAGTGATATCTACCGCAACAATACAGATGGCCACTTACCGAACTACCCAATGAAGGTTAGCTCAGGCCAGGCCAACACCCTGTGGTTTACTTTTTTTTGATATACCCTAGGGTTTTATGCCAATCTACTGCTTAAACTCAACAACTGTTCTTTTTTGATTGATATACTGGCAATAAATAAAACCATAAGTCATTTTGCCGACGCCTTCCCTGGCTATTCGAAGCAAGTCGGCAAGTTCCGTTGATAGGAGTCAATATGGCCAACTACTCTACCCACGATATTCGCAATGTCGCTCTGACCGGCCATGCCGGCTCTGGTAAAACCAGCCTGATTGAAGACCTGTTGTACCGATCTGGCGCCATCAAAACCAAAGGCACTATCGAACGTGGAGATACCGTCTGCGATAACGATGATCTTGAGAAAGAGCTTCAACACTCTCTTGATATCGCCATCACACATCTAAGTCATGAAAATAAACAGGTCAATATTATCGACACCCCCGGCTATGCTGATTTTTTAGGGCGGGGCATCAGTATATTGCCAGCGGTTGAGTCGGCTGTAATCGTAGTCAATGCGGCTACAGGTATCGAACCCGTAACAATACGAATGATGGAAGCCGCGAAACGCCGCGATCTCTGCCGCTTTATCATTATCAATAAAATTGACTTACCGGAGGTAGATCTTGCAGCCCTGCTGGAGAATCTTCAGGAGACCTTTGGTAATGAGTGTCTGCCCATCAATCTACCAGCAGAAAATGGCCAAAAAGTCATCGACTGCTATTTTCAACCCGGTGGTGAATCTACCGATTTCTCATCCGTCAGTCAGGCTCATGACAACCTGGTAGACCAGGTTGTGGAGGTAGACGAGGCTTTAATGGAGGTCTACCTGGAGCAAGGAGAGGCAATCGAGCCGGAGCAACTGCATGATCCCTTTGAAAAGGCACTCCGGGAAGGACACCTCATTCCAGTCTGTTTCACTTCCGTAGAGAACGGCGCAGGCATAGATGAGTTATTAAACCTGTTTTCTAAACTCATGCCTGATCCCACTGAAGGTAACCCTCCCCCATTCATGAAAGGCGAAGGGGCCAACATGAAGCCAGTCGAGGTCTCCCCCGATGAGAACAAACATGTCATAGGTCATGCTTTCAAGGTCATCAACGACCCTTACCGTGGAAAACTGGGCATCTTCAGGGTTCATCAGGGGAAACTCGAGGTCAACTCTCAGCTCTTTATCGGTGACGCTCGCAAACCTTTTAAGGTCAGTCATCTCTTCCGTCTACATGGAAAAGATCAAGAGGAGATGAAACAGGCTGTGCCTGGTGATATCTGTGCCGTTGCCCGGGTGGAAGATATTCACTTCGATGCCGTGTTACACGACTCTCATGATGAAGATCATCACCACCTGCGATCAATCGAGTGCCCAGTACCCCTGTTTGGGTTGGCTATCAACACGGCCAAGCGTGGCGATGAACAGAAATTAAGTGATGCACTGCATAAACTGGAAGATGAAGATCCCTGTTTCCATGTAGAGCATAATGTCAGTCTAAATGAAACAGTCATGCGCGGACTTGGAGAGTTGCATCTTGATGTACTGCTGCAACAGATCAAAAAGAAATACAGTGTAGAAGTTGAGACTCACCCACCCAGTATCTCCTACCGGGAGACCATTACACGCAAAGCTGAGGGCCACTACCGGCATAAAAAACAGACCGGGGGTGCTGGCCAGTTCGGTGAAGTCTTTTTACGTATCGAGCCTCTTGAGCGCGGGTCTGGTTTTGAATATGTCAATAAAGTGGTTGGTGGCGCTATTCCCGGTCAATTTATACCGGCGATTGAAAAAGGTGTTAGAAGCGCATTGGATGAAGGTGCTATTGGTGGCTTCACCATGCAGGATGTACGGGTCACCGTTTATGATGGAAAGTTTCACTCTGTTGATTCCAAAGAGATCGCATTTGTCACTGCAGGTAAAAAAGCATTTCTTGAAGCTGTCGAAAATGCAGGTCCCGTGATCCTTGAGCCGATTGTTAACATCTCAATTACCACTTCTGACCAGTTCATGGGAGATCTGACAGGAGACCTTGCAGGGCGACGCGGACAGATCAGTGGTACCGAGACAGGACGAAACAATACATTGATCATCAAAGGCCAAGCACCTTTGGCGGAACTGGAAGGGTATGCCACCCACCTGAAAGCACTCACCGGTGGCGAAGGAATTTACACCATAGAGTTCAGCCACTATGAACCGGTTCCTGGAAACATCCAAAAGCAACTGTCCAATAACAAGCCATCATAGGCTTCCTGAATCGCTGCAAGATCAGATCCGATGGGCAAGTTACTTTTTTTCTTGCCCATCGAAACAGCAATCACGAAATAGTATCGGATCAACTGTTATCAACCCGGTCTGACAAACAGATAGGCTAAGGCACAGCTTCGAGTGACAGCTGAGATATTAAAACCTCATCCTGGGTTGCAGTGAATAGATGGTTGTTCAGGACTGTAACTGCTCTTACCTGTGAGGATGTATGAAAATTTCCCACAAACTCTGGCACTTCAGGGTTATCTACGTTGAGCACTTGAATATTCCCTGCTGAAACTGTACCGGCTGAAGCAAACTCCATAACAGATTGGTCATAGTTTGAATGTAAAGATAGCGCCATGGGATCAGAAATATCGAACAGAGTAACACCTGAAAAGATGCTTGTTGCATAGAGGTGTTGATCTAAAACCAGTGGATTCTGGTACAGGTCAGAGTAGACTTCTGTAGATGTGCTAATGATTTCTTGCATATCTGACAGGTCCAGACTCACAATGCGGCGGTGTTGATCCTCTCCGGACAGCAGAAAAGCATGGTTTCCAGCTGATGTGGCGATCTCCTGTACATCCTGTACATCCATACGCCCAACTATTGCTGGACTTTCCACACTCACCCATCCTCTCAAATCAAATATCTGTAAGCCAAATTGATCAATTACAGCAAAAACGACAGATCCAGATCTACTTTGAACATAAAGCCATTCATCAGTGATCGACATTTCAGTTATATGACCAGAGATATAATTCACTTACTGATGGTTCGATGGCATCAAATAATGTAATTGTGTGTTGAGCTGTAGATCGATTCTGATGTATATCCTGGATAACTAACTGAAGCTGTTCCAGACTGGGTCTTGTTGTTTCACGATCAAGTCGCGGGTGCCATTCAGCAAGGTCCAGATGATCAATAGTGCCATCACCGTTAAGATCCTGTTTCAGTAGAAACTGCGCACTACTATCCAATGCTAGCAATATGTCAGCCTGGCTTGACCTGCTGGCTAATAGATAGCGAACATTTTGGTATGCAGCTTCGGTTAAAACTGTTGCCTTTGCCTCACCTGAGATCAACTGTTCACCTGTCAACAGGGTATGAAATTTTCCATTGACTTGAGCGGGTGCCTCATCCAGCAGACCATCATCATTTGCATCAATATCGACACCTTGACTGATTAACAACAGATTAGGTTAATAGTTTGCATATAGAGATGTACCACTTTGTGGGTATGCCGTATAATTAATCCAGGGTAGATAATTTATCGGATAGATTTTTACCCCTGAATCGTCAGATATTATTTCACCAGAAATAGAAATAATAATGAACTTTTTATTTTAAAAGATAACATCAAAAAGCCTATATTTAATTGCCTTTTGCTACATTTAAAGACACTTTTAATATTCGCTAAATTTCTACTTTAAATAACTCCATTGGCACTTGATTTAGATCAAGGCATACCCACATCCGAACCGTTCTCATAGCCCTGAGTAAGCACTAATAAGAACAGGGTTTTACTGACCATAAGAGTGAAACCATGCTGTCCCCATATCTATAATAAATTAAGTGGGGTTGGGTAATTTAGTCAAAACTATCCCTTTCTTCGAACTTGGCTTGCCAATACTTCAGGGGTGATTTTCAACAGTGATTCAATGTGCTCGATAAAGCAGTAGTTTTTCGACACAAATCCCTATTGGAGGAGATCCCTCATTATATCAACCCACTATAGGAGGGAGCTATGAAACGCTTCGGTAACCGTACGTTCACAGCGATACTGGGTAGTATGGCAGCGGCACTGACTCTATTGCTGCAAGTCTCAACTGCTGATGCCGCAAGACCATCAGGTTCAATAGGTAAGGATTGGGGAAACCCAAAAGGCCAGGAGTGTATAGAGTGTCACTGGCAGGAAGACCCCGGATTGACCATGGAGTGGAACCGCAGTCAACATGGTCAGAGTGGCGTCAACTGCCTCGACTGTCATGAAGCAAAAGCTGATGATATTGATGGCTTTGAACATGAAGGACAACGTATCACCATCATCGTTACCCCTAAAGACTGTTCAAAATGCCACTCTGTGGAATTTGAGGAGATGGATGGCTCCCACCACTCAAAAGGCGGTCAAATCCTAGCTTCGCTTGATAACCTGCTCGGTGAAGTTGTTGGTGGCCCGGCTGCTGTTAATGCTGGCTGTCGACAATGCCATGGTGCAAAGATAGAGATTGGTGAAGATGGCAAACCAAGCCCGACAACCTGGCCAAACACAGGTATAGGCCGGATTAACCCTGATGGCTCCACTGGCTCATGTACAGCCTGTCATGGCCGCCATCGCTTCTCTAAGGCACAAGCCCGAACACCGGATACTTGCGGTAAATGCCACGTCGGCCCTGACCATCCACAGATTGAAGTCTACAACGAATCCAAACACGGCATTATCTATCGTGCAAAAGTCGATGAAATGAATATGGAATCGGACAAATGGGTGGCTGGTATCGATTACTCTGCCGCACCTACTTGTGCCACTTGTCATATGAGTGCTGGTGGTAAAGAGAGCAAGACTCACAACGTTGGTGATCGTATATCCTGGACACTGCGCCCACCCATCTCCCAGAAAATCAATCTGGTGCGCCTGGAAGATGGTAATGAGTTTGATGTCAAAGAGGGTAATGCTCTACCAAAGGTTGGCGACAAGGCCAAGGGCTCTACTGTGGTCGAAGTACTGACCTGGAAAGAGCGTCGTAAAAAGATGCAGGAGGTCTGTAAAGCCTGTCATAGCGACAGTGTCATCAATGGCCACTACAACCAGTTCGATAATGTGGTTGAACTCTACAATGAGAAATTCGCCAAACCTATCGCAGCTGTGATGGGAGAACTGAAAAAGAACGGCTATATCACAAAGAGCCCCTTCGACGACAAAATCGAGTGGACCTGGTGGGAGATCTGGCATCATGAAGGACGTCGCGCCCGCCATGGTGCTTCCATGAATGGCCCCGACTACACCTGGTGGCACGGTATCTATGACGTTGCCAAGCATACCTACTTCAAGTGGATTCCTGAATTGAAAGAGGCAGTTCATAAGAAGGATGGTAATGAGAAGTTTGCCGACGCAATGCTTGATAAATACTTCAGGCCGATCGATGGTCATACCTGGTACTTTGAAGGTATGAGCAAAGAAGCTATCGACAAGGTACGTAAAGGCTTTGAAGACCGCTACGGTAAGGGTGCACTGAAATAAGCAAGCCCTGCCCCTTCAGGTTCAACCTGAGGGGGCTTTTATTAACCCGGCGACTAAGTATGTCGTCTTCAGGGTTTCAAGCCTGCCCTTGATCAAGGCGCGGCTCGTAGGCAATGGTTGTTCCCTTGTCAAGAGCCGCAACACCGAGCAAGGGCTGGCTTGAAACCCCTAACAATATGATTTTTAAAAGAGAGGCCGAAGTGTGCCTGCCTGCAGACTGCGTTATCAAAACTTGCTGTAGGAGTGCTACAGCGGCGTTTTGATGCCTTGCCGCAGGCAGGCACACTTCGGCTGAAGACAACATACTCAGTCGCCGGGTTAATAGCTTTTACAATCTGCGAAAACTGAACAATCTCACGAGGTATTAAATGTTGCAATACTCTAAATACCTGTTTCTTGCTTTACTCGGGTGTAGTCTTTGTATATCCGCTACAGCAAACAGCGAAACTGATTCTTTAGTCAACCAGGCATTGGTTCAATCTGAAGCTGGTGATATGAAAAAGGCACAGTCTCTGTTGGAAGAAGCAGTTAAAACAGAACCCTCCTCTTTGGCTTATACACGACTTGGTGGTGTACACCTGCTTCAGCAGGCCTACTCATCAGGTATTGACCATTTTCAACAGGCCATTATGCTCGATCAATCCAATTCTGAAGCTTTTATCGGATTAGCGGTAGCCTATTTACACCTGGGTAGATATCAACTAGCCAGAGAAGCTCTGAAACAAGCTCAACAGCTTGATCCCACCAAAAAACAAGAAATAGATAAAGTTGTCATATGGTTGAATCAGCGTTCCTCCCAACAATCAGTACACTGATTCAGAAAACATCAGAGGAGATTTTCATGACTATAAGAAAAATACGGCTTTTGGCAATCAGTGCCGCGCTGATACTCTCAGGGACTCTTTATGCTGAAGGTGTGCGCACTCCGAGCATGCTTGCCAACACCTGTGCCGGTTGCCATGGCACCCTGGGTGCAAGTGCCGGTGACCTGATGCCAATCATCGGTGGAATGGAAAAAGAGTTTTTACAAACCATTCTCCTGGAATATAAAACTGGAGAACGTGACTCCACCATTATGGGTAGGATTGCTAAAGGCTACAGTGATTCAGAATTGAAAGCGATCGCTTCATTCATGGCAGATCAGGAGTGGGTCTCCAGTCCAGTGAAAACAAATTCAAAAATGGTTTCAATGGGTAAAAAGATTCATGACAAGCAGTGTAAAACCTGCCATGAAGAGAACGGCCGTGTACAAGAGGATGATGCGCCACGCCTGGCCGGCCAGTGGCCTGAATATACCCTGCACTATCTGCAATGGTGCCATAGTAAGGGAAAACGTTGTCAGCCCCGAAAAATGGGCACTCGTGTCATGAAACTCTCCGAAAAAGAGTTAAAAGCCATGGCTGAGTTTTATGCCAGTGAAAAATAACTTTTGGGGAGAAACAGATATGGCTAAATTCACTCGAAGAAGATTTATTAAAGCGGCTGGCGCCTGTAGTGCATTAGGTGCGATGGTATCAATGGGCGCCTGTACTGCCAGTAATCCCAAGCAATCTTCCAGTATCAAGAAAGGCCGGGTGATTGTTATTGGCGGTGGCTATGGCGGCGCAATTGCTGCGAAGTATGTCAAACTGGCCGATGCAGAGATCAGTGTTACTTTGATCGAAATGAACAAAAAATATGTCTCCTGCCCACTGAGTAATGAAATACTGGGTGGAGACAGAACGATCGACAGCATTACATTTGGTTATGACAAGCTCAGTGATAATCGAAATATCAATGTCGTATACGATGAAGTCGTTGCAATTGATGCTGATAAACATAGCGTTAAATGCAAGAGTGGTAAACAGTACAGCTATGATAAATTGATAGTCTCACCTGGTGTAGACTTCCACTACGAAAAGATTGATGGATACAGCGCTGAGGTTGCTGAACAGATTCCCCATGCCTGGAAGGCTGGACCGCAAACTGTCACCCTAAGAAAACAACTTAGTGCCATGAAGAATGGTGGTGTTTGTTATATTGCAGCACCACCAAACCCGTTTCGTTGTCCTCCAGGGCCCTATGAGAGGGCCGCTCAAATCGCTCACTACTTTAAACAGCATAAGCCCAAATCCAAGGTTATCATCCTTGATGCCAAGGATAAGTTTTCAAAACAGGGGCTGTTTATGCAAGGTTATAAAAAGTTCTACGGCGATATGGTGGAATGGGTATCCGGTGCCGGTGGCGGCATAATCGAAGCGATCGACCCTAAAAGCCGAACCCTGGTTGGCCAGGTTGATGAGTATCAAGGTGATGTTGTTAATATCATACCGGCACAGAAAGCGGGTAAGATTGCGCAAATTGCAGGCTTGGCAGATGACTCAGGTTGGTGCCCGGTGGATCAAAAGACCTTTGAATCCAAACTGCACAAGGACATACATGTCATTGGTGATGCCTGTATTGCCGGCAAAATGCCTAAATCCGGCTATGCCGCCAATTCTCAAGGTAAGGTATGTGCTGCTGCAATTGTGGCGGCATTGAATGGCCAGGATCCGGGCGAGCCATCGTACGTCAATACCTGCTACAGCATTATCGCACCTGAATGGGGTATCTCGGTCGCAGCGGTATATCAGCTGGCAGACGGAAAGATCGTTGGTGTGAAGGGTGCTGGGGGGCTGTCGCCCATGAATGCCAGTGCCGCAACCCGCGCCATCGAAGCCAAGTTTGCCCGAAGCTGGTTTAAAAACATCACTGGAGATATGTTTACCTGAGCTAAACCTAACATGAAGTAGGATGAGTAGAGGAATAGTGTGACCATTCCTATGAGTGTATAACGATACCTTCAGTTATTCACAGAATCTGATGTAGTCACATCACCACTAACTCATCCTACTTCGTTAGATTACACCTTAAATTGCGCAATAAGGCCTTTTAGCTGTTCAGAAAGTTCTGCGAGATCCAAACTGGCCTGGGCAGTTTGTTCAGCACCAACTGAAGTCTGTTCAGCAACGTGAGAGATATTGACTATATTACGATTTATCTCTTCTGTAACCGAACCCTGCTCTTCAGCAGCGCTGGCAATTTGGGCGTTCATATTGTTGATCAGATCCACTGATTCAGTAATCAGATCCAGCGATTCTCCTGCAAGGCTGGCTTGTTCCACACCATCTGCCGACTTTGCTTTACTGGCCTCCATAACCTGAACTGCTTGAACAGCACCAGTTTGAAGTTTACTGATCATCTCTTCAATCTCTTGAGTGGACTTCTGAGTGCGACCAGCGAGTGTTCTGACTTCATCCGCAACCACGGCAAATCCACGACCTTGCTCACCTGCCCGTGCAGCTTCAATTGCAGCATTGAGAGCAAGAAGATTGGTTTGCTCTGCAATACTCTTAATCACATCAAGAACTGACCCTATACTCTCTGTCTCAGTCTCAAGTCTATGTATTACGTTTGCAGCCTGTTCCACTTCAGTTGCCAACTGGCCGATAGCTTCAATCGTTTGGCTTACCACCTCCTTACCTTTTGCAGATGAGTGATCAGCTTTCTGAGTTGCTTCAGCAGCATTTACAGCGTTTTGAGCGACATCATGTACTGTAGCATTCATCTGATTAATGGCAGTCGCAATCTGTTCAGTCTCAGATTTTTGTTGATTGATTGCATTTGTGGTTTGTGCGGTAACAGTCGATGTCTCTTCGGCAGCAGATGCGAGCCGTATAATAGAGTCTTTTATCTGACTGATGGTATCACTGAACTTCTCTGCCATACTATTAAATTCAGCTGCGATATGGCCAAGCTCATCCTTTGCCACATAATCTACCCGGGCTGTAAGATCGCCCTCTGACATTCGTTTAGCAGATTTTTCAATCGATTCAACGCCCTTTGTAATACTGGAGATGGAAAGATATGCCAGAAATGCACTGATTATCGATCCTACAACAAGAATAAAGATAACCAGCTTTAGCATCGATTGATAGTTATCATACGATTGATTGAAAGAGTCTTCCGCCTCTTCCATCTGCATCTCAAATAGCTTCTCTGCAGCTTCGTTAGTCTTCTGGAATGTAGGATTAATTACCTCCACTATAATTTTGTTCGCTGCAGTATAATTGCCAGACTTGATTTGCTCGACAGCGGGCACGATTCCCTGTGATTCCAATTTCTCTTTATACATTTCAAACTCGTTTGCAGCAGCTCTCTCTTCACTATCCAATTCAGAGTCAGTGATCTCCTTCCAATGCTCATCAATTTGTTCCAGGTTATGAGCAATAGTATCGAGATGCTTCGATATGTTGTGGTTATGCATATTGGCATATTCGCTACTAGGATCATGCTGCACGCTGAGTAGCAACTGGGTTCTATTGTCAGAGCTATGCTCTAATACAACGCCTAAAGCATGGGTATGGTGCATTCCTCCGTGATATAGGTCATCTATCGACAGGTTTGCATTACGCATTCCACTGATTGCAAAGAGACCGACAATCACGGTCATCGAAATTGCAATTATGACAAGTATGGTTAGCCGCCATTTGATAGGTAGACTGTTTAGCAGTGACATATCTATTCTCCTTCATAATATGTTGATATAGCACACAAAACAGTCCGAATTTAAATCCAGGGATAGCGCTAAGATCAGCAAGAGTCCATTAGGGGATTAAATTAATCCATTCGACAGAAAGAGTCGGCTCTGATCGGGTTTTCTTCAACTATATTTAATTAACTATTTTGACCTAAATCAATTAACCATCACTAGTATTCTTCACTATTTAATAGTTTATGCCGATATAAAAACCATCGACATTAAGGATGGATATACCGGTGACTTTATCTAAAAATACTCTCCTTCCTATACTATTGTGTTTATATCCAGGCTCCCAGGTTTTTGGTGATGAACCACAAGATAGATTTGGTCTTCTCACTCCAGCCATTCCAGGAGTTGAGGTTGGAATGACAATGATTTGGCAAGCGGCTGATGATGAAAATGTAGACCGTGAGTTATTGGCATCATTGGATGTAGTAGGCCATTGGTCTGTCGCAGGAGGAGCAATCACCCTCTATGTAGAAGGCAGCACGACACCGGGCTCATCGGCTGTCTCATCTTCGTTTCCAGAAGCTAATGGTGATGCAGGAAGTGCATTGAATAAGAATGGCGAGGGACGCGTACAAGTGTCTGAACTGTTTTATGAAAAGGAATTCGGCCCAGCAACTGTTTTTGGTGGCTTGCTGAACCCCACCTCTTCGCTTGATAATAGTGATCTTATGAATGATGAGACCTCACAATTTTTGGCGACGCCACTGGTCAACAACCCTACGATTGGATTCCCTGACTATTCATTGGGGGGACTACTTCATCACGAACCCTCATCGAATTTACCAGGTTTTAATCTATTCATCTCCAGTTCACATGGGCTCGGCGATAATCCGAATGCAAGTTATGATGAACTTTTTCATATTGGCGATGATGAGAAAGGCTTTTTTACAGCGATAGAGGCCTATAACTATAGCAAAAGCATAACCTGGCGATTTGGTGCTTGGCATAATAGTGCAGATCATGAACAGCTAGATAATCCCAGTAAGAGTGACACAAACTACGGTATGTATATGGTTTTGGATGGAGAAACAGATCTGTTCAACTGGTCTCATCGTTTAGGTATTGCTAACCCAAAGAGTTCTGCTGCCGACCGATTTATTGCCCTGGCCATATCACGAGAATTGACTGAGGATTTAGAATTAGGAGCGGGCTTTGCACATACTATGGTAAGCCGAGAGTTACCTAATGATCTCGAAGATCAATCAATTTCAGAGATCTATCTCAAAAAAGCCATAAAAAAACACGCTGAACTCTCACTTTCAATTCAATATCTCGACCAAGCAAATTTCGCTGATCCGGAAAGTGTCAGTGGCTGGATCGGTAGTGTAAGAGTGTCTGTGGTACTTTGAGAAAATGGACTACAATCTGATAACCGAGTTGCGCTCTAGTGGGCCGCTCGGTAAATTTCACCTTTCAAATATCTCTTACGAACTACCTCAGGAAATTTCTCAATCGCATACCTCAACATAGTCCGGGGCATTGCTTTATAGTGTTTTACAAGGAATGCTTCTTCTATCTTCCTCTCCCTGTTACCCACTTCACGCAACATCCATCCTACTGCTTTATGTATTAAATCATGCTCGTCATTCAGCAACAATTCTGAAAGTATCAGGGTATCCTGAAACTGATCTCTTTTTATAAAATGATAAGTGGCAATAATAGCTATCCGTCTCTCCCAAAGGGAGGGAGATTCAACCAACTGATAGAGCGGAGCCTTATCTTTTTCAAATAGATAACCACCAATTATGTGATAGGCGGAGCTGTCAACCAGATCCCAGTTGTTTATATAACGTGTCTGTTTCAAGTAGAGCTGATAGACTCGACCACGCAATGTTTCATCACCACGCTCGAATTTTCTTACCAGTAACAGCAGTGCGCATAAACGCTCCTCGTGATAGTCAGATTTGAGTAAGCGTTCAACTTCCTTGAGTGACATCTCTTGAAATTTTTTTGTCTGCTGCCTGAGGAGAGGCACTCTTATACCCAAGAATTTATCACCTTCTCCGTACTCTCCCTTGCCGGTTTTAAAGAACCTCTGGGAATGAGTAGCTATCTCAGGATTGGCTAACTCTCTAAGCCGCTTTCTAAGGTGATCAGCTTTTAATGTTGCTTGAGAAATCGCCATGACATTTATTCTGGATCGCGTTTATTGCCAATTGCCCCATCTAAAATATTGCCTCTCAAATCGACACCTGCAAATAGTGCTTCCCGTAAATTGGCCTTACGTAAGTTGCATCGATGTAGTTTGGCCCCTGTAAAGTCTGCTCCATAGAGATTTGTCGATGTGAAATCAGTGAATTCCAAATGTGCCCGGCGAAAACTTGCCCCTTTAAGATTTGATCCACTCATGTTGACCCGCATGATGCTGGCGTCAGAGAAGTCTGTATCGATAAGGTTACCACTGACAACAACCCCTTCCAATTGAGCCTCCTGAAGTTGCGCCCCTTTGAGATTAACTCCCAACATCTGTGCCCTGTTCAACTTAGCTCGACGCAGGTCAGCGCCGATCAGCTTGGTTTTTTTCAACTCGGTTTCTGATAACAGGGACGATAGCAGACGACTGTTCGACAAATCTGCCTTGAGTAGTCTGGCTTGAGTGAAATCGACATGGCTCAGATCCAGTCCTGATAGATTGCTGTTGCGCAGATTGGTTTGTCTGAAACTGACCTGACTGATCGAACTGACCTGACTTAGATCGACACCTCGTAAATCGGCACCATCAAGGGTCGCATTAGAAAAATCTGTAGCCACGAGTCTACTTTTGGAGAAGAGTGCCGATTTCAAATTTGCACCACTTAGATTAGCATCCGAGAGGTCCGCGCCACTAAAATTTGCCTCTTGCAGATGGCTCTGCTGAAGATTGGCACCGCTTAAATCTGCCCGACTGAAGCGACCTCGCTTAATCACTATTCCTTGCAGGTTGGCTCCGGAGAGGTCAGATTTGGCGAAGCTCGCGCCATTTAAGCTTGCCCCTCGGAAATCAACGTTGCTGAGATCGCTGCCGTAGAAGATGGCATTATCCAGTTTGGCGCCTCTCAGATCACTACCTGACAGAGACTTCATCCTCAGATCAGCGCCGGATAGATCGCACTCCCGGCATTCACCTTGCGTAAGCAGTTGTTCCACAGACAACTCAGAGGCAGAGAGGGAGCCGAGCGATCCGATGATGAGAGAGATCGATATCGAGTAAAGTATTTGCACTGACATTCGCATTGAAGACCTTTAAGTTTATTTAGGAATAGTCAGAGAACCTCTGAACAGTTCATGGATCGACATCTTGCCGCCAGAACGGGCTGCTTCTGCATCAATAATCTTCGCTATAGCTGGGTTATTATCTGCAATTCGCGCTTGAATCACCCCATTTTGTTCGGCCCAGACTTATTAAGAGGTTCCATAGCTGTTATCAGCCTATTGTAGGCCTGTTTATAGTGCTCGCACCAATTAGATGCACTGTTTTTTTTGCCGCCTGACCTGTGGCAGTAGTTGTGAGACAATTAGCCGCTTTTTATTTTCAGCTAGTCGTAGATGAACACACAAATATCAAACCACTCCCCTCTCACCCCTGAACTGCCCCGAGCTGCCGGAGAGCGCTTTCAGTGGGGCGGCCTGCGTGGTTGCAGTGCCTCTCTGGCAATTGCCAATACAGCACAGCACTATCAAGGTGTTATTTTAGTTGTAACCCCGGATATGCAGTCGGCAAACCAGCTCGAAACTGAGTTACGCTTCTTTCTTGGTGAAGGGGATATTCCGGTCATCAACTTTCCAGACTGGGAGACCCTGCCTTATGATCTCTTCTCACCACTACCCGAGCTGATATCACAACGACTGCTTACCCTGCAGCAACTGCCCTCTATGAACCGGGGTTTGCTGGTCACACCAGTCTCAACTTTGATGCAGCGGCTGGCGCCACAGCATTTTCTCGATGCCAATTGTCTGCTGATAAAAGCTGGACAGCAGCTAAATATCGAAGAGACCCGGAAACGACTGGAGCATAGCGGTTATCAGTGTGTCTCCCAGGTCTTTTCCCATGGTGAGTTTGCCGTTAGAGGCTCTCTGCTCGACATCTATCCTATGGGTAGCCAGACACCCTACCGAATAGATCTCTTCGATGATGAAATTGACACAATCCGCACTTTTGACCCGGAAACCCAACGTTCACTGGAGAAAGTCAATGCCATCGAGATGCTGCCTGCACGGGAGTTTCCGCTTGATGAATCCGGCATCCAACAATTCCGGCGTAGCTATCGGGTCCAGTTTGAGGGTGACTTACAACAAAGTCTGATCTACCAGGATGTATCAGAAGGCAGAATCCCCAGTGGACTGGAGTACTATCTGCCACTCTTTTTCGAACAGACTGCTACCCTGTTCGACTACCTGCCACAACAACACCTGGTTATCCAATGGGATGATATCAGGCAACAAGCTGACAATTTCTTCGCAGAAGTTGCCAGTCGTTTCGAGGAGCGTCGACATGATATTGAGCGCCCTATCCTGCCACCACAACATATCTACTTGCGGGAAGATGAACTGGTAGCAGAACTGAAACGGGGACAACTGATTACAGTCAGCCGTACTGAGCTTGCACAACGTAGCAAAGGCTATGCTGACCTGATCAACTACCAGACTCAACTGCCACCGCCTGTTGCCTTTCAGGCCCGTAGCAAAACTCCAGCTATCGCTCTCAAACGATTCCTTAAGGATCAGGGAAAACGAACCCTGTTTGTTGCCGAAGGTGCCGGCAGGCGTGAAATGCTTCTTGGAACGCTTCGAGACATCGGCATTCATGCCAAACCTGTCGAGACATGGCATGACTTTCTTGATTGCGATCTCGAAATCGGGCTCTGTGTCGCTCCCCTCGAACAGGGCCTGTGGCTTGAGTCTGCTGGCATTGCGATCATTACCGAAACCCAGCTGTATGGTGAACGGGTACGTCAGCAACGCAGACGACGCAAGGTCAGTCAGGATCCAGATCAAATCGTTCGCAACCTTACCGAGCTTCACGTTGGAGCGCCGGTTGTTCATGAAGATCACGGTGTCGGTCGTTACCTGGGGTTACAAACCCTGGATGTGGGCGGTCAAACCACAGAGTTCCTTACCCTGGAATATGCTCGGGGTGACAAACTTTATGTCCCGGTTGCCTCCCTGCATCTAATCAGTCGTTACGCCGGCGCGTCACCCGAGCATGCTCCTCTACATCGACTGGGTGGAGACCAATGGGAGAAAACCAAGAAAAAAGCGGCCAAACAGATCCGCGATGTTGCCGCTGAGCTGCTGGAGATTTATGCCCGCCGTGCGGCCCGTCAGGGGGTAGCCTTTCCTGCCCCAGATGCAGAGTATCAGGAGTTTGCCGCATCATTCGAGTTCGAGGAGACTCCAGATCAGCACCAGACTATTTCTGCAGTAATAGAGGATATGACCTCCCCTCAGCCTATGGATCGTGTTGTCTGCGGTGATGTGGGTTTTGGTAAAACCGAGGTGGCGATGCGAGCTGCTTTTACTGCTACCCAAGGCAACAAACAGGTCGCAGTATTGGTGCCCACCACCTTATTGGCGCAACAGCACTATCAAAATTTCGCAGATCGTTTTGCCGACTGGCCGGTCAAGGTGGAGAGCCTTTCCCGGTTTCGTACCGGCAAACAACAGCAGGTCGTGTTGGATGGGCTGAAAAGTGGCGTTGTTGATATTGTCATTGGTACCCATAAACTCCTCTCCGAAGGCATACAGTTCAAAAACCTGGGGCTTGTCATCGTTGACGAAGAGCACCGTTTTGGCGTGCGTCATAAAGAGAAACTTAAGGCACTTCGCAGTGAGGTTGACCTGTTGACCCTCACAGCGACTCCGATTCCACGAACCCTGAATATGGCCATGTCGGGTATGCGGGATCTGTCCATCATTGCCACCCCTCCTGCCTTGCGACATCCGGTGAAGACCTTTGTCAGCCAGTGGAGTGACAGCCTGATCAGTGAGGCCTGTCAACGTGAGTTAAAACGTGGCGGTCAGATCTACTTTCTGCACAATGAAGTCAGCACCATCGAAAACATGGCGGAACGGTTGGAAGCACTGTTGCCAGGTGTGCGCCTGCAGGTAGCCCATGGGCAGATGCGGGAACGCCAGCTGGAAGGGATCATGCGTGATTTCTATCATCAGCGCTTCAATCTTTTGGTCTGCACCACTATCGTTGAGAGTGGCATTGACGTGCCCACAGCCAATACCATCATCATCAACCGAGCGGATAAACTTGGCCTGGCACAACTCCATCAGATACGTGGACGCGTTGGACGCTCACACCACCGTGCCTATGCTTATCTGCTGACGCCAGCAACTGAAAGCCTAACATCTGACGCAAAGAAACGCCTGGAAGCCATTGAATCTCTTGAGGATCTTGGAGCTGGATTTACGCTAGCAACCCATGACTTAGAAATCCGTGGCGCCGGTGAGCTGCTGGGAGATGTACAGAGCGGGCAGATACAGGAGATCGGTTTTGCCCTCTACACAGAACTGCTGGAACGGGCTGTGGAAGCACTGAAGTCCGGTCAACAGCCGGAATTGGATCGACCTCTCGATCATGGCACCGAAATTGAACTCAGCATACCGGCACTGCTACCCGAAGACTATCTGCCGGATGTTCACAGCCGTCTGGTGCTCTATAAAAGGATCGCCAGCGCTAAAGACAAAGCAGAGCTACGGGAACTGCAGGTGGAGATGATTGACCGCTTCGGATTGCTTCCAGATGCAGCTAAAAACCTCTTCTCAATCACAGAGCTGAAACTCCGCGCCCATCCTCTTGGAATCAGAAAGATAGAAGCCGGTCCAAAGGGGGCAAGATTGCTGTTCGATGAGAGTCCTAAATTTGATCCAGCTTCGCTGATACGACTGATACAACAGAAACCTCAAGTCTATCGATTTGAGGGTAGTGATAAATTGAGATACCACATACCACTTGAGAATCCTGCCAGTCGCGTTGAAAAGATACACGAGCTGCTCGACAGACTGATAGACTAGGGTCTGTTAACCCCAAATAGATTACTGATTTCAGAGGCATGTCCCACAAACACAAGGTGTTTTTTGTACTATGATCCGCGAGATGTTCGATAAAAAGGAAAAAAATCTCCTCCTTATTCTTGGCTTTCTGCTGATTCTTCCCATGAGTCTGCAGGCAGAATCCAATAGCGGAGAAACGTCCGAACCCTGGTATCAGTTCGAGATCCTGGTATTTCGTCGTATAGCACCAGGTGCCGGGGGTACTGAAGCCTGGGAATTTGACCCAGGCATACCAGATCAAGAAGGCAGCGTACGGCTTACTCGAGGTCCTCTCACACAGGGGAACAAACCGATTGCCTATCGCGCACTACCTGCAGTGGAGAAGAGCCTGACTGAGGCCTGGAGCATTATGCGTAGATCGAGGGACTATCGGCCGCTATACCATATCGCCTGGCGTCAGCCCGTTACTCATCCTGATCGAGCCACACCACTCTATTTCAGTTTAAAACCGAAAAGTAACTCCGCATTCGATGAGCCCCTACCAAGACTGGAAGGTCGCATTAAATTTGGTGTGAAACGCTATCTTCACCTGGAGACCGATATCCTATTGAGAGCTGAGAACAGCAACTCACTTTCTGAGGAGGGCTATGGCCCCAGTTTTCGTAGCTATCGGATGCAGGACAAACGTCGTATGCGCAGTGGTAAATTGCACTATCTGGATCACCCCGTCCTAGGTGTTCTGGCTATAGCAAAGCGCTATGAAATGCCTGTTCCTGAAGTTGTTGAACCACCAGCTGTTCAAGCCGTGCCGATGGAGGCAGAAAAGACTCAACAGAGCGAGCAGTAGTGTTATCGCCACGCCACATCCGCCACTATTTACTGTTACATTTTTACGGATTTCACCGGCAGACCTTCGGCTAAAGGCTAAGGTAGCCTGGATGGAGTGTAACGGAATCCGGGGTAGTTTCGTGCGTTGCTCTTCCCGGATTCCGTTGCACTCCATCCAGGCTACGGTGTGGTAGTAATCGTTGGGATCAAATGTAAGGTTTGCTTAATTAATCAACCCTTTACTGTTTATCATAGACAGCAGAACCTTTATCGGTTTTTCACATGTTTTCCAATTTGAGACGCCATATGTTCTGCCAATCGACTCACTGCCCGATTGGCAGCCTCGACACCCGCTTCAACCCCTCCGGAAAAGGCTTCTTGCAGGGTTATTTGCTGCATCTCTACAATCTCACTGGCATGACCTTCTATCAGACTCCAGAGCGCCTGTATAACCACCTTATCACCCACCCTATCGAAACGTTGGATTGAAAGCGTCAATTCATAGTCTGGACTTATACCTTGTTGCCAGGGATAGGTGATCACCTGCATCGTCTTGAGCTGCTGTTGTAATCGATCACTTACCACACGCTGTAAATTATCTTGCAGAGATCCTGCCCACTGGTCAAAGTCATAGAGTTCCAACCGATGTCCAGAACGACGTTCAACAATCTGAGGTCGATCCAGATAGCCGGCCAATACCACAGAGGAAACACCTATTTGGACAACACCGGGCCGAGGTTTCAGATCAACCATCTCAGGGTTGGCTTCACCGCTATCCAAACGATAAAAGCGCGTAGGCTGTGATGGGCTGGCGCAGCCTACCAGACTGGCTACGACCAGCGTCGTAACAATCCGTTTTGTGATCCCCCAACATTTCATATGATTACTGTTTCCCACGTAGTAATGCCTCCGGATGGCGTTCAAGATATTCAGACATGATGCGTATCGACCGCGCCGCACTCCCCAGTTCACGCAGAGTCATGGTGAGCTGACTCATCAGTTCCGAATCCTGATTCAGGACCTGATCAGCGGACTTTGCCGTATCACCGACCTGTCTTAAGGTTGAATCCCATCGAGAGAAGGCCGATGAGAGTTTCTTATCCGTGGTTGCGATCAATGTCTGTGTCTCTTTTGCGGTGTCCGCCACATCAGAGATCATCGCACGAGCCTCAACCAGGGTTGCATTGCTGTTATTCAGCAGCACAGGAGCCTCTTCAACAAGTAGTTGACTCACTTTATCCAATCTTTCAGTTATCTGAGATAGAGAAGTGATCAGATTTTTAAGCCCACCATGATCCATCATCCCATCGATGCTATCCAGAATCTCCGACAGCCGTTGTGTTATTCGCTCAACCGGTATCTTATCAATCGCGGTTGCCAGCTTTTCCATGCTGGATTGAATGGTGGGTATCTCAGGATAGCTATCATCCTCATTGACCAGTCTGATTGGCGTATCTGGCATGAAATCCAGTTCGATCTCCAATCTACCTGTGACCAGGCTTTGTAGATTCAATCTGGCTCTGAGTCCTTGCTGGATCAGCTTATTCAGTTCCAATATACCACTTTGATCGGTTACCACCCCTTCCACTTCGACTCGAGAATCCTCTATACCAATCACAACTGGAATCCTGAACTCCTGTGACTCATGAAAATAGGTAATCGACATCGATTCGACCTCTCCTACCTTTACCCCACGGAAGTTCACAGGCGAACCAACCTGCAACCCCTTCACGTCCCCTTCGAAGTAGAGAATGAATAGCGTAGGCTTTTTAGCCAGGGAGCCATTTGAGAGAAGAAACAGAGAACCTAGCCCCAGCACCAATGTCGCCAAGACGAAGCTTCCAATAAGGGTTGGGCTAATCTTCGATTGCATGATAGTGGTTTGCCTCTGAATCACCCCGGGTCAGAAATTCTCTAACCCTGGGGTCTTCGGTCTGAGCTAAAAGTTCTACTGGATTACCTTGTGCAATCATGGTTTTGCACTCCGGATCAAGAAATACTGAATCATTTCCTATTGCAAATATGCTCGCCAACTCATGGGTCACAACAACAACGGTAGTGCCCAGGGAATCACTCAACTCCATGATCAGGTCATCTAGACGTCTCGCACTAACCGGATCCAGACCTGCGGAAGGTTCATCGAAAAACAGCAGTTCAGGGTCTAGCGCCATGGCGCGAGCCAGTCCGGCACGTTTCTGCATACCACCACTGATCTCAGATGGGTAGTAATCCTCGAAACCTTTCAATCCCACCAGGGAGAGTTTAAACGAAGACAACTCACTCACTTCAGCGACAGACAATTCGGTGTAAGTTCGCAGTGGTAGAGAGATATTCTCAGCCAGGGTCATATGAGACCAGAGGGCACCGGACTGGTATAGAACCCCCATTCTACGCATGATCTGTTGGCGATCCTGGAGGTCAAGATCCCAGAAGGATTGCGCCTGATAGTGTATTTTTCCCTGTGCTGGCTTTTTCAGCCCTACCAAATGGCGTAAAAGGGTACTTTTGCCACATCCACTCCCCCCCATGATAATGAACACATCACCACGCCGGATAGTGAAATTCAGATCCCTTTGAATGACAAAATTGCCATAGGCCATAGTAAGCCCTTCTACCTCGATTAAAGCCTCATCAACGCTCTCATGCTCTGCTTGCAACACCATGCCGATTAAAAACCTAACTGGTTAAAAAGAATGGTGGTAATAGCATCCCATATAACGATCAACAGGATGGCTGTAACCATAGCCGATGTGGTCGCTTTACCTACTGAAGAAGAGTCTTTGCCACTCTGTAAACCTCGTAGACAACCAGACATGGCAATAACGATCGCGAACAGTACACTTTTTATCAGTCCAGCTGCGATATCCTCCCAAGCTATGGCATCTTTGCTCTGTACCAAATACTCCAAAAGTGAAAGATCGAGAATAAAAACCCCCACTAGTAGACCACCAACAATACCGAGAATATCGGCCCAAAGCGTCAGCAGTGGCAACATGATTACCAGAGCCAGAATACGCGGC
Organism: Candidatus Thiodiazotropha sp. AKAK3; assembly: GCF_058244645.1. NCBI lineage: Bacteria > Pseudomonadati > Pseudomonadota > Gammaproteobacteria > Chromatiales > Sedimenticolaceae > Candidatus Thiodiazotropha > Candidatus Thiodiazotropha sp. AKAK3. The sequence goes on from NZ_JBSYOQ010000050.1 coordinate 243,357, forward strand.
AGTACCAGAAAATCGATCGCTGATATACCGAAGGTTTTTAGTGCATCAAGCTCATCATTGACCTGCATACTACCCAATTGTGCCGCATAGGCTGATCCAGTACGGCCCGCCATGATGATTGCGGTCATCATCGCTCCCATCTCCCGTACCGAACCCAAGGCAACCAAGTTAGCAACATAGATCTCTGCGCCAAACATCTGCAGTTGTATTGCCCCAACAAAAGCCAGTACGGCCCCAACCAGAATAGCAATCAGACTGACAATCGGCAGGGCTTCCGGGCCTGCAGCCTGAAGAAAGAGATAGAAATCTGTGGAACGGAAACTTGCCTTTCCCCTCAACAACCGAAGAAAGGCGATAACCAGCTCCCCAGCAAAGGTGGTAAAGCTGACAGACTCCCGCCAGGCGGACAAAACGGTATCACCAATACGATACAGCAGGGAAAACTGCTGGCGCCCTCTTCTCGCCCCTTTTCTTTCGGCAACAGCCTGCCCCAAATCCAGCAACCGCTCTATCCCTGATGGCAAGTCACCAGCCTGCAGCCGACACTCATTCTCAGTACAAAAATCGTTCAATTGCTGCAGTAGCGTTAACAGACGGCTATCCCACGAACCAAGATGGTGGGTATTGAGCCGGATCTCATTTAAATCTGTCTGGGAAAGTAGCTGATCCTGCAGCTGTTCCCACCTATAGATATCCGACTGAATAGTCCAATCGCCAAGGAACACCAGCTCTACAATATCAGCTGCAGGAAAAGCTATTTTCAGCGAATCATGGTGCATTGATCAATGTCCATTCTCGACCGAAATAATCAAGTTAAGGAATACCTGAATAAGTCTGGGCCGAACAGATTGTCGAACAAAATGGGGCGACTCAAGGTACGTATTTCTCATAATAGCCCAGCCATTGTTAGAATTCGCAACGCTGTAGCAGCCGTTTTGGCAGCAAGATATTGGCCCATGACTTGTTCAGAGGTTGCTTCAACACATCAATATCATATCCCGGGTTTGCTGGATAGCCCACAATGATCCATATTATGGAATCATAATGAACGGTTCAGATATTTCTACTCGAGTCGATGTAGATAGAGCTGCCACAAATAAAACAGAATGGTTGAAGCCATGTCTAATGACCCCAAAATCAGCGGAAATCACGGCAAAGCTCTAATTGTCGAGGACGAAATCACCAACAGGATGATTTTAAAAAAGCTGTTACAAAAACATGGTTATGAGGTAATCGAAGCGGAAAACGGCATTGAAGCTGTGGCATATTTTGAACAGCAACAACCCGATATCGTCTTCATGGATGTCATGATGCCGGAAATGGATGGCTATGAGGCAACCACTCAAATCAAACAAAAAGCGGGTGACCACTTTGTGCCCATAATATTTCTCACAGCCATGCAAGATGAGAAAGCCCTGGCTCGTTGTGTCGAAGTCGGGGGAGATGACTTTTTATCAAAACCTTATAGTTTTACGGTTCTTTCCGCAAAAGTGAAAGCAATGGAGCGTATTCGCATCCTGCAGCAAGATACTCGTATGCTCTACAGTAGAATGCAGAGGGACGAAGAGATCGCTGAACAAGTCTTCAGTGGCGCAGTAGTTGCTGATAATGTTGCACTTGATCAAATCCATAGTCTGCTAAAACCCGCCAGCGTATTCAGTGGTGACCTGCTACTCACAGCGTTCGCGCCATCTCACGATCTATACGTCTTATTAGGTGACTTCACCGGACACGGACTGGCATCTGCGTTGGGTGCATTACCGACCTCTGAGGCCTTCCGCTCTATGACTGCGAAGGGGTTTGCGCCACAGCAGATTCTTCAAGCCATTAATAACAAGCTCTACAGTTTACTCCCTACCGGGATGTTTATGGCTACCCAGTTTGTAAAGATAGACAGTCAGCTCGACCATATAACCATCATCAATTGTGGCATGCCTGATTGCTATCTGATTGAAAAAGATAGTCGTCGCGTCAAACAGAAAATCGTTTCCCAGTCACTTCCGCTGGGAATATCACCCAATATCGATATGAAGGGTGAATTCCATGTACTGCGAGTCGATGAAGGCGACCGAATCATGCTCGCAACCGATGGTGTGACTGAAGCACGTAATCCCCAGGGTGAGCTATATGGCCAGGCGAGATATTCTGAATCTATCAGCAACAGCATCAAGCATAACTACATTCTGGAAAAGTTGGAGCAGGATCTGCATAACTTCTGCAAAGACGCAGCCCAGGACGATGATATCAGCGTGGTCGAGGTACCATTGGTTAGAGAGATATTTCCAAGCTGGGGATCGGCTTCAGATTACAGTTCGCTTCAAAACGGCTATCCAGATGCTCTTTTAAAAGAGCATCCCGACTGTGTTGAATTCGAGTTTACGCTTTATGGCACACAACTTCGCCAGGCAGATCCTATACCTATCCTGATCAACTCAATACAGGAAACTGCAGGACTCCACGAACACAGACGTCCTCTTTACACAATTCTGACAGAACTCTATGTCAATGCACTTGATCATGGCGTACTCAAGCTGGAATCAAGTCTTAAACAGGGTGAGAACGGTTTTACTGACTATTTTCAACAGAGAGAAGAGCGTTTGAGTAATATATCCCAAGGTTGTGTCAGATTAAATCTGAGGATTCATAGCCAGGATGACGGCGGTTATATCATCATCACCATTGAAGACAGTGGCACTGGATTTGATTACAAAAACCATGTAACTGAAATTACCGACGACCAACTATATAGTGGGCGTGGTTTAAAACTGGTTGAATCTCTGTGCAAGCAACTACACTTTTTTGAACCGGGTAACAAGGCCGAAGCCATCTATACCTGGAAGCATACTGAATAGAGGCATGGCTGGTAATGAACTTTTCATTTTAGTCATTACATGATCTATAGTGACAAATAATAATAGAGTTTTTACACCCAGATTAACCAAAGGTTCCCAAGAAGCCAGAATAGTACAATCATGGAAAGTGACCAATTTACTCCACTATGATCTACTGATCTGATAGTCTCTCAGCATGGCTAAAACACTCATTATAGACAGTAACGATCATACCCGTGCGCCCTTCCTGCGGGGCATATTGACTCGTTCCTTAACTGATTCAGGATTATCCTTCGAGACAGCCTATCAACTCTCATCAGAGATCAGGCAGCAGATCAGTGGAAAAGATGAAATCTCAAGCCGCGACCTGCGTAAGTTGGTACTAAAAAAGCTCGAGCAACTTGAACAGCATGAGGTAATTGAGAATTACGAAAGCATCGCACCCTCAACCACTGAAATTATGGTTACCGACCGGAAGGGTAACGCTCGCCCCTTTTCAATTATCGAACACAGACAAACATTGGAATCAACCGGCCTGAGTAACGATAAAGCTGCTTTGATCTCCCAGGCCATCTATCTGGATCTGTTGGAATCCTTCCAGGATGGCGTTACTAGTAGCACTGTAGGCAAACTGACCTATGAGAATTTAAAACAACGCTATGGCAAGCAGGCAGCTAACAACTATCTGGTATGGGTCGACTATAAGCACTCCAAGCGCCCACTGATCATATTAATTGGTGGGGCCACCGGTTGTGGCAAGAGTACCATTGCCACAGAAGTCGCTCATCGACTCAATATCATTCGTACCCAATCGACCGACATGCTGCGGGAAGTAATGCGCATGATGATCCCGCAGCGATTGATGCCGGAACTGCACTCTTCATCCTTTAATGCCTGGCGTAAAACACTTGGGCAGCATGAACACGAAGAGAGCAGCGAAGAGATGATGATTCATGGCTATCTGCATCAATCCGAACTGGTTTCGGTGCCCTGTGAAGCGGTAGTGCAGAGGGCTTTGCGAGAGCGGGTCTCATTGATCCTTGAAGGTGTCCATGTGACACCAACACTGTTCAATCGATTTCGTGAAAATGAAGACGCGGTGATCGTGCCAATCATGTTGGCAGTATTAAAACAAAACCAGCTGAAACACAGACTCAGAGATCGAGGGATCTCCGCCCCTGAGCGGAGTGAAATGAGTAACTATCTTTCGAATTTCGAATCAATCTGGATGTTACAGACCCATCTGCTTTCCGAAGCTGACAATCACTCAGTCTCAATCATCTCCAATGACAACAAAGATCTTGCTACAGACAATATCATGCGCTTGATAATTAGGGTGTTAGAGCAAAATTTTCATGCTAAAGTGACCGATGTATTTGGTGTTGACGAGGATCAGTCGACAACAAAAGAGTAATAACAAAACTGCAATGACATCCCCCCTATTCGGCAGAGGTTATTTGACTTGATAGCGACCCGCAAAGGCCTGATGATTGTCCTCGATGGCCTGGGAGACAGGGGTATCCCCTCATTTGGAGGAAAAACCCCCCTAGAGGTAGCGCAGACAGCAAACATGGATAGTCTAGCCAGTGCTGGTCAGTGTGGCTTGGTCGACCCCCTCTTTCCAGGTATGCCGGTAGGAACACACACCGGTTTCTGTCCGTTGTTTGGCCTATCCCAGGAGCAGACGGTTCAATTGGCCAGAGGTCCTGTGGAAGCGTCTGGTGTCGGATTCGACAAGAGCGATCAGGCACTCTACTTCCGATGTAATTTTGCAACACTGAAAAAAGCTGGTGAGCAATTTCATATTCTCGATCGACGTGCCGGGCGTATCAATCAGGGCACCGAAGCCCTGGCCTCAGCATTGGGGCAACTGGATCTCGGTGAGGGCATCACAGCCACACTCCATCCCGCAACTCAACATAGGGCTGTTCTGCAACTGAGAGGAGAAGGGCTTTCTCATGATGTGAGTAATACAGATCCAGGAAACCACTTTCATACCAAGGGATTACTCTCCTGCCAGGCCAACGCCCCTGCCGACCCTGGCGCAGAAAGGACTGCCCGTGCCATGAATCGGCTGATAGATATCGTGCATGAGAAACTGGAACCTCATCCGATCAATCAGAGCCGCGTAAATAGTGGCCTGCCGCCAGCAAATGGCCTCATCTGTCGCAGCCCAGGCAAGCTTCCAAAAATCAAATCCCTGATAAAATACTTAAAGCTACAAGCAGCAATCATTTCGGGTGAAAGAACTGTACTCGGATTAGGTAAGTTACTGGGTTACAAATTGTATGAGGATCGTCGTTTCACAGGCACTGCCGATACCGATCTCAATGCCAAAGTAGCTACAGTTTTGAAAGCATTGGAGAAACATGACCTTGTCTATCTTCATATCAAGGCAACTGATATCGTCTCGCATGACACGGATGCAAATGGTAAACGGGAGATATTGTTAAAAATCGATGATGCAATTACACCGTTGATCAATGATGAATTGGTAATCGGCATCACTGCAGACCATAGCACCGATAGTAACACCGGCCGACACACTGGAGATCCTGTTCCCAGCCTGATCTACAACCCCTGGGGCAGGAGAGATGCCTGCAAGGAATTTAGCGAAACCGAGTGCACAAGAGGCGGCCTTGGCAGAATTAACAGTTTCGGATTTCTTCTGACATTTCTCGACCAGATGAATCAACTGGAAAATTTCAGGCCGAAAGACAGTACATATATTTTTTGACAGCTACATAAGATATTCCACTATTGCTGAATCAAGGCATATACTTACAGGGCAGCTGATAAAATCTTGAGCAACTGAATGGTGATTGTTGAAACAACCAGCTGCTCATAACCTATCCACCTACACCACTACACACAGCGAACCATGAACAATCCAGAGCCGATGACAGTCCAGCAGGAAGTAGATGCCGATAAGATGGACAGTGAGCAAACCGAATTCGATTTGGAAGATCCCAGCCTATACCTGAACCGGGAACTTACCTGGCTTGCTTTCAACAGCCGGGTTTTGTCTGAGGCATTGAGAGAGAATAACCCTACTCTTGAGCGGGTAAAGTTCCTGGCAATTGTAAGTAATAACCTCGATGAGTTTTTCATGAAACGCATTGGTGGTTTGAAGCAACAGGTGGCTGCAGGCATCAGTCTCCCGAGTATCGATGGCCGAACTCCGATACAACAGCTCGAGGCATGCCACGAAGTGACCCGGGAAATGCAGCAGACTCAGCAGGACATCTACAGGGAGCTACTCGAAGCGCTATCCCTATCGGAGATAACAATTGCAGAGTATAAAGCCCTGGACGCCAGTCAGCAGGAGAGCCTGCGGGAACATTTCCAACAAAATATATTTCCCATGCTCACCCCTCTTGCTATGGATCCCAGCCATCCATTTCCCTTCATTTCAAACCTGACACTCAACCTTCTGGTGACATTGCGATTCCCAGGTGGACATGATCTGCACATGGCCAGGGTCAAGGTCCCTGTAAGCAAGGATGTCTCGTCACGTTTAATCCAGGTCGGAGAAGGTTTCACTTATGTCACACTGGATGATTTGATTGCCAACAACCTGGATATGCTCTTCCCAGGCATGGAGATTCAATCCTGTGATCTGTTCAGGGTTACCCGAAACGCTAATGTTGAGCTCGATCAGGAAGCGGCCAACGACCTGCTTGAAACCATTGAAACTGAGTTACGCGAACGTCATTTTGCTCCAATTGTACGCCTGGAAATATCAGATGGCATGAGCCCGGTGCATCGTGGCATGTTAGCTGCTGAGCTTGGACTCAATGAAGAGCAGGATGTCTATATCATCAAGGGCATGATGGCCCTTTGTGACCTATTCGAGCTGGCCAAGCTGAATCTGCCCGATTTACACGATGCGCCACATCACCCGGTGGACCATCCTCAATTGGCCCATGACAGACGGAATATTTTCCACATCCTCCGTGATCACCAGGGATTACTGTTACAACACCCCTATGAATCATTCAGTACCACGGTCGAGCGTTTTTTACGCACTGCTGCAGAAGACCCCAAAGTACTGGCGATCAAAATGACCCTCTATCGTACATCTGCGGACGGTAATGTACTCGATTCGTTAACCAAGGCTGCCCGTAACGGCAAACAAGTCGCTGTACTGGTCGAGTTGAAGGCACGCTTCGATGAAGCTGCAAATATACGTTGGGCCAGACGCCTGGAGCAGGCAGGCATCCATGTTACCTATGGTGTTCTCGGGCTTAAGACTCACAGCAAGTTGACCATGGTGATTCGCAAAGACTATTCACAATTGCGGCGCTACTACCATATTGGTACAGGTAACTATCATGCAGGAACTGCCCGTCTCTATACTGACCTGGGCTTATTGGGCTGTGACGAAGAGATTGGTATGGACCTCACAGAACAATTCAACTACCTGACAGGCTACTCTCCGCCTCCCAGCTACCGAAAGATTCTCGCTGCCCCCTATAGCCTGAAACAGTCACTGCTGAACAAAATTGAGCGTGAGATCAAGATTCACCAGGAATCTTCAACGGGACACATTCAATTGAAAATGAATGCCTTGGAGGATCATGACATCGTCAGAGCACTCTACCAGGCAACTCAAGCTGGAGTGAAAGTCGAGTTGATCGTACGCGACACCTGCCGCTTCCGTCCTGGTATCAAAGGACTCAGTGAGAGCGGTAGTGTAGTCAGTATCGTGGGACGCTTCCTGGAACACGCCCGAATCACATACTTCCATAACGGAGGAGAGGAAGAGTACTTCATTGGCTCAGCCGATCTCATGCAACGCAACCTGATGCAACGGGTGGAGGTTCTGGTTCCCGTTGAGGCCCCAGCACTCCGTCAAGAACTGCGTTTGATTCTCGATGTCCAGCTGAGTGACAAACAGAATGCCTGGGATATGCAATCAGATGGCAGTTATATTCGCCGGACTCCTGCAGAGGACGATAAATCTCTAAATTGCCAAGAGACCTTGATTGGTGTTGCAGAGCGACGCTTGGAAGCGGCAAAGAAACATCGTGAAAAACGTATGCGTGAAAAGCTGATGACCCATTTCAAGCATCGTGTGAAAAGTCATTCTCAAAATGGCAACAATGCCTGATCATCGGGAGAAGAATCAGTTTTTAAAGAAATGATAGATCGATATGACATCAGGCAGTCGAGGCTTGCTGCTGTAGGAGCAGAGTCTGAGTAGGAAAGGCGAACTCAATACCCTCGCGCTCGAAGGCTTCGTTTATCTCCAGGTTAATCTCCTGCTGTATGTCCATATAGAGGTTATAGTCAGGACCGAGCACATAGTAGACAATCTCGAATACCAACGAGTAGTCGCCATACTTGAAGAAATGGGCGCGATCGAAGCGTGTCTTATCCTGACGCTCGATCGCCTCACGCATGATGCCAGGAATCTTCTTCAGTTGTTCTCGGCCAGTGTCGTAGGTCACACCAATATTAAAGGCAACACGCCGCTCATACATCCGGCCATAGTTGCGCAACCTGCTCTTCAGTAAATCCGAATTTGAAAAGACCAGTTGCTCGCCCGACAGACTACGTACACGGGTGGTCTTCAACCCCACATGTTCAACACTGCCCATATAGTCGTCGACGATCAGGAAATCGCCAACTACGAATGGTTTGTCGATCAGAATGGAAAGAGAAGCGAAGAGGTCGCCCAAAATCGACTGCACTGCCAACGCCACTGCAACACCACCGACCCCAAGACCTGCGATCAGGGCCGTGACATCATAGCCGAGGTTATCGATAGCAAGCAGAAAAACTGCCAGCCAGAGTAGACCGGTGGCAAACATGTTGATGGCATTCAGGGCAGTGACACTGGCTGGATTCTTCTCCAGTTGCCTTTGGCGATAGACCTGAAAACTTAATTTGAGGGCAGTACTGACCCAGATCCCCAGCTGTAGAAACAAGGCGATAACCAGTATCTTACCCAGGATATCAGTGACCCGTGCAGGCAGTTCCACAAAGAGGGAGCCGAGAAAGAGGGAGAGAATCCCCAACAACCACCACTTGGTCTTTTTGATTATCTGCGTGATAACATCATCGATATGGTTGCTGGTCTTCTCCGCAACGTGCGAAAGCTTGCGTCCCAGTATGCTGATAAGCAACTTCAACAGTAAAAATGTCGCGACCACCACCGCAATGGCGATCAACCACATCTCCAATGGCCCGCCTGAAAGGCTGAGGTTCAGTGTCTCCTCAAGAAAGCTCTTTACGACATCGTTCATGCCGTGGATCCTTGCTGTTTGTCGGTTTGATCAGTGGTCAGTGTAAGTTCAAAGAGAATAAGCACACCCTCCCCGTCTGGCAAGACGCAAGAGTGGGTATCTGAGCCCTCTTGTGTGGTGCTTCAACCTGTCGACCCGAGCGTAAAAACACCACAATCCTGAAATCAGGATTCCGTCAGTAGATTCTGGGCCTGGTCAGATTGGTCACTACCGGTTCTGCATAATATGACCTGATGAATACGACGTGTGGAGGCATCTTCAACACGCACCATTAAACCATCCAACTCGAATTTTTCATCCTTGGCTGGAATACGCTCGGTATGCTCCAGTAGCCAGCGATTGATGGTATCGGTGGGCTTACCAGGAATATCTATTGAGAAAAACTCTTCCACTACACGCAATTCAGCAGTGCCTTTGACGAGGATCTTATCCTTATTAAGCACCATGATGTCATCGGGTTTCTCGTCACTTTCGTCGTAGATTTCTCCCACCAGCTCTTCAAGCATATCTTCCAGTGAGATGACACCTACCATCGCCCCATGTTCATCAACAACCACGGCCAAATGAGTGCTTTTGTTTTTAAGTGTTCGAATCAGTTCATCAATTGGCGTTATTGATGAAGTGAATAGAGGCTCTTGACCCAGTGTTGAGAGTTCAACATCCAACTCATCCTTGACGATGTACCCAATCATGTCTCTTAAAATGATAACATTGACAATCTCATCAGGATCGTCTCGGAAAACCGGTATACGGGAGTAGCTTTGATTCAAAATATCCGGAAGCGTGTCTCTGAGTGTACGCCGGCCATCCAGACGAAACACCTGTCTTCTGGGTGTCATGACATCTTCAGCCTTGAGATCATTGAAATTGAAGATACGCTCAATCATCTCTCGTTCACCAGTATCAATGACACCCTCTTCTTCACCGTGCTCAATAAGGGTTATCACTTCAGATTCCGTGATCAGAGGATCATCCATCGCATTAGTCGAAGATTGTACCCAGTTGGTAAATTGCAGAAACAACCATACCAGCGGATAGATTGTTCGCATAAATCCGTAGATGAGGGGAGCGATCGCAAGGGATATGCGTTCAGAAAAACGTGTCGCCAGGCTCTTTGGTGTAATCTCTCCAAAGATAAGAATTACAATCGTCAGTACACCGACGGCAATACCTGGGCCAGTCTCCCCGAAATAGTCAGTTGCGATCACTGTCGCTATCGCAGAAGCGGCTATATTGACTACATTATTACCGATCAAAATCGTGATCAGCATGCGGCTGGGATCTTTCTTCAGAATGTAGAGGGCATGAGCACCTCTTCTACCCTCCTTGTACAATGACTCGGCACGAGCCATCGATAGGGACACTAACGCTGTTTCTGAACCGGAGAAAACGCCCGACAGCACGAGCAATACAACCAAAATAAGGTAACTTTCCACTAAGTTTCTTTAAAAAATACGCCAGACACGGCCTAGTAGTGGATTATCTCTGTTGAGGCGTGGAATCACAAGTCATCCCAGCACTTTTTTAAGACTGCCTGCTTAGCGGAATAACTGAAAGAGACCTATAATTATATTTTCTTATTAACTATCAATTTGTTAATAAAATTTCTTAAAGTTAAATATATGAAAAGACCAAGTGAAAATCCAACTCTTTTATTGGCCAATCTCTGCCAGTCAAACTGGCCGAACAGGAGCCCCAATAACAACTGAGCAAGTTGGCATATATGATTTAGAATACGCTTACATATGATGGCCAAAAAATCTAAAATGCCAATTTCCATATACAACCAGCCATTGACCAGGCGATTGAAATTCAAAGCATCGAACAACAGAAAACTATAGTGTTGCAACTTCATCTTTTTCGGTAGGAAGACACGATTAAGCGATATTCAAATAGTGTGCTCTACAATTCCTGGAATGGATCTGTATAGACAGACACTGATCACCTGGATCCCAATAGAGCCAAATGCCTAAAATATTAATCGTAGAAGATGAACCGGAAATCAGAGAGATGATCCGCTTTGTATTGGAGCCAAAGGGATTTACTGTGTGCGAAACGGATAACGCCCAGGATGCTCGAAAATTACTGGCACACAATAGCTACGACCTGATCCTGATGGATTGGATGTTACCGGGTCGATCAGGCCTGGATCTTACTCGAGAACTTAAACAAAAATCCCCCTCATCAACACCAATCATTCTATTGACCGCAAAAACAGATGAATCTGACAAAGTCAAAGGACTCGACGGTGGTGCTGATGACTATATTACCAAACCATTTTCCACCAGAGAGATGATAGCGCGAATCAACGCTGTGCTACGAAGAGCTGGAAGCAAGGACGATCAACATGCAATCGAGTACCATGGATTACACCTCCACCCCGCAAAACATCTGGTTCTTGTCAATGACGCCCCACTCCACCTCTCTCCAGCTGAATATCGTCTACTCCATTTTTTCATGTCTCACCCAGATCGCGCGTATAGTCGACCACAAATCCTTGACCATGTCTGGGGTAATGATGTGTATGTTGATGAGCGCACTGTGGATGTGCATATTCGTCGCCTTAGAAAGCTGTTAACCCCATCCAGACACGATCGACTTATCCAGACTGTGCGCGGCGTTGGTTATCGATTTACGCCCCAATCATTTAGCCAAGAGCCAGAAATAGAGTGAGACACTACTTCAATATTGAACTCAGTCAGCTAACAGGCGTGCTACTGGTATTTTTACCATTTGGTTATCTATCTGATTCTCTAACCTTATCGTTACTACTGGGCATGACTGCCTACCTGGGTAAACATGGCTACTACCTGGTTAAATTAGCTTATTTGATCAACTACGCTAAACCGATCCCCCCCCCCTATCCTGTTGATATCTGGGGACTGATTTACAAAGAGTTGTCAAGACACAAATCAAGAAGCCGCAAACGCAAACGTACACTCAATCGTTTTGCTTCCCGTTTTAGAAAAGTCACAAATTCGATCCCTGATGGACTGATATTGCTCAATAAATCAGGAAAAATCGAATGGGCCAATCCAGCAGCCAACAGTCTCGTCAATATCAGTTGGCCACGCGACGAAAATATCTCTCTGGTAGAGAGAATCAAGCAGGAGACCCTGGCTGAGTATTTAAAGAATCCTGACTACTCCAATCCATTGGAATTTCCATCTCCCGCGAATAAAGCAGTTATCGTTTCACTTCGCGTCAATCGTTTTGGTGGAAAAAAGGCGCAACGTTTGGTTGTTATACGAAATATTACTGATGTCTATACCTTGAATCAGACACGTCGGGACTTTGTCTCTAACGTCTCTCACGAATTACGAACCCCACTGACCGTCATTACTGGATTTTTAGAAAATCTTTCAGACAATGAGATGCTGCCGATCCAAGAACGACCATTCGCTTTGATGAACCAGCAGGCCGAAAGGATGAATAGCATCATTAATGATCTTCTGGCTCTATCCCGACTGGAAATGGGTAGTGCCCCATCGGCGGATAAGCCAATTGCAGTGCCGGAACTACTGAATAGAGTCGTTGATCACGCACGAATACTGGCAGATCAGAAAGGTGGATACACAATTAACCTGCAGGTAGATGAAGATCTATTTTTATTGGGTGAAGAGAGTGAGTTAACCAGCGCCTTCTCCAATCTGATATTTAATGCGATCGTTCACACGCCGCCCGGGACAAAGATTGATATCAGTTGGAATAGAGATGGTAAAAGTGCTCGTTTTGCAGTCGTAGACAGCGGCCCAGGAATAGAGCAAAGAGATATTCCCAGGTTGACTGAAAGATTCTATCGGGCTGATAAGGCGCGCTCACGCCAATCAGGTGGGACCGGTTTAGGTTTGGCGATCGTTAAGCATATTATTGGCAGGCACGACGGAGAGTTACTGATTGTCAGTCAACTTGAAGTTGGCAGCCAATTCATCTGCCTGTTTCCAGAAGAGGTAATCCTCAATAAGGGGGAAATGAAAGTCTCTGAACAGAGTCCGTCTAAAAGCCTTGAGTCGACAATCTGAACAGACGCCGACACATCAGGATGTATGTGGTAAATGGGATAAGTAGCGGTGCATGTGAGTGAACCTAGACAACCAGGGGCAGCACCCACAAGCAACACCATCAAGGCCTATATAGAGAGCTATAAGGCCTGTATATTCACTGAAACAGTGAGGGGTAGACGAACTTACGCCGACTCTTCCTCTGCATTTTCCAATGAATAGGTATAGTTGATATTTACTCTGTCCCGCAACTCTTTGCCAGGTTTGAAATGTGGTACGTACTTGCCCGAAAGTGCAACAGTTTTTCCGGTCTTGGGATTACGCCCCATTCTAGGTGGTCTGAAATGCAGCGAAAAACTGCCGAAACCACGAATCTCAATCCGTTCACCAGATGCAAGAGACTGACTCATGTGTTCAATCATGCACTTCACAGCCAACTCAACATCCCTATAAGCAAGATGGCTCTGCTCCTTGGCAATTATTTCTATCAATTCGGATTTTGTCATTCTTGTAAGTTCTCCAATTCGCCGTTTATTAAGGGGTTGCACCTTAATTGTGCAACCCCTTATTCCCGGTTTCGGAGTCTCTAAGTTGCAGACTCCAGGATCTATCAGTCGCCCTGATTATCCATCTGCTCCTTCAGCAAGTCACCCAATGTCGGGGCACTGGTTGCAGCATCACGAGCATAGCCCTTGATTGCTGCGGCCTCTTCATCAGCATCCTTTGCTTTGATAGAGAGCGAAATGGTACGATTTTTACGATCGACTCCGATGAACTTCGCTTCAATCTCTTGACCATCCTTAATCATGGCACGGGCATCTTCTACCCGGTCCCTAGAGAGTTCAGAAGCCCGCAAGTATCCCTCTACGCCATCAGCCAGAGTGATAACTGCACCCTTTGCATCTACCTCAGTCACTGTACCTCTAACGAAACTGCCCTTTTCATTGGCTGCTACGAAGAGTGAGAAAGGATCCTGAGCAAGTTGCTTGATACCCAAGGAGATACGTTCACGTTCCGGATCTACAGAAAGTACAACAGTTTCAACTTCATCGCCTTTCTTGAAGTTACGAATAGCATCCTCACCCTCGTCATCCCAAGAGATGTCAGAAAGATGAATCAAACCATCGATACCACCGTCAAGACCAATGAAAATACCAAAGTCAGTGATTGACTTGATGCTGCCACTGACGTGATCACTTTTCTTGTGTATTGCTGCAAACTCATCCCATGGGTTGGGCTTGCACTGCTTGATACCAAGAGAAACTCGACGGCGCTCTTCATCAATATCCAGCACCATAACCTCAACTTCATCACCCAGAGAGACGATTTTTGAGGGGTGGACATTCTTGTTGGTCCAATCCATCTCAGAGACATGAACCAGGCCTTCAACACCCTCTTCAATCTCAACAAAACAACCGTAGTCTGCAATGTTTGTAACCTTGCCGAACATACGGGAGCTTTCTGGATAACGGCGAGCCAAGGCTACCCAAGGATCATCACCCATTTGTTTGAGACCAAGAGAAACACGATTGCGATCACGATCGAATTTCAAAATTTTGACATTGATCTCATCACCAATTTCAACAACTTCAGAAGGATGCTTAACGCGCTTCCAAGCCATATCGGTGATGTGCAACAGACCATCGATACCACCAAGATCAACAAAAGCACCATAGTCGGTCAGATTCTTGACCACACCAGTGATTTCCTGACCTTCCTGTAGGTTTTCAAGCAGCTTTTCGCGCTCTTCACTATACTCTTGCTCAACCACAGCACGTCGGGAAACTACGACATTATTGCGACGGCGATCGAGTTTGATCACCTTGAATTCGAGGTCTTTACCTTCAAGATAAGCGGTGTCGCGTACTGGACGCACATCCACCAGAGAACCAGGTAAAAATGCACGGATATCATTGAGTTCAACAGTGAATCCGCCTTTAACCTTGCCATTGATGCGACCAATGACGGTCTCTTCGGCTTCGTGGGCTTTCTCAAGCACTTTCCAAGCTTGGTCGCGCTTGGCTTTTTCACGGGAGAGTCTGGTGGCGCCGAAACCATCTTCAACTGCATCGAGAGCGACTTCGACCTCGTCGCCAATCTCTACTTCAATCTCACCAGAGTGATTAAGAAACTGGGAACGGGGAATAACGCCTTCGGACTTCAGGCCAGCATTAACGATAACAGCTTCGGATGTGATATCCAGAACGGTGCCAGTGATAATGGAGCCACTGCGAAGTTGAGTACTGGAGAGACTCTCCTCAAATAATTCTGCAAAACTTTCGGTCATGGGATTGGATTTCCTGCAACATGTCTGTTGCACAAGTGGAGCGAATTAACGAATTTGATCCACTAGATGTTAGAGTTAAAACAAAGCCGGGAACATCCCGGCCACCAGTTCTTACTGATACACTCCATTAATAAAGAGTGCTAAGTAGTCAGATCAGGCAGGACATTATTGACCTGCTGCATGACCTCGTGAAAAACCTGATCGGCTGTTAACTCAGTCGAGTCCATCTGCAAGGCTGCCGCCGCCGCCTTGAGCGGAGCCACAGCCCGTCCACTATCACGTTCGTCACGCTCTTTGATCTCTTCAGTAAGATCGGCGAGATTAACACCCAATCCCTTTTCTTTCAACTGTTTATAACGCCTTAACGCGCGCTCCTCCACACTTGCAGTAAGAAATATCTTTACTTCAGCATGAGGAAAAACCACGGTACCCATATCCCGCCCGTCAGCTACTAAACCAGGAGATTTGGCATAATTTCGCTGCCAATCCAGCAAAGCCTGCCTCACCTCCGGGATAGCTGCCACTTTCGAAGCTGCATTTCCAGCGGTCTCTGTGCGAATAGCGTCCGAAACGTCCTCATGACCAAGCCAGACCTTGCCCTTTTCGAATGAAAGCTCAAGACTGTGAGCAATTTCCACTACTATAGCGACATTTTCAACGCCAATAGCAGCACGTTCGACCGCCAACCCCAACACTCTATAGATTGCCCCGCTATCCAGCAGCCTCAAACCCAGGGCATTTGCAACCTTTTGTGCCAGGGTGCCCTTGCCAGAGCCGGAGGGACCGTCAATTGTGATTACCGGAACGGCCATTACTCGGCACTCTCGGTAATGGTTAAGCCTGTTTGGTTAGCCAAGGCTACAAACCCAGGAAAAGAGGTGTTCACATTCGCCACATCAGAGATTTCGATAATACCTGAGGCACCCAGGCCTGCCATTGCAAATGACATGGCTATTCGGTGATCTCCATGACTCACCACACGGCCGGAAGTTATTTTGCCACCTTGGATGGTAATTCCATCCTCTGTTGGTTGTGCTTGAATTCCCAGGGAAATCAGGCCGTCAGCCATGACTTGGATGCGATCACTCTCTTTTACCCTTAACTCTTCCGCTCCCCGCAGACGGGTTTCACCTTCTGCATAGGCGGCTGCAATAAATATCGCTGGAAACTCATCGATTGCCAGAGGCACCAATGATTCGGGAATATCAATACCTTTCAAGCGACTTGCACGTACGCGGATATCGGCAACCGGTTCGCCACCGATCTCCCTTTGATTCATCAGTTCGATATCTGCTCCCATCAGGCGCAGAATCGATATCACGCCGTCCCGAGTTGGATTGATGCCTACATGTTCCAGTAGCACATCGGATCCCTCTGCAATGGATGCACCAACCATAAAGAAAGTAGCTGAAGAGATATCCCCAGGGACATCGATTTCACACCCTTTCAGAGAGCCTCCACCTTGCAGGCAGATTTTTTCGCCATGACGGTAGACTGAATAACCAAATCCCTGCAGCATTCGCTCAGTATGATCACGAGTCGGAGCTGGCTCAGTCACACAAGTTTCACCCTCAGCATAGAGACCAGCCAGAAGAAGAGCAGATTTGACCTGAGCACTCGCCATAGGTAGTTGGTAATCAATCCCTTTGAGCTTTTGGTTTCCAGCTAGAGTCAACGGAGCTGTCCCCCCCTCAGCTGCATCAATTTTCGCCCCCATCTGACTCAATGGGTTGATTACACGTCCCATCGGTCGTCCGGAG
Organism: Candidatus Thiodiazotropha sp. AKAK3; assembly: GCF_058244645.1. Lineage (NCBI taxonomy): Bacteria > Pseudomonadati > Pseudomonadota > Gammaproteobacteria > Chromatiales > Sedimenticolaceae > Candidatus Thiodiazotropha > Candidatus Thiodiazotropha sp. AKAK3. Next base: position 260,487 of record NZ_JBSYOQ010000050.1, read on the forward strand.
AGTGAACTGTCTCCTGTCAATGTTACTGCCAGACCAGTGCCAGCCAAGAGACCGCTGAGTAGGCGCATGGATGTACCTGAATTACCCAGATCCAGAGGCTCTTGAGGTTCAACAAGCCCATCCATTCCGACACCATCGATGGTAACCTGACCCATTTCAGGGCCTTGGATTGTTACACCCATAGTGCGAAAGGCATTCAGGGTTGCCAGGCTGTCCTCACCTTCGAGGAATCCGTTGACCACGGTTTGACCCTCTGCCAGCGAACCCAGCATGATCGACCTGTGGGAAATGGATTTATCACCAGGAACGCGAAGGCTTCCTTTGAGTTTACCGCCTGGTTCAACACGATATTGTCGTTTTGTGCCTTGCAAAGTTTTGCTACTCATATTCCTAGGGCCTGTTAACACTAATTGAATATGGATTTTTCAAATTCGGGTGGTGAGGTTGAACTCACCCAAAGGTTGAGAAGAAAAATCACTTTTTGATTCATTTTGAGGATTTAACCCCATCCACATATCGATCCCGTGCACTTTTGGCTGATTCAAATAGCGCCAATAGACCACTCTCATCGCCCTTTTCCAGTAGTCCCGCCAAGCCATGCAACTCATTTGCAAACCCGGTCAACATTTCCGTCAAGGCCTTCTGGTTGGCAATACAGATATCCCGCCACATTACAGGATTGCTCGATGCAATACGGGTAAAATCACGAAACCCTCCAGCAGCAAAGCGGAAAATTTCATCATTCTCTTTCATCCGCGAGAGGCTATCCACAAGTGCATAGGCAAGCATATGGGGAAGATGACTGGTTGCCGCCAACACCTCATCGTGATGCTCAACACTCATTTTTGAAACATCAGCACCGCAATCGCACCAAAGTTGTTCAACCCGGGCAACTGCTTCCGGCCTAGTCTCTTTCAGAGGTGTCAATATCACTCTGCGATTACGGTATAACTCGGGAAAAGCAGCCTCAACACCGCTCCGTTCAGTACCAGCAATTGGATGTCCCGGTACAAAAAAGTCTGGCACACCCTGGAAAACCGCTTCAACATCAGCAACAACACTGCCTTTAACACTACCAGCATCGGTGACCACTACATTATCAGATAGATGATCTCGCATAGCCTCCAGCGCAGATCGAATCGCACCAAGAGGGATAGCGAGGAGCACCATATCAGCACCATTTACCGCCTGAGCAATGTCATGGGTATAGTGATCAATAACACCCATCTCTTCTGCTTTCTGCAGATTTGCACTGCCGCGTCCGCAGCCGACAACCTCTTTCACTCTGCCCTCTTCCCGAAGGGCCATAGCAACCGAACCACCAATCAGTCCAACACCAATTATTGCAAGCTTTTCGATCATCGTTGAAGTACCTCTTTCAATGCTGTGAGGAGTCGTTGATTCTCCTCCTCCAGTCCAATGGAGATCCTTAAATGATTTGGCATGCCATAACCGCTTAAAGGACGGGTGATACAGCCCAGTCTTAACAATGACTGATCAATGCTTGAAGCATTCTGCTGCAGATCCAGAGTAATGAAATTACCAACGGAAGGAATATAGGGGAGCGCCAATGAGTTGAAACCCTCACACAGTTGCGCCATACCTGCACTATTCAAGGCAACACTCTGTTCAATAAACAGCTGATCTTCCAACGCTGCCAATGCCGCCACTTGCGCCATGCTGTTAACATTGAAAGGTTGGCGCACACGGTTAAGCAGATCTGCAATCACTGGGTGGGAGATGGCATACCCAACTCTCAGCGATGCCAATCCATAAGCTTTGGAAAAGGTTCTGGTTACAACCAGGTTGGGAAATTCATCAAGCCAAAGTGAGGCGTCAGGATAGTCTGCCTCTTGAACATATTCGAGATAGGCCTCATCCAACACAACAATTGTGTTCTCTGGTACCTTCTTCAGGAAACTGTAGAGCAACTTCTCACTCAACCAGGTTCCTGTGGGGTTATTAGGATTGGCAATCCAAACCACTCGCGTATTCGCTGTTAAGCGCTGCAACATGGCATCCAAATCATGCCCATAGTTTTTGGCAGGTGCAGCAACCAGTTTTGCCCCGGCTGCCTGACTGCTGATCGGATAGACTGCAAAGGCATACTCTGAAAAGAGTGATTCACTTCCTGCTGCCAGAAAAACTCTGGCAACCATATCCAGCACATCATTGGATCCATTACCCAGAGTAATAGCAGATGGATCAAGCTGATGCTTTTCCGCCAACCGCTGACGTAATTCAAATCCACTGCCATCAGGATAACGGGCAAGATCTCTCATCGCATCATTGATGGCCTCTATTACCTTGCCGCTCACGCCGAGAGGATTTTCATTCGATGCCAGCTTAATAGAGTGGCTGATACCCAACTCCCGTTCCAACTCCGCAATCGGCTTACCAGGTACATAGGGGGTTAACCCCCTGACTCCGGGAGAAGCATGTTCTAAAAACGGGAAGTCTGAACTGGTCATTATCGGCTGTTATTCGAAGGTTATGGAATCAACGGACTCAAAGAACCGCTTTGGGATACGAACCCAGCACCCTGAACTGGGTTGCTGCCTGTTCTATTTTCTTCAATGCCGCTGAAAGATTGGCATCATCTTTATGCCCTTCGACATCAATAAAAAAAACATAATCCCAACGCCCGCGTCGCGAGGGTCTCGATTCGATGCGGGTCATACTGATGTCATGTTCAGCAAATGGACTCAGCATCTCATGCAAGCCACCTGCCTTATTGTGAATCGAGAACAGGACTGTGGTTTTATCCCTGCCGCTGGCAGCAACATCCTGCTTTCCAATAACCAGAAAACGTGTGGTGTTTCCCGGTTCATCTTCAATATTGGTAGCCAACTGATTTAATTGATAGATCTCTCCAGCAGCTTCACCAGCAATAGCCGCCGCACCAGCTTGTTGGGATGCCAATCCTGCAGCCTCGGCATTGCTACTGAGAGGAAACCGTTCGGCATTGGGCAGATGTCGATCCAGCCATCCTCGGCACTGGGCCAGGGATTGTGCATGGGAGTAGACCTTATCAATCTGTTCAAGGTTATTCTCCATACTCAATAGCTGATGATTGATACGAAGGGTAACCTCACCGCAAATCAGCAGTGGTGAATTGAGAAAGCTGTCCAAGGTATGGCTGATTACCCCCTCAGTCGAATTCTCCACGGGCACTACACCATAGTGACAAGCTCCCGCTTCCACATCACGAAAGATATCACCGATCGAATTCAATGAGTGGGTTCTTACTGAGTGACCAAACTGCTTCAGAGCTGCAGCCTGTGTATAGGTGCCATCAGGTCCGAGAAAAGCCACATTCAGTGGCTGCTCCAAGGCAAGACAAGCAGACATGATTTCACGAAACAGGCGAGCAACCTCTTCACCATTGAGTGGACCCTGGTTGCGATCCTTGACGGCTCTCAATACCTCGGCTTCTCGCTCTGGTCGATAAAACTCCGCCAGAGGATTAGCGTTCAATTTTATACGCGCTACTTCCTGTGCCGCCTTCGCACGTTCGTTGATCAGCTGCTGCAGCTGAAAATCGATTTCATCAATCCGCTCGCGTATGCTTTTTAGCTTGGCATCATCGTTCATGCATTGATCCTGGTGGACAAAAGTCCTCTATCAAGCTTCTCCACTTAAAGAACGAACAGATAATACACCTTCGATGGATGCTAATGTTTCTATAAGTCTATCACTGGGCTGCTGGTCAACATCAAGCAGTGTCACTGCCACACCATCACGGGACTTATTCAGCATATCGAGGATATTCAAGCCTTCATTGGCTAAATCCGTAGAGATCTGACCAACCATATTCGGTACATTATTATTCACCACTGCTATCCTAAATCCACCGTTTCTTGGCAGATTTATGCTGGGAAAGTTAACAGAGTTGGTGATATTTCCGTTTTCAAGATAGTCCTTGACCTGTTCTGCCACCATGATGGCACAATTATCCTCTGCTTCCTGAGTAGAGGCGCCTAGGTGAGGTAGAGTGATTACTCTTGGATGTGCTTTAAGCAGGTTACTGGGGAAATCACAGACATAAGCGTAAAGCTGACCACTATCCAATGCCTCTACTGCAGCCTCGTCATCAATGATGCCATTCCTGGCAAAATTAAGCAGGACCGAACCAGACTTCATTAATTTCAGGCGTTCTGAATTAATCATATTGGCTGTGGCATCGGTGAGTGGGACATGAAATGTGACAAAATCAGACTTTGAGAGCAGGTCATCCACACTCAGCGCCTGTTCAACCTCTGAAGCCAGTTTCCAGGCACTTTGTACTGTGATTGTCGGGTCATAACCAATTACGTTCATACCCAGCGCACGACAGGCATTGGCAACTTTAACACCAATCGCACCCAGTCCGATAACACCCATGGTACGCCCAGGCAATTCAAACCCGACATAATCCTTTTTACCCGCCTCAACCTGCTTGGTAATCCCAGGATCATCACCTTCTATAGAGCTGGCGAAACGCCACGCCTGCCCCAGATTTCTGGCAGCCAGTAGAGCACCGGCCAGGACCAACTCCTTTACCGCATTTGCATTAGCTCCCGGTGCATTAAACACCGGAATGCCTTTTGCCGTCATATCAGAAACAGGAATGTTGTTGACCCCGGCTCCTGCGCGCCCGATCGCCTGTACCGTCTCAGGTATCGCCATATCGTGCATTTTGTAGGAACGCAGTAAGACTGCATCGGGATGGGTAACCTCCGATGCTACTTCGTAACTCTCACGTGGCAGGCGATCCAAACCAGCTACGGAAATATTATTCAGGGTCAAGATTTTATACATGCTATCTCTCAGTTTTCTTCTGCGCCACAAGGCGTATTTCTATAAAACGGCAATCTATATCAGATAGATTTGGCCAGCTGATGTAGAGAACAGATGAACTATCCGTTTACCCTCTCGAATTCAGCCATGAACTCGATCAGGGTCTGCACCCCGGCTTCCGGCATAGCATTGTAGATACTGGCGCGCATACCACCAACTGAGCGATGCCCTTTCAAGGTCTTCAGCCCCTCTGCACTCGCCCCTTCCAGAAACTTGCTGTCCAGCTCCGCATCAGCCAGTGTAAAGGGAACATTCATCCATGAACGACTCTCAGGATTCACCGGATTAGCATAGAAGTCAGAGTTATCGATTGCGCTATAGAGTGCATCAGACTTACGACGATTGATTTCAGCCATCGCCTCGAGCCCACCTTTTCCCTGTAGCCATTTAAACACCAGGCCTGCCAGGTACCATCCGTAGGTAGGCGGCGTATTGTACATTGAGCCATTGTCACTGTGAGTGGCGTATTGAAACATCACTGGTGTGGTGTCTGCGGCTTTTCCTATCAAGTCTTCACGGATAATCACCAGCGTCAGTCCGGCAGGGCCAATATTTTTTTGTGCGCCCGCATAGATAATTCCGTATCGAGAAACATCTATTGGCCGGGAGAGAATGGTCGATGAGAAATCAGCTATCAGAGGGACGCCATCAGTCTCCGGAATATAGGGAAACTCCACACCCTGAATGGTCTCGTTGGGTGTGTAGTGTAGATAAGCCGCATTACCACTGAGTTGAAGTTCAGACTGGCTTGGTGTGCTAGTGAACTTTGACTCTTCAGTAGTCGCAGCAATATTCACGTCTGCAAATCGCTTAGCCTCAGCAATTGCCTTTTTTGACCATGAGCCTGTATTGATGTAGTCCACTTTAGAATCAGTACTGGCCAGATTCATCGGTATCATTGCAAACTGACTGGAAGCACCGCCCTGTAGAAACAGCACCTTGTAGTTATCTGGAATATTCATCAAGCTGCGCAGGTCAGCTTCTGCCTGCTCAGCGATTGACATAAACTCCTTACCTCGGTGACTCATCTCCATCACCGACATACCAGCGCCATGCCAATCCAGCATCTCTTCTTTGGCCTGTTGTAGAACCTCTTCCGGCAACATCGCCGGACCGGCGCTGAAGTTAAAGACTCGTGACATCTTAGCCTCTCAATTTTGGTCTATAGAAACGGCCTGCCCCATGCGGTTCAGACCAATTAGTTATGAAATAGTGGGTTATTCAGTAGTGTCATCCGATTCAGAGGATTCACTCTCTGAGTCATCGCCTTCTGTATCATCATCGAGACTCTCGACACGTTCGATTCCGATCAGCTTCTCGTCATTACTGAGCCTTATCATGATCACCCCTTGGGTGTTACGGCCCATTTGAGAAATCTCAGCGACCCGGTTACGCACCAGGGTACCGCCATCAGTGATCATCATCACTTCATCCTCATCTGTCACCTGAACCGCACCGACCACATTACCGTTGCGGTCTGAGGTTTGGATTGAGATAACGCCCTGACCACCGCGACCATGTATAGGATACTCAATTATAGGTGTGCGTTTACCGTATCCATTTTCTGTGACCGTTAGCACATCCCCTTCGGAAGCAACGATCAGTGAGACAAGACTATGTGAATCCTCCAGACGAATACCACGAACACCACAAGCGGTGCGACCCATGGGGCGTACATTGGATTCAGAAAAACGTACCGCTTTACCACTACTGCTGAACAACATGATGTCCTGCTTGCCGTCTGTGACAGAGACACCCACCAGCTTGTCACCATCGCGCAATTCCAAAGCAATGATGCCATTCGCTCTGGGTCTGGAAAAAGCTTCAAGAGATGTTTTCTTTACGGTACCGGAAGTGGTGGCCATAAAGACATAGCGATCATCGTCATATTCACGCACTGGCAGGATTGCATTGATCTGCTCGTCGCTACCCAGAGGCAGCAGGTTGACAATAGGCTTGCCACGGGCATTTCTTCCAGCCTGCGGCAGCTCGTAGACCTTGAGCCAATAGACCTTACCCATGTTTGAGAAACAGAGAATCGTGTCGTGGGTGCTGGCAACAAATAGCTTATCGACGAAATCCTCATCCTTGGTAGCTGTGGCTATCTTTCCTTTTCCACCTCGACGCTGAGCCTGATAGGTACTCACCGGTTGGGCTTTGGCATAACCGGCGTGGGACAGGGTAACAACCACATCTTCCTCTGTGATCAAATCTTCCAGAGTAAGATCCAGACGGGTCTGGATGATCTCTGTACGACGCTCATCACCATACTGTTCAAGTATCTCCAGCAACTCATCCCGTATCACTTGCATCAAACGATCAGGGCTGCCGAGAATATCGAGAAGATCAGCTATTTTTTCCAGTAGATCTTCGTATTCCTTAATAATCTTGTCTTGTTCAAGACCAGTCAGACGATGCAGACGCAATTCCAGTATGGCCTGGGCCTGTACTTCGGTGAGTCGATACCCCTCAGAGGTCAGCCCAAATTCATCTGTCAGCTCTTCGGGTCTTGTACTTGAAGCACCGGTACGCTCTAACATCGCCTCCACAGCACCGGACTGCCAGCAGCGTTCCAACAGCCCTTTTTTCGCTTCTGCAGGACTGGCGGCCTGTTTTATCAGCTGGATCACTTCATCGATATTGGCCAGGGCGACAGCCAGGCCTTCCAACACATGAGCCCTGTCTCTGGCTTTGCGTAGCTCATACAGAGTACGTCGGGTCACCACTTCACGGCGGTGTCGTATGAAGAACTCCAGCAACTGTTTCAGATTCAGCAATCTTGGACGGCCATCGACCAGAGCAACCATGTTGATGCCGAAGACACTCTGCATCGCGGTCTGTTGATAGAGGTTATTAAGCACCACTTCGGCCACTTCACCGCGCCGCAGCTCGATGACAATACGCATACCGTCCTTATCGGACTCATCTCGCAACTCAGTGATGCCTTCGATTCGTTTCTCTTTCACCAGCTCGGCGATCTTTTCGATCAGTCGCGCCTTATTGACCTGATAGGGCAACTCATTAACGATGATGGTCTGTTTGCCATTGCTCTCATCGGTTTCAATCTCAGAGCGGGCACGCATGTAGATGCGTCCGCGGCCGGTATGGTAGGCCTCATGAATACCGTTGGCGCCATTGATCAGGCCATAGGTGGGGAAATCGGGGCCTGGCAGGTAGCTCATCAACTGATCGATTGAGATGGCCGGATCATCAATCACTGCCACGCAGGCATTGACAACTTCCGTCAGATTGTGAGGCGGTACATTGGTCGCCATGCCTACTGCGATACCGGCTGAGCCGTTCACCAGGAGGTTGGGTACACGGGCAGGCAATACAGAGGGTTCATGCTCCGTTTCATCGTAGTTGGCGATGAAATCAACTGTCTCTTTGTCGAGATCATCCAGCATGGTGTGAGCAATACGAGCCATGCGAACTTCGGTGTAACGCATCGCAGCAGGCGAGTCGCCATCCACTGAACCGAAGTTACCCTGTCCGTCGATGAGCATGTAGCGCATGGAAAAAGGTTGCGCCATGCGAACAATGGTGTCGTAGACCGCTGTATCACCATGGGGGTGATACTTACCGATAACGTCACCGACGATACGGGCAGACTTTTTGTAGGCTTTGTTCCAGTCGTTACCCAGCACGCTCATGGCATAGAGCACGCGGCGATGAACCGGTTTGAGTCCGTCGCGGACATCAGGTAGCGCCCTTCCCACGATGACGCTCATGGCGTAGGCGAGGTAGGACTGCTGCATCTCATCTTCGAGATTGACGGGGAGTACTTCTTTAGCGAATTCTGTCATGAGTTATGGCTAGCTTCCTATAGCGCCCGAGCCGGCAGTTACGGATCCGTATCACTGGACCCTCCTGGAGGCTCTGTGGGGCGTCAGAAAAAAGAGCAGTGTACCATAGTCCCCTGACACAGTACTGTATAAAAAACGCCTGAAATAGGGTTTAAGGGCCTCTCAGATCAATAATCCATCAAATTTCGCATCTTTTTTTCATTTGGCAAATGCACAACCCCCCTTTCAGTAACGATCGCATCCACCATAGCTGCGGGGGTAACGTCAAATACAGGATTCCAGACACTCACCCCCTGGGCAGCAACTCTCTGCTTTCCACAGGCCATGATTTCATCCCCCTGCCGAACCTCGATCGGGATCTCGTCTCCGCAAGCAAGACTCATATCGATGGTAGAAGTGGGTGCCGCCACCATCACTTTGACACCATGATGTTTCGCCGCCACAGCCAGATGATAGGTACCAATCTTGTTGGCCACATCCCCATTACCTGCGATTCTGTCCGATCCGACAATTACCCAATCTACCCCCCCCTGGGCCATCAGACTGGCCGCTGCTCCATCTACTAAAAGAGTTACCGGGATATGATCTTGAATCAGTTCCCAGGCTGTCAGACGCGCACCCTGTAACCATGGGCGAGTCTCATCAGCATAAACTGTGTCCAGTTTTCCCGCTTCGAAAGCTGAACGAATCACCCCTAATGCTGTACCGTAGCCACCGGTTGCCAGCGCACCTGCATTACAGTGGGTGATCACATTTGATCCTGGCTGAATCAATGCCGCACCGTGACCTCCCATGGTCTTATTCGCGGCAATATCTTCCTGATGTATCGAGTGGGCTTCAGCCAATAACGAATCGAAAGGATCGACAGCCTCGGGCTGTGTACTGATCACCCGCTCCATTCTCTCTATCGCCCAGAAGAGATTGACCGCAGTCGGCCTTGAGCGACGCAACAACTCAAGCTCCGATTGCAGGTGTTGGCGCCATTGATTGCCGGCTGACCGATAGGCATCCCGGGCCGCCATCACCACGCCGAATGCCGCTGTAATCCCGATTGCAGGCGCCCCCCTAACCACCATATCGGCAATGGCTTGAGCGGTCTCTGCTGCAGAGTTCAATTCAAGGAAAGTAACCTGATCCGGCAACACTCTTTGATCCAATAAAAACAGCCTGTTCCGATGCCAGACAATGGCGTCGTCTGGCGAAGCCAGCTCGGGATTCAATCGATTATCCATATTCTCTCATTTAACCAATTTTGCATTATCATAAGGATGACCCAGAGCATGAATCTAACCAGACCAGGTGAACCTAAAAAGATCAGTTGGACAGCGTTAAGTGTGCGCTTGTGGTGCTACAGCGCAAGGCACAACTGATTTTTCAGGTTGAAACCCTACCGGGTGTGGTTACAGCTATCAACAACCGAATCGTCTTCCCCCTCTCTGTAGCCTGGATGAAGCACAGCGGAATCCGGGCCACTCTCTGCTTCACTCCTTTTTATTTAACTCTTGAGCGAATCAAGCCACACAGCTCAATCTCACTATTATTGTGGCATTGCATCTCAGAGCCTGAACATGCCATGCTTGCCCTATACATCCACCAGAGTATCCGCTACACAAAAAGTGTCGCAGCCGCGCTTGTGGGTCGAGTTAATCATAGAAACATTAAAGAGATGCAATGCCACATCAGGTTGATCTTCTGATCCATGCTGAATGGATCGTACCGGTAGTCCCGGAAAACCAGGTTTTATCTCACCATACTCTGGCGGTTGATGGTGGCAGAATCCATACCATCCTGCCAAGAGCTGAAGCCGAATCAGAATTTCAGGCTTCCCAGGTATATGATCTACCTGGGCAGGTGCTGATTCCAGGGCTCATCAACACCCACACACATGCGTCCATGTCGTTGCTTAGAGGCTTGGCAGACGATCTGCCCTTGATGACCTGGCTGAATGAGCATATCTGGCCAGCAGAATCGAAATGGGTCAATGAAGAGTTTATCCATGACGGGACACAAATGGCCATTGCTGAGATGCTGCTCAGTGGCACCACCTGCTTCAATGATATGTACTTCTTTCCCGATGTAACTGGACGAGCTGCAGATCATGCTGGCATTCGGGCAGTACTCGGCCTAATCGCTATCGATTTTCCCTCTGCGTGGGCTGCTGATGGTGATGAATATATCCACAAGGGGCTAATGGTTCACGATCAATTTCGAAACAACCCCAGGATTCACAGCGCTTTCGCACCACATGCCCCCTACTCTGTCGGAGATAAAGTTCTAAAACGCATCGCAGTATTAGCCGATGAGCTTGAAATACCGATTCATATGCATCTTCATGAAACCCATGAAGAGATCGTTCAGGGACAGCAACAGCATGGAAACCGGCCAATGCAGAGACTCCAGGAGCTGGGATTGCTCTCCCCTGCTCTGACTGCTGTCCACATGACCCATCTGCAAGCTGAAGAGATTGAGCGTTTCGCATCCAGTGGTGCTCATGTGGTGCATTGCCCTGAATCCAACTTAAAACTGGCGAGTGGATTTTGTCCAGTTGCAGAATTGATGGACGCAGGAATCAATGTCGCTCTTGGTACTGATGGCGCCGCCAGCAACAATGATCTGGATATGTTCAGCGAAATGCACACTGCAGCGCTTCTGGCCAAAGGTGTTGCAGGGGACGCCAGTGCAGTCCCGGCTGCCAAAGCGCTCTCTATGGCAACCATAAATGGAGCAAAGGCACTGGGCCTGCAAGAGACCACAGGTTCGTTAGAACCGGGAAAATCAGCCGATATGATCACAGTGGATCTGCGTCAGGTATCCACCCAACCGGTCTATAATCCCATCTCACAGCTTGTCTACGCAGCCGGTCGTGAGCAGGTCAGCCATGTTTGGGTTGCCGGGCAACAGTTGGTCAGCAATCACACCCTGACAACACTGAATAGAGAGAGACTCATCGAACGTGCTTCAAATTGGGCTGAACGTATCTCCGCTGCCGACAGCGGCACAAGAGACTCGTAAATCAGCTTATCGATGTGTAACCTAAGGGAACATTGAAGCTAAAAAAAGATCAGTTGAAATGCGTGATTCACCCTACAGGTGACGATCTGCATCGAAGCTATTTTCTACAAAATCAACTCAACATAACAATCAGTCGAAAAGATCCATGAATCAGGAACAGATCAACGTTGACCACTCAGAAGTCAGCAAATTCGAGGAGCTCGCCTCTCGCTGGTGGGATCCAAACAGCGAATTCAAGCCATTACATGAAATCAATCCCCTCAGACTCGGTTATATTCAGGGGTTTACCTCTTTGGATGGCAAGGCGGTTCTAGACGTTGGCTGTGGTGGAGGTATCCTTTCGGAGAGCATGGCGGCGGTTGGCGCCAATGTAACCGGCATTGATATGGGAGAAGCCCCCCTCCAGGTGGCCCGTTTGCATCTTCTCGAATCTGGCCTGGAGGTCAACTATGAGCGTATCCCGGTTGAGCATCTGGCTGATGATCGACCAGAGTCATATGACGTGATCACCTGTATGGAGATGCTGGAACATGTTCCTGATCCTGCCTCGGTTGTCACTGCCTGTGCGAAACTGGTAAAACCGGGGGGGCAGCTTTTCTTCTCAACCATAAATCGAAATCCAAAATCCTACATGTTTGCCATTCTAGGTGCAGAATATCTACTCAGACTGCTTCCTAAAGGGACTCACGATTACAGCAAATTCATACGTCCCTCTGAGCTCAGTGCCTGGGTCAGGGAGGCGGGTCTGGATAGCCTCGACATCACTGGGCTCAGTTATAATCCGCTGACACAGCACTATCGCCTGGGCGACGATGTGGATGTCAACTATATGGTTGCAGCAAGTAAAGAAGGTTAACCCTATCAAACCGACTCTCACAGAGTGTGTGCTGTTCGATCTGGACGGTACATTTGCAGATACAGCACAAGATCTGCACTACACATTGAATCTTCTTCTGGAGAGACATGGCAAACGAAGCATAACCCTCGAACAACTCCGGCCATCGGTATCTCACGGCAGTCGCGCAATGCTACGGGTTGGGTTCGGTATTGAGCCGGAGCATGCAGATTTCAACCCGCTTCAAAAAGAGTTTCTCGATCTATACCTGGAGAATATTGCCCAGCAAACCCGGCTGTTCGATGGTATGCCAGAACTTCTGAGTGAGTTGGAAGCCAAGGGTATTCCTTGGGGGATTGTTACCAATAAACCAGCCCGCCTCACAGACCCACTGATGCAGCAACTCGGCCTGCAAGAGAGAGCATGTGCTGTTGTCAGTGGTGATACAACCCCATATGCAAAGCCTCACCCCGAACCCATCCTTTATGCCTGTCGACAAACCAAAGTTAATCCGCAACAAACACTCTATGTTGGTGACGCGGTTCGTGACATTGAAGCAGGTCGCAGTGCTGGCACCAGAACGCTGGTAGCACTATTTGGATATCTGGGTGATGAAGACAAGCCTGACGAGTGGTTGGCAGACGGCCAGATCACCCACCCATTGGAAATATTAGAGTGGCTCTGACCCCCCCCCTTCCACTGCCTCAACAGACTGACTTTTTAGTGAATAACAGATCATGAGTAATATCAATGCCATACCCCAGATGATGACCGTTATAATGCCCCACTCGCAGACGTATTAGTGTTAACAGGCCCTAGGTTAGATCATGCAAAATTATCACCCCACAAAAAACTTACTCAAAGAGCGCAATATTCTGGTTACAGGTGCGGGAAGCGGCATAGGACAGGCCGCTGCCAAGACATTTGCAGAATATGGCGCTACTGTGATCTTGCTGGGACGTCACGAAGGCCGGCTTGAGGAGACCTACGATGCCATCGAGCAGATCGGCGGCCCAACCCCTGCAATGATCTCTTTTGATCTTCAAAAGGCACCGGCAAAAGACTATTACGCTTTGGGGGAGAGCCTCTATGAAGAGTTCGGCCTATTGCATGGCCTACTACACAACGCGGCACAACTCTCACTGCTCAGTCGCATCGATGACTATGATTATGAGACTTGGCAAAAAGTTATTCAGGTCAATCTCTCAGCCCCATTCTTACTCACTCAAGCCTGCCTTCCGTTATTGCGCAAGGCAGAAGATGCATCAATTATTTTCACCTCTGATGAGCGCGGTAGAAAAGGCAAGGCCTACTGGGGAGCCTATGGCGTATCTAAATTTGGTATCGAAGGCCTGATGCAAATCCTCGCAGACGAGCTTGAAAACAGCCAGATCCGAGTTAACAGCATTGCCCCTTGCCCAACACGTACTTCACTCAGAGCCTGGGCCTATCCTGGCGAAAATCCACTCACTCATCCCCTACCGGAATCACTAATGAGCAACTACCTCTATCTGATGGGACCGGATAGCCTGAATGTTAACGGGGAAGCTTTGGTAGCTCAGCCAAACAGTAGTCATAAAACTGATTAAGCAGTTTTTCTCTATATCGCTATTCTGGAGGTTTCAGCGCTCATCTCTCGAAGAGGGCGCTACTGCAGTAAACCATCATCCAGCGGAAGGAGCACTCTGTAGAAACTCCCTTGCGATCAGATCTCTGTAGAGTTGCAGAATTTTCTGTTCTTTCATGTTTTTATTCGATTTAAGAGTATCGATAGACTGCAGTACTTCGAGACGCTCTTTTTGTGTTAAACCACTTGTCAGCTTCGGCATTTCGCAATCTCCGTGTCTATTTTCATTAGATCCTAACCGCAGCCAATGAGGCTTGTTGATTAGGAATTATTTGACACTGCATATTGACCCCGACCTGAACCTTTTACCCTGAATAGTGTGCTGCGCCTTCTCTTCTCAAGATCGTGGGTGTAAGCCTAACCATAGACCAAAATAACCTGAAAATGAATACCCAACTGTTACAGTAGGTTAACTCTTTAACCTATGTTCTTTGTGGCTATTCTATTTCTCACTCTCAGATTTACCCTGCTTTTTACGTCTAACATCCTCCTCAGATACCACCAAAGTGTAATTATCCTGCCTGACCCCATTCAAAAGCAGATCGACACTGTCTTTGGGTACATCGATCATCTGTAATGCGATCGCACCCAACCTGAGACTTCCTTCCAGTGCCTCAGGGAAAGCATGGCTTGCACCGGCACTGACCTGGTGGCCACAAGCCTCCAGATCACGCGCCCTGGAGATTACCGGCACATGGGAATAGGTGTTCCTGATATGGGTAATTGCCCGCAATGCGGTCGGACCGCTATTAACTGTCAGTACCACTAAAGAGGCATTGCCAAGGTTAACCGCATCCAAAAGATCCGGATCACTGATATCGCCATAATAGACCGGCAATCCATCTTTTTTTCCTTGCGCTACCCGATCGGGACTAGTGTCGAAAACGACCAGCGGTACGCCACTGGTGTGTAGTAGAACGGCTACTGTGTGTCCAACACGTCCATAGCCTCCAATCACCACTTTTTTACTGATACCCCCCTCTTCAGCTGGATAGCGTAGGTGGTCTGTGTCCAGCTTTCTGCTGCTCAGCCGCTTTCCCAGCTTGTCGCTTATACCTACAAGAAGCGGGGTAATCAGCATACTTACAGATATCACACCGACCACCATGACAAATGTACTGTCATCGATAAGTTGCAATGCCTTTGCTGAACCGAAAAGTACGAAACCGAATTCACCGCCCTGAGCAAGGTAGAAACTGATACGCAATGCCACTGACTTTGAAACCCCGAACATCACGGCCAAAAGAAAAAGTACAACTATCTTGATAGATACAATTACCAGAATGTGCTGCACGAACATTGACAACTCGCTATAGATAGAGGCGAAGTCAATCGACATGCCGACCGCCACAAAGAACAAGCTCATCAGCAACCCTTTATAGGGCTCTATATAGGCTTGGATCTGTAATCGATAACTAGAACCCGAGAGCAGCATACCCATAACAAAGGCGCCCAAGGCCATCGACAGACCGGCTTGATCCATCGCCCAGGCCGCTAAAAAAACTGCCAGCATGACCACCAGTAAAAAACCCTCCCTGTTGGCCTGCTGGGCCAGGTGGTTGAGCGCAACTGGAAGTACAAAGCGTCCAACCACAAAGACCCCGCCAATCATACCCACCACGATAGTTAATTGCTGCCAAAGAGGTACCTCAGCAGAGAGTCTGCCTGCATCTGAAAGGATTGGTACAACGGCCAACAGTGGAACGATGGCTAAATCCTGCATGAGTAGAATTGAGAAAGCGGTCATACCATGCTTGCTGGCAATCTCCCCCCGATCCTGAAGAACCTGAATGACAAACGCTGTGGAGGAGAGCGCGAACGTCAAACCAATGAGTAGAGACAAGGACCAGGATGATTCATAAAGATGTATATAGAAGGCGATAACCAACCCTGTCAGCAGGATTTGAAGCGATCCCAAACCAAACACTTCTCTGCGCATTGCCCATAATCGACTCGGACGCATCTCCAGGCCAATCAGAAAAAGTAGCAGTACTACACCCAATTCAGTGAAGTGACGCACATCCTCCACATGTTCAGTGACATATGGGCCAGGTGAATATGGCCCGACAACAATCCCTGCGACCAAAAGCCCCAGTACCGATCCAAGACCCAGATGTTTAAACAGTGCAACTGCCACGGATGTGGCAATCAATAACATCAAAGCCGATACTAAAAATGTGTCCAGATGCATAGGAGTATAAAAACGCCATCGAAATCACCGCATATATTCCCTGTCCAAACAACACTTCGTGATAGTGCCAGATAAACCCCAATTCAATGAGTCATATCCAGTAAAAAGTATGTTTGAATGATCAAGTACTAATTTCTAACAGGGATAGATCTTTCTACAATTCTCTTCGATTTAAAGCGTTTCAGCCTCCTGTAATGTCACTCTGTTCTGATTCCACGTTTATATTCAAGGCCCATTGGAAAAATCATATTTTCAACAGGGCTGTAGTGGGAGCTTCCCATAGCAAGCCATCCAATGAAACAACTAATTGTCATGCAGTAATCAACAGTGGCAGCTCGACTGCTGGAATGCAGTCAACCCCCTACCTTAAATTCAATTATGACATGAGTAAAATACGATTTAAATTTCCGATATATAACAAAAATATCTTACAACCTTATAAAATGGTGGGGTATTTCATGCTTGTAATTACCTCTATCTGAACTAGCTTCAAACTTGAGGAACCTCTGTATGCTTCTCTTTAGAAATCTTTGGTTAGCTTGAAGGTCAGTTGGTTGTAGGAAAGTTTCCGTATCTGTCTCCTGACGACAAGCTTTAATACTTTAGTCTGGCATTCAAAGTGGCTAAATGGAGATACAAGAGTCTATCAGAGGTTTCTTACATACTAAAACATCTTCAGACTCAATTACCTGAATATATCTTGTCGATAATGAGTTGAGCCATAACAGAGGCCCGTTTTAGTCAATAACTATTTTGTAAGCTATTGATGAACTTCCAGGATGGTAAGCAGGATACCCTATACAAACAGGAGTGACTCGAATGATCCAATTTGATGCCAATGCAGTTGTACATATAAACGAACAACTTTCTGCTAAAGAGATTCATGACATTGAAAAAGAGTTATCTGGGGTTCGCGGTGTCGTCAGTGCTTGTGCACATGTCAAAACGCCCCATTTGCTGGTAGTCGATTACGACCCGCAATCGATTCACTCTTGCGATCTGTTGTTCTTTATTGAGAGGAGTGGCGTTCATGCTTCGCTGGTCGGTGGTATTTAAAATCAGTGCAATTTACTTAACATCGATCAATTACCTGAGATTGTTCTTAAAGCTAGAATCTTAGTCTACAAGGAGAGCAGCCGAAACTATAAGATGACAAAAAAAAGATTTAAAATACCTCTGGAGATCCTGCTAGAGGCTAAAAAGTGCAATAAGCACCATGCTTGTCTGACTGATGACGAATACCAACTTTGTGGCATTCGGATCACAACTGAGAGTCATAAACACGCGCGGATGGTCTGCGGTAAAGAGACCGATTGTCCCTATAGTTCTCAACTTGGTAACCAAACCGTCTGTACTTGCCCGGTCAGGCATGCCATTCACAGTAAATATGATACGTAAACATGCATGGATTTAACGGATTCCCACACCAGGCCTTGCCATTTCTTCAACAACTATCCCGTAACAACAAGCGAGAATGGTTTAATGACCATAAAGCTGATTATGAGTCATATATACGTGAGCCTGCCCTCGCCTTAATTGAAGAGATTGCACCTAAATTAAAAGGCATATCCAATCACTTTCATGCCATTGCAAAAAAATCTGGTGGCTCCTTGATGCGGGTCTATCGGGACACCCGCTTTTCAAAAGATAAAACACCTTATAAAACCAATATAGGCATTCAGTTCAGGCACGTACTGGGTAAGGATGTACATGCCCCAGGTTTTTATCTGCATATAGAACATAGCAGTTGTTTTTTAGGTGCGGGTATTTGGCATCCTGAATCAAAGACCCTTGGAAAAATACGAAACTTCATTACTGATAACCCCGCATCCTGGAGCAAGTTAAAACAAAATAACCAATTTTCAACTCAATTTGAACTCTCAGGAGAATCTCTTAAGCGGGCACCCAAAGGTTTTGCACCTGATCACCCTCTGATTGATGATCTAAAACGCAAAGACTTCATTGCAATCATGTCCTTTGACTGCAATCAGATTAACAGGCCTGATTTCGCCGATTTTATTATTCGCGAGTATCAGCGAACTGACGAGTTTATGCGTTATCTTTGTGCCGCTATTGAAGTCAACTATTGACTGCACCCTTAAGTCGTTCGCGTATATCTTCACTTGCCTGTTTAAGGATTGAGTCTTTATCCACTGAATCGAGTATCTGCTGTACGATGGTCTTTGGTCCATCGCTACCCCACGAACGCCCTTGAGAAAAGTAACGTTGGGCTGCCAGACCTACTACGTAGGTGGTGTAGTAGCCCATCCCGCCCTGTGCTGCAGCAGTAACAAGGGTAGATAACCCGGCACTACTTGCCTTAAGCGCACTGGCTGCAATATTCACACTCCATACCGTAGCCATCAGCAGAGCCATTTGAGAACCAATGGTCTTAATCAACTGCCCTGCTTCACCTCTTGATACGGACATGCCATAGACTCGCGCCAAATGCACAACCATAGAGGCATCCAAGGCAAGTGCTGCAACCAGATCAGCAACAGGGATGGGATTGACAGCTACCGCAATGCCTTTTCCCAGACAATACCCTCGAATTACACGTTCAGCCACTTCCTGTCGTACACGAACTATGCGTCCCGCAACTTCATCACTCAACTGACCGGCAAAGAGACTGGCATTCAAGGCCGAAAGGGCCATTCCCTCTTTCTCAATCAGCATCCATAGACTATTGGTCAGGGCTAAAACATCGGCACTGGGGGTTTTTCTGATTTCACTCTCTTGACCCTGATCGTCCACTTGAAGATAAATACGCTCCGAAGGCATTGCAGCAACCGGCACAATGAAGTCAGGCATAACAATTCCCTGCAACTTCTCTCTCAGGCTACCCATCAACAGTTCAAGTTCATCACTGGTGTAACGGTCTGATTTATTCAACACCACCAACAGCGGGCGGTTGAGTCTCGCCAGCTTCTGCATAGCCTGAAACTCTGTTTGAGTCAGATCGGTATCGAGTACAAATAAAACAAGATCAGCCCGACTTGCGACATCCTCAGCCATGCGCTCCCGCTCTTCCCCACTGATTTCATTGATGCCTGGAGTATCGATCAGAAACACACCGGATGCCTCTACTTCACGCCAGGCTGCCATATCACTGTGACGAGTCTCACCGTGCAACGCACTAACAGCAAAACGTTGCTCACCAAGTAGTGCATTCAACAGAGCAGATTTTCCGACACTGACGCGGCCGAAAACAGCGATATGCAGATGACCATGCTCCAGTTTATCGAGCATCGCCTCTACCTGCTTAAAATCATCTTTCAAAGAATCACGTACAGGCTCAGGTAGGCGGTCATCACTCAATAGTTCACGTAAATTATCCCGTGCCAGTTGAAGATGATCGCTTTCAGATGTAGCTGTTTCGTCACTCTCTTTTGACGAGATGTTCCAAAGCGAGCCGCGCAAGATGTTTTGCACGCGCTTCCAGATTTCCACTCATTGTCTCCTCGAAATTATCCAAAATCTGTGTTGTCTCAAACTGATCACCTTGATCTAGTGCCTTAACGACAGACTCCCCCAAGGCTTCGAAAATCAAGCCATAAGCCACTGCATGAGTCAGCCCACCAGTAACCGTCCCCACACCAGGAAAAGCCTTCAGTACATTTCCTGTCAGGGCCAGTAACAGGGTCATTCGCTTGCCGACATTCTGACTGGCCAGATCTACAAGATGTTCCCCATCAACATCCCTGATCCTAACGTCATAGAGCTCGCACAAGGCCTTGACCATCTTTATCCCCAAATAGCCCTGAATAAGAATATCTGTACCAGGACTGACCGCAGCCATCGCCCCAAGCATCGCCTTGCGGGTATATCCTTTGACTACTTTCTCACTCTGCCCCCGTCGATGAGCGATGTTTGCCGAATGGAGTTTTTCAGCACCCAGTCTTAGCAGGCTTTCATCTCTCTGTTGATCAAGAGATCCAGCCTCTTCATCTATCTTTTTAAGCATAGCTTCGATCAATGGTTCGACCTGAGGCGGACGATCCCGCAATTCACGTTTTTGCTCTCCTTGCACATCGATACGAATAACCTCCTCTTGGCCACCCGCCTGAACCGGCACCAATTCGATTTCAGGAAACTGCTCGCCGATTCGAGCTACAATCGCTCTCAGATCCTCTTCTGAGTATCTATCCTGTTTGTTTAGAGCCAGTATCAAAGGGCGATCGTAGCCTTGCAATTCAGCCAGCTCCTGATGCTGATCCCGGGTCAACTCCCCTTCACAGACATAGATCACAAGGTGGGCACGTCGAGCCTCTTCACGGGCCCTACGTATGTGCTCTTTATTCAGATCAAGGATGCCAGGTGCATCTGTCAGAAACAGTTTTTTTCCATCTCGACTAAAAGTGTAATGTTCGATGCTTTGCGTGGTGCCGGCACGAGGATCGATATGCATAGACTGAGCACCGGTAATTGCGTGAATTAATGCGCTTTTTCCCGTCGAAACAGGCCCAAAAAAGGCTACATATCGCTGCACAAGTTCAGCACGTTGATCCAGTTCATCCAGCTCCTCTTTCGCCTGCGCAATATCCACCCCTTGAGCATCCGCTTTCGCCAATGCCTTTTCAAAGGCCTCCCTGGTTTCCGGCAGATTTGAGTCTGTCTGTTGCTGCCTACCCTGCTGATGCGATTTATCTGACCTCAATAAGCGCCAACTCAAGGCAACAAGCCCTAAACTAAAACCGAACAATCCTATACCATAGAGTATTAACAGGCTTGGTGAGAGTTGATTGAGCAATTGCCAGACATTCAAGGCAGATTCTGTAAGCTGTAGCGCTATCAATAGAATCAGCAATCCAAGAAACAGTAACAGCATCACTAGAAGCATCTTGATGATCTGCTTAGATGACCTGTTTTTCTGCTGCTTGCTCATTGATAATGCCTTAATGAAATAGTTCCTAACTTTTTTTGGGCTTACTAACCCATGATCAGGAGTCTCAGATGATCCTCCTCTCAAAAACACGTGACGCCTGGCAGTCAAATCACTTCAAAGAGACCTTAAAGCATGAATTGGAGGCTGTCGATGCCAATAAACTACCACTCCAGCAAGGTCTGAAGCTTAGCAGTATTGTCAGCGATGAACCTTTTAATGTCATGGTTATGAATTACCATGACGACAGATCAACCATCCAGGTAAAAGTCGCTATCATTTATAGTGGAATTGAGGCGGGCTGTAACTGTGCAGATGACCCAACGCCAATAAACACACAGCCGGAATATTGTGAAATCATGCTCTCAATTGACAAGATATCCGCTGAAGTATTGGTGAATTACATTCACGACAGCTGATCAGATTTTGACCGACCTGATATCAATATTATCAAATTAGTCGCAAACAACCACCATCTTCAAGTAAATTTACAAATCAATGTGTTTCAACACTATCCAGGCCTTGCAAGAGCGGCTTTGCCGCTACCGGCGCCAAATGTTCAGCCTGTATATAGTCAGCGACCTCTGACCAATGTAAATTCAGTTTTTGAGATGTGTCGATTTTCGGAAGAATGATGAAGGCATTTAAAGCCCGAACATCTGAAACGATTCTGTCAATCTGTTCATCATCCACGCGTAACAACGAAGGATGAAGCCTGACAGCATCAGCCTGGAGGTAGGATAAAACCTTGTATGCAGTATCGTTGCAGGCAAAATTTCCCAGCAGGATGGTTATGCCTAATGTAGAGAGTTCATCCAACAGTTTTTTCGCCCGTTTAAGTTCTGGCGCAAGGGACGGCAGGTCAAACTCGATGATTAACCCGGTACCTACGACATGCAGCTTCCTCAATTCAGACTGCAGGAAAGGTATCAACTGGTCATCGTGAATGGAGAGCCCGGACATCCACACCAAAACCTTGTTGGGAATCCCTCTGAATGCCACCTCACCCAACATTCTCACTGCATGTTTACAGACCAGGCGATTCAGCAAACCCATGCCATTGAATCTACCCGCGCTTTGATAGATATCCCCTATTTCAGATGTAAGTCCGGTAGCTGATACAAAACTTGGAATATGCTCAACAACTGCCCCATCCTCATGCAGTGCCAGATAACGTTGTTCGTGGAACTCCACAAAGCCAGACTTTAATGCTGTTCTGACTCGCTCCTTTAGCAGCTCATCAGGAATTTCCTGGTGGGTTGCTGTTTTCAGTCGAACTGCTTCATTGTGCTGCAGATAGTGCTCCGCCTCTTCATCAGCTGCGGTTTTAGCAATGATTTCTGCCTGCTTAAGATACTTATAAGCAGCGAGATCGGGAGCATCGATAGTTACCAGACCGATCCCCCAGCTGAGATCAATCTGATTACCCTGTAAAAGTTCATTCCGAACCTGTTGATAGAGATCCATTCCCAAGCGTTCGATATCATGCATCGAAGCCCGTTCCACGAGAACGCCTAGGCCTCTTCTGCCTGTTCTCGACAGCAGATCCCGTTTCCCCAGCACAGGCCCCAATACATCTGCGATCCGCGCTACTAAGGCATTATCAGTTGGGGTAAAACTATCCTCTGTCGTGGCATCTTCGCCTTCCACCGTAATGACGAAAAGCCCGCACTGCTCTCTCTCCACTGAGAGTCTGATGCAGATCATATCCAACTCATCCAGCAGACGACGACGATTTACCAAACCAGAGACACTATCAACCATGCTCGTATTGGAGCCACTGATCATCTCTTTAGCCCGCTTAATGCGTGTTAGCACAGTTGCAATAAGATGTTGAGGACGTACAGGCTTTGTTAAAAAGTCATCAGCACCGGAATAGAGTGCCAATATTTTCTTTTCCACGTCATCTTCACCGGAAAGAAAGACTATCGGCATAAAACTGGCGTCCCTTCTATCCCTGATTAACTGAGTCAGTTCGATACCGTTAGCACCTGGCATATAGAGATCCATTAGTATCAGGTCTGGCTGAAAACCTTGCACCGCATCCATGACATTCAAAGGATCTGTGATAGCCAGGGTATCAAATCCACCCTTCTTGAGCAGTTTGCAGGCAAACTTTGATTGAGAAACATCATCTTCCACCACTAAAACCCTGTAGTGCGGTTTCAGTTCTGGTGAGATAGCCTCTTTGATACTCAATATCAGGTCATTAATACTGATAGGTTCAGAAAAGCACTGGGTTGCCCCAGCACGCAAAACCTCTAGTCGAATTTCGACATCACAATGGTTGGATATAAAAATCAGTTCCGGTTTTTCTGCTTTTGAGGGATCGATTTTTGCGAAGGCTTTATTCAATACCTCGATCTGAGGCAGATATTCTGTATCCAGCAATACAACTTCAGACTGATATTGCAATATGGCAGCCTTTAATGCATCAATATCAGAGAGCTGATTGACTAACCATCCATTTTTTTCAATGGCTGAACAGATCAGATCCCCGGATACTTTGTTCCGTGGCAGGTAGAGCACCTCGTAAGAGTTAGTAAAGGACTCCTGGGCAACCTGTTTTGAGTCTGAGGCTTCTATTGCATCTGTGAGTTGCTGAAGGTATTGATTGAGTTTCTCAATCTCTTCTTCATCTGCTTGCATATTCTCTTCGTAGACATCACTGATGATTTTTTCAATCGATCGAGAGAGTTCTAAGACATTAATCAAGTTGGATGCTTCACCTTTTCTTCCCAAATCATGCAGCAGACGAAGTGTGGTATGAACGCAAGAGCTATTCCACATTCCCGAAGGGAGTACGGGCCAGTTGCTTTTGAGTTGGATCAACAGTCTCTGTAGCTGATCAAGTGAGCCATAATCCATTAAATTGTCAGATGAGGACATCCCATTCACCCTGTATGATTTCTGGCATATAAGCCAGTTGTAAAACTATCTCCGACCAGTATCTGTTGCAGCCTGAAGAAAATCTGATTAATTCTGTAATGTGAGCGATGTAATGAGAATTATTCTGGCTCTAAGTCTAAGGAAAAGTGAGAGCATAGCCCCACTGCTGCCAAGCTTTTAATAAGAGAGCCAGATTTTTCTGCGTCACAAAGCCGCGGTTGAATCGATCAGAGTCCTCATATTGAATCTGCCCGTCGAGATTAACGCATTTGCACCAATCAGTCACTCATGTAACTACTGATTAGTAGCATCAGGCAGATATCTGAACAACGCTGAAAATTAATAGCTGCCCTAAGATGACAATCAGATGTTCAAAAATCAACGCTTCTTAAAGACGTACTCATCTTCCCCCATATCTACAAAACCCCAAGTTTTACAAAAGGCTATATGATTCTCCGAAATCAAACCAGAGAGCATAATCCAGAATCTTGATGTTTTTCGGCTGTCAGGCATACTCTAGTATCTCCTCGGTAAATTCGGTAACACTCAGAGGCCCACTATAGGGCTGGGCATCCACAACTGATAGTTTATGACTCATACCACTTCTCAAATTGATCAAATTCGAAATATAGGTCTAATCGCCCACATTGATGCCGGTAAAACGACAACCACAGAGCGCATGCTCTACTACTGTGGGCGCACTCGCCAGGTGGGATCAGTCGACAGCGGAACCACCATTACAGACTGGATGGATCAGGAACGCGAGCGCGGCATCACCATTGTGGATGCGGCGGTCACAGCCTATTGGCGCGACCACCAGATCAATCTCATCGACACACCAGGGCATATCGATTTCACCGCAGAGGTACAACGTGCGCTCAGAGTACTCGATGGTGCTGTGGTAGTGTTTGATGCGTCTCAAGGGGTAGAACCGCAAAGCGAAACTGTCTGGAGACAGGCAGACCGTTACCGTGTACCCCGACTCTGCTTTATCAATAAAATGGATAGATTGGGTGCTGATCTGCAGAATTCAGTCGCAACCATCCGCAAACAATTGTCAGCAAACCCAGTCATTGTTCAACTACCTCTGGGGGTAGAGAGCGAATATCAGGGAATTATCGATTTAATTTCCATGCGATGCCTGATTTGGCATGACGAACTCGATAGGCCACCGGTAGATCAAGAGATACCTGACGAGCTTATGCTGAGTGCCCAATCTGCCCGTAGCGTGATGATTGAGGCAATCGCCGAGCAGGATGATGAACTCCTCAATCTCTGGTTGAATGGATCAGATATTATCGAAACTGAGATTAAGGCAGCGCTTCGGCGTACAACATTAAACAATAGTGTGACCCCTGTGCTCTGCGGCAGTGCCTTTAAAAACAAGTGTGTTCAGCCACTTTTGGACGCCATTGTTGAGTACCTTCCCTCCCCTCTCGACGTAGGTGCGGTTGAAGGAAGGCACCCAGAAACAGATGCAGTGATTGAGCGTCAAGCTGATGAATCAGCTCCCTTAAGTGCTCTGATCTTCAAAACAGTAACAGACCCCTATGCCGGCAGACTCTGCTACGTACGCGTCTATTCAGGGGTACTCCAATCCGGTTCAAACATTCTCAACCCTAGAGATAATCAGACTTTACGAGTTGGCCGCCTGGAGAGAATGTACGCTGAGCACCGGGAGGATATAAAGGAAATTCACAGCGGTGATATAGCAGCACTTCTTGGTCTTAAGAAGACGGTAACCGGTGATACACTCTGCGCGAATAAACATCCGATAGTGCTCGAGTCCATTGCTTTTCCTGAGCCTGTTATCAAAATTACAGTCTCTCCTATCACTGCTCAGGACAATGACAAGCTGGCTGATGCATTACATCACCTTGCTGAGGACGATCCGACATTTAAATTTGAAACAGATAAAGAGACTGGCCAAACCCTTCTGGGTGGCATGGGAGAGCTGCATCTGGAAGTTGTTCTAGAACGACTCAAACGTGAACAAGGTGTCAACGTACGTACCGGAACGCCCAGGGTCGCATATAAAGAGACTGTAACTCAGAAGGTTAGTAGTGCCGAAGGTAAGTTTGTGCGACAAAGCGGAGGACATGGTCAATATGGACATGTAATCATCTCAATTACACCCAACCATGCCTCAGAGGGCGTTGTTTTCGAGAACCAGATAAAGTCCGGCGCTATCCCGTCAATGTTTATCCCATCAATCGAAGCTGGCATAGATGAAGCCTCACGTAGTGGAGTCATCGGCGGATACCCGGTAACCGGCATTAACGTGACGCTGATCGATGGCTCAGTTCACGAAGTCGATTCGAATCCACTATCTTTCAAAATAGCCGCCAGTATGGCGTTACGCCAAGGCCTGGAAAAGGGCAAACCCACACTATTGGAGCCTGTAGTAAGTTGCGAAGTTCTGATACCTGAAGAGCATCTTGGAGATGTGCTTGGTCAATTGTCCAACAGGCGCGCAGTAATAGAAAGTATGTTAGACAGGCCTGGTGGCATTAAAGCCATTCGTAATATTGTGCCACTCTCTGAAATGTTTGGATACACCACAGAACTGCGATCAGCGACACATGGCCGCGGCTCTTTTACTATGGAATTTGATCACTTTGCACCGGTATCTCAAGAGATAATGAAGACCATGGGGAGATAGAAAAGAGTTAAGGTCACCTCTATAGTGGTCAACCTCGAAAAGCCTCTTCAGAATTAAGATAGGCTATCTCATCACTGCTGTTTTCGCGGTTCAGAATCTTGTTACGATGGGGAAACCGACCAAAACGCCTCACAATCTCCCGATGGTGTCTTGCCCATTTAAGATTGTCCTGCATACCAGCCTTTTCAAACATCGCAATCGAATAGTCCTGGTCTTTCAATGATTCACTGTGCATAAATGGCAGATATAGGAATGCACGCTGATGCAATGTCAGGGAGCTATCAAATCCGGAGTCTATTGCATGCTGAGCAACCTCTCTGGATTGCTGTTCGGTAGAGAAGCTCTCTGGTTGGCCTCGAAATATGTTCAACGGAAACTGGTCCAGGATCAAAACCAATGCCAGGCATCCTTGAGCGTTTGCTAACCATTCATCAAGCTGATGCGCTTTCGCCTTTTCCCAATGTCCTAGATAGCGCTCTTCCAAGAGCAGGTCGAAATCAGGTGTCGAACTGAAATGGCGTGGTTTGACATCGTCGGAAAACCAAAAATCGATTATCTCTTCCGGGGTTTCCACCACCATAGTTGCCTCGTTAGGATATAATACTGGGCCGATCTACAACTCTTCTTCATATTTTATAGACCATTACGAAGAATAAGGTGATTATATTTCAGATCGGCATGGTGCGGCAGGGCCGAACCCTGCATCACTTGAAATTATTCAGGAACATAGTGAGCATTCGCAGACGTGACTCGATTGTATAAGACGCAGCTTGGTCGGTAGGTATGTAGCTTCATGTTCAGTCGGTAAATTCCAGATCTTCCCAAATCGCCTGTAGACCGGCTTGAGCACAATCCCCATCAATACTGTCTCGCTCTGAAGAGCCTGGAGGAGCACCGGATACACCAATACCACCTACAGTTTCACCTTGAGCCTCGATAACAAGTCCACCACCAACTATTAACCCGGCGACTAAGTATGTTGTCTTCAGCCGAAGTGTGCCTGCCTGCAGCAAGGCATCAAAACGCCGCTGTAGCACTCCTACAGCAAGTTTTGATAACGCAGTCAGCAGGCAGGCACACTTCGGCCTCTCTTTTAAAAATCATATTGTTAGGGGTTTCAAGCCAGCCCTTGCTCGGTGTTGCGGCTCTTGACAAGGGAACAACCATTGCCTGCGAGCCGCGCCTTGATCAAGGGCAGGCTTGAAACCCTGAAGACGACATACTTAGTCGCCGGGTTAATAAGCGAGCCCCAGGATTGTTCTGAACCTGGTTGGGTATACGCCCCTCTTCTAACAAAGCGGCCAGGACTGAAGTCGATTGACGGAAACTGTTATAACAAAAGTCACACAAACTGCCACTGTTTAAAGAAGATGATATAGAACATGCATTGCCCCCTGGGTGGGGCAGCCCCTACCCAGAAGTTTCAAAAGTGCACTAGTGGGCTATTAGGGCCTGTTAACAGGCCCTAAAGACTCCTTAAATTGATCCTGTCATCAACTTAACTGCCTCTTTAGTATCGACAACCATATTGGCAATTAATCCATAGTTGACCAGTGCAGCCTGATAGGCTTCAGCCCCTGGTGCGGCAACTGCGTCTTTTACTACCACCACTTTAAAGCCATTTTCCACCAACTCTCTCAGGTGGGAGTCAGTACATAGATTCGCAGCCAAACCAGCAAGAACCACTGTATCTATACCCTGCATGCGTAGCTGTAGAACCAAGTCATTGCTATCAGGTCCATAGATTTTATGGGGGCTGGTCACAACAGTCTCGCCATCGAGTATGTACTTCTTGTATTGATCCAGGAAATCAGCCCCTGCACCCTTTAAGCCAGTGGCATAAACTGCATCTTTGCGATTGAATACCTTCAGTTCCAGCAGTTGTTTCTGCAAAGCACCAGGATTCTCCCAACTGTGATCATGCTGAAAATAGGCATGCGGGCTTACAAAAACAGGGATACTGAGCTGTTTAGCGGTCAGGAATAACTTCTCAATATTTGGAATTGTTCCCAATGCCTTAATATTCTCTGCGAACAGCCCGTAAGCTATGCCCTTCTCATCAAGAAAGTCATTTTGTGGATCGGTGACAAGCAAAGCTGTTTTTTGCTTAACCAGTTTTAACGGCTCCTCTTCGGCTAAAAGAGGTAGAGAGATTGTCAAAGTCACCATCATGAACAGTGAATAAATCGTTTTCTTCATGGTATTGCACCTAATAAATTAATAAAAAAGTGACTGCTTGAACCCATGGAATCTCCAATGAAGACTGAACCGAACAGGTTGTCGAACAGAATGGGCGATTCAAGGCACAAATCACAAGTACCAGGGCCTTTTATCACTAGTCCAAGCGGCCCATTTTGGCGGTAATCTCAGCCGATCACTTGTTCAGAAGTTCACAAGTGTGGTGCTTCTGAACGATCAGCTGGCCAACGGCAAGATCATGCTAGACAACGAGGTAGAGATGTTCTGTAGCAGATGCTACATAATTGAGATTGAAGGAAGGAATCTAAAGGGAGGTGTGCTGTGGCTGAAAGCGATATGCTTTGTAACCTGGCTAATCGTAAAAAAATGGCAATAACCAACTGAATGCCAGCCACATTATCAGAATCAGAGGTAACCCTACCTTGAGAAAGTCACTGAAAGTATAGTTACCCGCACTCATTACCAATAAATTGGTCTGATAGGCCATAGGTGTGGCATAGCTCATATTTGCACCAAATAGAACCGCCAGCACAAATGGCTCAGGGGATAAATTCAAGCTTTGGGCAATCCCGATTGCCACTGGTGTACCAATCACAGCCGCTGCATTATTTGACACCACATTAGTCAACACTGCCATTAACAGCATTAAACCACTTAGAATAACTGCAGGTGATGCCCCTTCGGTTAAGCTGACAAAACTTGCAGCAAGGAATTCACTTCCTCCAGTCATCAACAATGCGTTCCCCAGGGCAAGACTGGCAACAATAATCAGAACCACCTGCGCGTTCAAAGCTCGACTGATATCGCGCCAGGTCAAACAGCCACATAACAGCATCAGTAGCACCCCAGTAAGTGCACTGACAGCAATGGGTAAAATACCGCTGGCTGCAAACAGGATAATCCCGAACATGATCGCGAGAGAAAATGGTGCTTTTCGGGTGTGGGGCAGATCGGTAGTCGCATCCAGAACCATAACAATTGACTGCTGTTTTAGTTCACTTATCTGCTCACGTTTGCCCTGCACCAGCAGAACATCACCAACACGAAGATTTAGATTCCCTAAGCCATGCGGCATCGATTTAATACGGGCATTTGCGCGATGAACAGCTAATACAACCAGTTGGTAGCTATCTGCGAAACGCATTTCATTTAGTGTACGATTCTGCAGTGGAGAACCTCTGAAAACAATCGCCTCGGCCAATTGTTGATCTTCTGCGCGCAAGGGGTGGTCATCATTGACCTCCTCCCCACCTGAATAGAGAGTTGCACCAAGTATTTGTTCAAACTCTTTCAGACGCGATGACGTATCGTGAACCAACAATCGGTCGCCCGGATTAATCACCGCATCTGGTAGTGGCAGGATATAGGTCGTTTCACTTCTCCGAATACGATCAACCTGCAGATGATTGTGGGTTAAAGCGATGACTTCTGACAAAGTCATTCCAGCAGCAGTGCTCTCCTCTTTAATAACAAGGTGGGCAGTGAAGATTCGAGGTGAACTGTCAGCCAGAACCAGTCCCCTATTGGGCAAGATTCGGGGTGCTACCAACCAAAGGTAGACCAGACCTATACTGTTGGCTATTAACGCTGGAACAATAAAATCGAACATCTCTATCCGATCCAGTCCCATATCGTAAGCGACACCAATGACCAAAAGGTTGGTAGATGTGCCGATAGTAGTACTCATACCCCCGATCAAAGTTGCAAAGCCCATCGGCATGAGTAGAGAAGATGCCTCAGTTTTGGTCTTCAGCGATACGCTGACCAGAATTGGTAATAGCAGCACAACTATCGGCGTATTGTTTATAAATGCACTCAATACACCAGCAATCAGCAGTGTCACGAGAAATGACATACTGGGGCTTATGCTCCATAACCTCGCCAATGTTCGCCCTATCGGCTCCAGTGCTCCAGACCTGACCAGGCCATGGCCTGCCACCATCAAAGCACTCACTGCAATCAACGCTTCATGACCAAATCCGTTAAAAAAATCGACTGAGTCAATAACGCCCGATGGACCTTCAAAAGGAAAAATCTCGAATCCCAGGGTAAGTAGAGAGAGAATTACAAGTGATGAACTCTCGAGAGGTATTTTCTCCCGGCTGAAGAGCAAAAGTGCCAATCCTGTAAGCAGGAGTACAGCAATCATGTGGGGATTGGGCATTCCGTTTTCAATCATATGAATTTCGGTTTCCAGAGTTATTCATTATTGTTTAGATTAGCAGCAACCTGTCAGGATTTTTTCTATCGGTTCAGGTCAATTTGCAACCCCTGCTATCTATCTACCCTTCGATTAACCCAAAGAGACTCATTTCCGATGATATTTCTCATATCATGACACTCTTCGGGCCTTGATCCTTTGAAGCTGTGCAGCCCACTAGGATCCTACCTGGAGCAGTTAGGAATCAGTATAGCTGCTGAGCATGTAGTAAAAAAAATCCCGGCAGGGGTGCCGGGATAATGTGGAGGATCACAATGCACAAAGCGGGGGTTCCGCTTGATACATGAAGTGTAATGCAGTAAACGGGCCAATTTTTATTTTCTTTATATATCAATCGGTTAATAATTTCTCTCTCCAGTCTGCAGCTATTCTGCGCACTACTATTGTTCATTGTGTGCAATCTCTGTTGCACTAAAAACATGCACAACTCATATCAAACAAAGGGGATTAAAGGTGATGTGAACAATAGCTGTTCGCAGAGATCGACACGCTTCGAACCTAAAGGAACAGTAGTTCGAAGACCTTCTTCTTTCGGTGTATAGATTTATATTTGATTACTACAATTATTTTCACCTTCAGACTCCACTATTCACTACACTGTCCGGATCTAGAAAACAGTGAATGCTTTGATGCAAAAAAATGTTTTTGTGATGGTGATAATCACTAAAATAAAATCACACTTAGTTGTGAACAAATTTATGGCAAAAAAAACTTTCTTGGCCTTCTGAAGATGAACCCCATCCACTTCAATTATGATCTCCAGCGAATGTTAGAAATCAGGCACCCACCATAAACCCTAGCAAGGTGATTTTTTAGAAATCGGACTAAACTTAAGGAAACTAAATTCATTAGAGGTTTCCATTCCAACTACCAGACTGAGTGGTATGAATCCTCAGATCAATTCATGAGTCGGTTTGTGGTGAGTGGAAGATTTGAATTTACCTTGATCCGATTCTCAATGGCAGACTAATCCGTTCGATTTTCAACCTGATCTAAAGCATTTTTACTCACCACGTTCTCAATCCAGAATAGATAAAAGATCTTAAAAAACTTCAGAAAATAAATAATCGGACGAAACCTTATTCACGATTTAATCTGTTTTTTGACAAAATAACGCTGTATTCAGCAAAAAATATCGAATTTGTATTAATAAATGTTAATGAGGTGTTGTTCTTATGCTCATCTCGAACTATATTATGCACGTCATTTCAATCATATAGGAGTACCAATGGCTCTAAAGAAAACTGTAAAGAAGCGTCGCAGAGCAAAAAGAAAAGTTGTTTCCATGGAAACAATCACTGCAGCTCTGCAAGCCGACATCAATCTATCAGCTGCAAATAAACGTGCACTGGCCAGATTAACTAAAGCTGACAAGGCACTCGAGCGCCAAGACAAGCTGGTCGAAACCAATAACGATCGGGTTGAAAAAGCACGCGCTGCTGCTGGAACTGCAAAAACAGCAGCCAGTAAGGCTAAAGCCAAAGAGCGTCTGAGTGCTGCTCAAGACAAGCTGAAACAGGTCAAAGCTGATCGTACCGCATTAGTCAGTGAACAGCGTAAAGCTGCCCGACTGGCAAAAGGTCTTTACACTGCCATGCAATCTGCACGGGCTAAAATGGTTAAAGACTTTGAAAAGAGTGCTAAAGCTCTGGAAAAAGCCGTTGATACAAAAAAACGTCGGCGTCGTAGAACCAGCAAGAAGAAAGTCGCTGCAGCTGAATAAGCCTCGACTCTATGTTAATTAAAGCCACTGTCTTGGCAGAATGCCGGGACAGTGGTTTTTTTAGCAGGATTCTAGTTCTCAATTGAGACATTCTTATCTTAGTGTCTCTGGCATAAAGCGGAATTTCTCTCACCTCACCACAGAACCTTCTCAAAATCTATTGCCTGGTGAAGATCTTTCGATAGAGAAACTTCTCGATCTCAACAAGAATCAATACACTCGAAGCTACCAAGGTGATTAACAGCCAAACTCCAGGTTCAATGGACGCAGTTCCGAACAGATACTGCAGCTGAGGTAAATAGGTAAACCCCAGTTGAAACACCAGCAATAGACCGATTGCGAAAAGAACATAACGACTACCGACCAGACCACGCCAGTTCAATACAGGCGCAATAATATAGCGCGAGTTGAAGAGATAGAATATTTCAAACATAACCAGGGTGTTCACAGCAATGGTTCTTGATTCAGAGATGCTCATTCCCTGCTCGCCTGCCCAGAGAAAGAGTCCAAAAGTACCTCCGGTGAGAATAGTTGCAACAAAAAATATTCGCCAGATCAGAAAAGGGGTCAATAGTGGCTCCCCTACCTTTCGTGGCTTTCTCTGCATTACCCCAGGTTCGGATGGCTCCATAGCAAGTGCCAATGCCAGTGTCACTGCCGTAATCATATTCACCCATAGAATCTGCACAGGGGTCAGTGGTAATTCACTAAAACCCAATACAATTGCAGCCAGAATAATTAATGCCTCGCCACCGTTGGTCGGTAAAATAAACAGTATTGCCTTCTGCAAATTGTCATAGACCGTCCTCCCCTCTTCCACAGCAGAAATTATCGAGGCGAAATTATCATCGGCCAGTACCATTTCAGATGCTTCCTTTGCAGCTTCAGTACCGCTCTGACCCATTGCTGTACCAACATCAGCACGTTTCAATGCAGGTGAATCATTGATCCCATCTCCCGTCATCGCAACTACTTGTTGCTGCTCCTGCAATAGGGAAACGAGTCGCAGCTTATGCTCAGGGCTCACTCTGGCGAAAACATCGACTTTTATCACATGCTCACTCAGTAGTTGGTCATCCATTTGCTCCAACATCTGCCCCTCTAGCGCTTCACTACAATTCGTCAGTTTAAGTTGTCGAGCGATCGCAAGTGCTGTAGCGCTATGGTCACCGGTAATCATTTTCACTCTAATACCGGCCTGGTGGCACTGTTTTACAGCATCAATTGATTCATTGCGGGGAGGATCGATGAGGCCAAACATTCCCAACAGGATCATACCGTTTTGAACATCTTGATAGTTCAGTTCCAATTTATTGATTGGTGTCGGTTTAATTCCTATAGCCAGAACCCGCTGCCCTCGTCCAGCCATTTCATCGATACGTTTCAGCCACAGCTCCTGATCAATTGCTTCATCACCATTCAAAGTGCGCTGCAGTTTACAGATTTTTATTAGCTCTTCAGGGGCGCCCTTTATGATGATAAAGGCACCACCACTATGGCTATGGTGAAGTGTCGCCATAAATCGATGCTCTGATTCAAAAGGAATCAAATCAGTGCGAGGATGTTGCTTATTGGCGACCTCCTGGACAATGCCTGCTTTTATTCCTGCAACCAATAGCGCACCCTCCATGGGATCCCCATGAACCCGCCATTCAAGATCACTGATTTGTTGCAGTGATGCATCATTACAAAGAACGCCCGCCCTGAAGACCTCTCCAAGCAGCGGTTGATCCTCAACCCGTATCTCTTCACCATTCAGGGTAATACTCCCGTGAGGGTCATATCCTGCACCAGAGACTCTAAAACCATCCTGGCAGGTTGCTATGCTGCGCACAGCCATTTCATTTCGAGTCAAT
This sequence comes from Candidatus Thiodiazotropha sp. AKAK3, assembly GCF_058244645.1. Lineage (NCBI taxonomy): Bacteria > Pseudomonadati > Pseudomonadota > Gammaproteobacteria > Chromatiales > Sedimenticolaceae > Candidatus Thiodiazotropha > Candidatus Thiodiazotropha sp. AKAK3. The sequence continues at coordinate 295,229 of NZ_JBSYOQ010000050.1, forward strand.
GTTCCGGTTTTATCCGAACAGATCACCATTACCGAACCCAGCGTCTCTACAGCGGGTAGTTTTCGAATAATCGCATTCCGTTGCGCCATTCGCTGCACACCAATGGCCAGTGTAATTGTCATGATCGCTGGCAAACCTTCTGGGATTGCAGCAACAGCAAGACTGACTGAGGCGAGAAACATTTCCGATGCATGGTAACCTTGTAAAAAGATTCCAAAAAGGAAAGTAATAAAAGCAACTATGAGAATAGCGAGGGTAAGCCAACGGCCAAACTGATCCATTTGGCGCAACAGGGGCGTTGTGGTTGCTTTAACCTCGGCAACCAATGATCCAATACGACCAATTTCTGTCTCTACGCCGGTTGCAACTACAACGCCTCTACCCTGACCATGGGTTACCAAGGTACCTGAGTAGGCCATATTGATTCGATCCCCTAAAGGGGCATCCATTTCCAGCTCAGCAGTCTGTTTCTCGACAGCTATCGATTCACCCGTTAGTGCAGACTCCTGGATCTGAAGTCCTTTAACCCAGATCAGTCTGAGATCTGCTGGCACGCGATCACCGGATTGCAAATGAACCACGTCACCCACAACCAGATTTTCAGCATCCAGGGTCAGTTGTGCGCCATCTCTCAAAGTCATCGCATGGGGAGAGAGCATTTGCCGAATAGCATTCAGAGCATTCTCTGCCTTCCCCTCCTGGAGATAACCAATTAAGGCATTGATCAGCACAACACCAAAAATTACGCTGGCATCCAACCAGTGTTGCAGTATTGCGGTTACGCAACCTGCAGCAATCAAGACATAGATAAGCAGATTGTGAAATTGATAGAGAAATCGCAACCAGGAAGGAACAGGATCAGGCTCGGGTAATCGATTTGCCCCATATCGAAGATAACGATCATTGGCCTCTTCCGATGATAGCCCAGACTCGGTGCTATCCAGTCTGGATAGCACCTGACTGAAATCGATCATATACCAATGGTCATCAAAAGCCGGTGATTGACCGGGTTGATTGGAAATCTTGTCGCGTTTGCGCTTTAAGTGTCGTATTCCAGCAACGACCAGAACCACAATTACCAGCAACGCTAAGCTATACCACCAAATATCACTAACCATCTGCGGACTCTCTTGTACTCAAAAGCACAAAAATAATATTAGTAATAATCCGATTCTTTGAAGACCTCTGAATAACTCTAAGCCGGACAGATTCTCAAATAAAAGTGCCGAATCAAGGCGCGGAAATGTGTAAAAACCCGCTATTGCGAAGACCCGCATTGCAGCAGCGATAAAACGTGACGGCAAAGTGTCGTCCCATGACTTGGTCAGAAGTCCCTAAAATTGCCTCCTTCTCATCAACAGCAGGATCCAGTGGCAATTAAAGGATTCTCCTAAACATTATAATAAAGATTCCAATATCCACTTTGATTGGAGGCACTATTTAAGTCAGTAATAGTCAAGCAAGAGAACCACACCTGATAGCAGAACTACTGCCAAAACAATATTTTATGGTCATTGTAGTGTCAGATGAGTGAATTATTTTGGACCATGTGATGAGTTAAAAATAACAGTGATAATCGTACAAAGCAGCAGTATATTCAATTATTCTAATTAATAATCAATACCTTAAAAATTGTCGACCAATTAACTTAGTTATTGCGTTTTAGTGAGATTTTGTCTTATTCTGTTGACTTAGATCAATAAAACGACGCCAAGCAGAATCCGGCCGTCACCGACGTGTGGAATGGCAGATGATCCTAACGGATACTCAAAACATGGATTCTGATGAGTCTATTCTCATCTTGACTCCCAATAAAAACCTGACTTGGAATCAATCCAAGTGGCTTTTTCTACTATTGGCCACACCCTGTCTGTTTATTTCTCTCTACTTCTATTCTCTTGGCGCCTGGTTGGTACTTCCATTTGCTGGCCTGGAGATATTGATAATTGGAATCGGCATCTATTGTCAGAGCTGCTGTGCCCACACCCGGCAGACTATCAGAATAGGTAGCAATCAAGTCAGGGTGAGTAGCAATGGCCTGCATGACTCAGAAAAATGTTTCCATAAAGCATGGATGAAAGTTATCCAGAAACACGATCCCCGAGGCTGGTATCCCAGTCGTCTACTAATCGGTTCTCATGGTGAATATATCGAGATAGGGAAGTACTTGGTCGAGGATGAGCGTGAAGTGCTTGCTCATAGTCTAAAAAACAAAATCGAGGGCATTTAACCAGTATGAAGTTTAATAAAAATCATACACGACATGGCAGTGCTCCCGTGTCGGCGTTACAAAACAAAGATAAAGCAGTTTTGCACAACATGAAACTACCTTTGTTAGCAGGTCTCTCCATTGCATTATTGACGCTGTCAAATGTAAGCAAAGCAGAATATGGCCTCAACTTCCCTGAACCTGCTGCCAACGTTGCCCAGGATATCTATAACATCCATATGCTAACGATGCAGATAACAACGGTACTGTTGTTGATTGTTTTCGGATTTGTCTTCTACTCGCTCTACTACCATCGAAAAAGCCGTGGCTATCCAGCAGACCAGAATTTCCACAACTCCTGGTTTGGTAACTGGTCCTGGGTCATCGTCCCGGTGTTGGTGTTGGGCGTCGACCTTACCATTGCTGGCAAAGCGGACGTTGTATTGAAAAAGGTCTGGGATGTACCCAAGGATGAGAACATCCTGGATGTCAAAGTAACTGGACACCAATGGTGGTGGGAATTCGACTATCTGGATCATAATATTAAAGTAGAGAGTCGATATGTACCGCAAGAGAAATCTGGTGATCTCTACCTTAGAGAGGTCGACAATCGACTGGTCTTGCCAACCGGACAAAAAATCCGTTTTCTCCACACCTCTGCTGATGTGCTGCACGCTTTTTGGGTACCTGAACTGGCAGTCAAAAAAGACGCAATTCCTGGCTATGTCACTGAAACCTGGGCTGAACTGAATAGAGAGGGTGTCTTCCGTGGACAATGTGCCGAGTTATGCGGCACCTGGCACTCCCGCATGCCCATTGTGGTGGAATCGGTATCACCTCAACAGTTCGCTGCATGGGTTGATGACCAGAATGCAATCAAAATTGCAGCTGCAGCAGAAGCAAGTGCTGACAAAACCTGGAGTCTCGATGAGCTGTTGACGAAAGGAAAGGCGCTCTACGAAACCAAGTGCGCTGCCTGTCACCAGGTTACAGGTATGGGATTACCACCAGCTTTCCCGGCTTTGAAAGGCTCTGCCCTTGCCACCGGTCCAATTGCGGATCACTTACAGATTGTAATCAAAGGCAAAGAAGGTACTGCCATGCAGCCTTGGGGCTCGCTCAACGATTTAGAAATCGCAGCAATTGTAACCTATGAACGAAATGCTTGGGACAATAACACAGGCGATGTGGTGCAGCCTGCCGATGTTAAGCAGGCAAGATAGAGGAGAGTTAGATAATGACAACTACAACCCTTAACCATGATGAAGCGCATCACCATGATAATCCAACAGGTTGGCGCCGCTGGTTGTTCAGCACCAATCACAAAGATATAGGTACGCTATACCTGCTGTTTGCATTGACTATGCTATTTCTTGGTGGCGCCAGTGCGATGTTGATACGTTTGGAGCTTTTTCAGCCGGGAATCCAACTGCTCGACCCTGATCTATATAACAATCTGGTAACCAACCATGCACTGATTATGATTTTCGGTGCTGTTATGCCGGCAGCAGCAGGACTGGCCAACTGGATGATTCCGATGATGGTCGGCGCGCCTGACATGGCACTTCCGAGAATGAACAATCTCAGCTTCTGGATTCTTCCTGCAGCAGCCACCATGCTGATACTTTCATTTGTCGTACCCTTTTTTCCTGGCGGCGGAACACAGATTAATACAGGATGGACTCTCTATCCCCCACTCTCCGTTCAGGTAGGAATGTCGATGGACTTTCTGATCTTCGCCATCCACCTCTTGGGTATCTCTTCTGTACTCGCTTCGATCAACATTATCGTAACCCTGCTTAACATGAGAGCACCAGGCATGACACTGATGAAAATGCCAATGTTCTGCTGGACCTGGTTGGTTACCGCATTTTTATTGATTCTGGTAGTACCTGTACTTGCTGGCGGCGTCACTATGCTGCTGTTCGACAGGCACTTCGGCACCAGCTTTTTTGATGCGGCAGGTGGTGGGGATCCAGTGCTGTTTCAACATCTGTTCTGGTTTTTTGGCCATCCTGAGGTCTACATCCTTTTGTTACCCTCTATTGGGGTGCTCTCACACGTAATCCCAGCTTTCTCTCGCAAACCACTTTTCGGATATAAATCCATGGTGGGTGCAATGTTGACCGTTGCTACGGTCGGCATGGTTGTCTGGGCTCATCATCAATACACCATTGGCATGTCCTTAGGTGCAGTCACCTATTTTATGATAGGAACGATCCTGATCTCGATTCCGGTGGGTCTGATGATTTTCAACTTTATTGCTACCATGTGGCGTGGTGCAATGACCTTTGAAACGCCCATGCTTTTTGCAGTGGCCATAGTGCTGATGTTCACCTTTGGTGGATTGAGTGGTGTGATGCTGGCTGTTGTACCCGCAGACATGCAGTACCACGACAGTATGTTTGTCGTCGCCCATTTTCACTACGTGCTGATGCCTGGTGCAGTGTTTGGTCTTTTTGCCGGCATTTTCTACTGGCTACCCAAATGGACAGGACATATGTATGACGAAAAGCTGGGGAAAATCTTTTTCTGGACAAACGTCATCGGCTTTAACATTACCTTCTTTCCGCAACACTTTCTCGGTTTGGCGGGAATGCCCCGGAGAATCGTTGACTACAACATAATGTTCACCGAGTTCAACGTTGTTTCGAGCATTGGCGCAATGATCTTTGGCCTTAGTCATCTGCTACTACTCTACATCGTTATAAAAACAATTCGTGGAGGCAAAAAAGCTGAAAGCAGAGCATGGGAAGGTGCTGAAGGACTTGAATGGGAGTTGGATTCACCTCCCGCATTTCATACCTGGACTGTCGCTCCGCAAATCAAGTAAGAACTTATAGGTAGAGTAATGAGCATACCGAGATTTCAAACACCGGAATTGAGAACTAAAAATATTCGCCTGGCATGGATACTGGCCGGATTAGCCCTCTTCTTTTTAGTCACCTCGTTTCCGTTTTGGACAGGACTGTTTCGAATTGTGGGTTCTCAGGCAACACCATGAGTAGCCAGTCACCGGGGCAAAGTAAAAACCGTCGTACCACATTTCTGCTTACTGGCATTGTGGTCTTTATGTTTGGTTTTGGCTTTGCCATGGTGCCACTCTACAATCTTTTCTGTGAAGTGACAGGGACCCAATCACTTTCGCAACGCAGTAAAATAGAACAGGCAAACCCAACATCTGGTGAGGTGGATAGCAATCGCTGGGTTACGGTGAAATTCGACGCCACAGTCAATCCAAATCTGCCCTGGGAATTCGAAGCGGTAACCGGCAGTCTCCGGGTACACCCGGGAGAGATGTACGAGGTCAACTTTATCGCACATAACCGAAGTCGATCTTCGGTTACTGGACAGGCAATCCCCAGCGTGGTGCCTTGGCAAGCCACACCCTATTTCAGCAAGTTGGAGTGCTTCTGTTTTAACAAACAGACCTTAACCGGAAACCAGTTAACTGAAATGCCACTCCGTTTCATGGTTTCAACCGATCTGCCCAAGGATATTCACTCATTAACACTATCCTATAGTTTCATGCGTCTAAAGGTACCGAAAGAGAAACCAAAACAGAGCAACGATCTTCCAAATATCGCAATGCAGGTGAACAAGTGAAGAGTGTGATCTGTTGTGAAACTATGACTTTATATCTATACCGCTACTCAATATCGGGGAGAGAGTTACGATGTCAGTAAAAGAACATAATGGGGACTACTTCATACCCGAACCCAGTCCATGGCCAATAATTGGGATGTTATCACTGCTGCTCACCCTCTTCGGTGGTGCTCTTGCAATGAACGGGGTCTCTATCGGCGGATTTCTCGTTATAGCTGGTCTGATACTCTTTTTCTATCTGCTCTATAGCTGGTTTCGTGACGTCGTCATGGAAAATTTAAGTGGGAAATACAGCCGCCAGGTTGATACCTCTTTCCGCATGGGCATGTTTTGGTTTATTGCATCAGAGGTATTCTTCTTTATCAGTTTCTTCGGTGCACTCTTCTATATCCGCAATATTGCACTACCCTGGTTGGGTGGTGAAGGGTACCTTGGCATGACCAATGAGATCCTATACAGCGGTTTTGAGAATGTCTGGCCATCCCATGGCCCCGGTGAGATGGGGGGTGACTTCACCCCTATGGGAGCCTGGGGAATCCCTGCGATCAACACCTTGATACTGCTGACCAGTGGCGCAACGATCACCTGGGCTCATTGGGGATTGAAAATAGATAATCAAAAACAACTGGTCAACGGATTGATTGCCACGATTGCGTTAGGGGTGTTTTTTGTCATCCTGCAGGGCTATGAATATGGTCATGCCTACCATGAACTCAACCTCACACTGGAGACAGGTGCATACGGTTCAACATTCTATATGCTAACTGGTTTTCATGGCTTTCATGTGACGATGGGGGCAGTGATGTTGATGGCGATTCTTGGACGTAGCTTGAAAAGCCATTTCAGTTCACATAACCACTTCGCCTTCGAAGCGGTCGCCTGGTACTGGCATTTTGTCGATGTTGTCTGGCTTGGGCTGTTTGTTTTCGTCTACTGGTTGTAGATTCAGTTCTGTTGCCTTCTGATCATTCTTATTGAGGCAACAGACCGTGAGGGGTAAGTAAACCGAAAAAGTAACCCGCCATCAGTATGACGAATAGCAACAAAGAGAGTGCAACTCGAACAGTCAACGCACGCACCACACGCGTACTGTTTTCTTTGCCGTCATCCTTGGCCATGTAGTACATCCCCTGAAAGAGGGAAAAAAGAATGAATAGCAAAACCAGTAATACAGGTAATTTAAAGATAATGTCCATGATCATTCCAACTTTTGTCGAATCGGTTATCCACCCGCCGGCAGTGCTGTTTTGACGAAGGGTAGTTTCACTATAGATGTTATGACAAGCAGCACGCACTATTTTCGCGCCCAGACCATCCCCACAATAATCATGGTAATCATTACCCCCATGCTCTGTGGCCTTGGTCTATGGCAGCTCGACCGCGCCGCACAGAAACGGCAACAAGCTTCTGCGTTGGAGATGCAACGAAACCTGCCTCCTCTCTCCTTAAATGATGAACAGCTGCCTCAACGTGATTCCATGTTGTACCGTCACGTCGTTGCTAAAGGACATTTTCTCAACGATAAAGCAATCTACATAGAAAACCGTAAACACTTGGGCAAAACCGGGTTTCATATCATCACACCACTGCAACTTTCAGGCAATGGCAGAATTGTTTTAGTCAATCGCGGCTGGGTCGCTCATGATCAGTTAGATGAAAAATTAAACCTGCCACTGAATTCCAATCAGCAAATAGTTGATGGTGAAGTCACCATTCCGGAGGCGCCAGCCATCGAACTGACACCTTCGAATCAACAGAGCCAGTCACCTCCGCGATGGCCCTATCTGACCCTGCCCCGTTATATTGAATGGTCTGGTCTGGAGGTACTGCCACTGATGATTTTACAAACATCCAAAGACGATCTGGCATTTATTCGCCAATGGCCCACACCGAAGGTAAGTGACCTGATGCATATTGGTTACGCTATCCAGTGGTTTGCCTTTGCCATAATCGCTCTGCTTGTATGGCTGCGTCTATCGTTGCAAAAAACGGAAGAGAGTGAAGTATGAGCAGCCTGGCACAGCAGTCCCCCCCTTCCCGCAGCCTGGTATCCTTGTGGATATTGATAGCTATTTGTTCATTGCCACTGATATTTTCCTGGTTGTTTTACATGAATCCCGATTGGCTACCTGGTAGCCGGGCCAATAACGGAACACTGATCGATCCGCAAAGAGCGGTAGCCGCACTAACTCTAAACACAATTGAGCGAACACCCTTTGAGTGGAATTCTCTTGAGGATAAGTGGACACTGGTTGTAGTCAGTGAGTCAGGCTGTGATGCCGCCTGTGTTGAAGCACTGATCAAAATACGTCAAATACGTCGCGCAACCGCAGCTGGCAGGCAACGCATTGAACGTGGATTAATCATCTATCCAGACAGCAGTGGAAATATTGATATACCTTCATTAGATGGACTGGACGGTACACATCTACTGATTGCTGATCTCGATCAGCGTGCAGCTGTGACATCCCTATTCCCGCTAGCGGAATTTGAAGATAGCATTCCGGTCTTTATTATCGATCCCAGAGGAGATTTGATGATGCGATATGACACCCCACAGATCACCTCAAAACAGATCCTTGAAGATCTGGAAAAACTACTCAAGGCCTCTCAAAACTGGTCCCAAGGAGGTCAATATGGCCATCAGTAATATCTCTACACGACACGCCATCAATTTTACATGGCAACACTATTATGAGCTGACCAAACCAAAAGTAGTGCTACTCATTGCCTTCACAGCATTGGTTGGTATGCTTTTGTCTGAACAGGGTTTCGTACCCTGGCAACCGATGCTGTTCGGTCTGCTCGGCATCTCTTTAGCTGCCGCCTGTGGCGCTGTCATCAATCACATTATCGATCAACGCATTGATAAAATGATGCAGCGAACCAGTAGACGCCCATTTCCAAGTGGCCACATGGACACCCAGCATGCAGGCAGTTTCGCCCTGTTTTTAGGTCTGGTTTCCATGCTGATGCTGTTTTTTCTTGTCAATCCTTTAACGGCACTACTGACCTTTATGGCACTGATCGGCTATGCACTGATCTATACCCTCTATCTGAAACGCAATACACCGCAAAACATTGTTTGGGGTGGTTTGGCTGGTGCATCTCCTCCACTACTCGGCTGGGTAGCCATTACCGGGGAAGTCACCATCGAGGCGTTTCTACTGTTGTTAATTATCTTTGTCTGGACGCCACCTCACTTCTGGCCCTTGGCAATCCACCGTCGCGATGATTATGCCAAAGCTGACATACCCATGCTTCCGGTCACCCATGGCATCGATTTCACCAAGCAGCAGATTCTTATTTACAGCATCATGTTACTTGCTGTAACCATGCTTCCATTTGTGGTGCACATGAGTGGCTACCTCTACCTGTTCGGTGCACTCTCTCTTGGTAGTGGTTTCGTCTATCACGCTATTAAATTGCTACGTAGTGATGGACGGGATCATGCAATGAGGACTTTTACCTACTCAATCCTCTATTTGAGTCTGTTATTCACCCTGTTGCTGGTGGACCACTATTTAGTCATGGCTCTAAACTGAGAACAGATGATCAATCAGGCGCACCACTACTGTTGCGTAAATCCTCTTTAAACTACAGAAGCAGCTTTAAATGCCCCTCTTCCGCCAGAGGGGGGTTATAGAGGCAAGCCGCGAATGTTCGCAAATGGATTTTGGGCAAAAAACAGCGCAAATTCTCACACTCCTAAGGCCGTATTGGTTCGGCAGGGCCGTACCCTACGACTTTTACGGCAGCAGTCGATTAGACATTTCGTCTTGTACTGACCAGGACATACCTATCACAACGACCTGTTATCGGATCCAAGAGTGATTTAAGCTATATAGACTCAATAGCGTGTAATTCAGGATGGCAATAAGTGAAGGAATTATTAGCAAGGCTTACCCGTCAAACGGCATCTCTGTTCAGTCGCATAGCACAGCTCTACCACCCCCGAACCATTCGGGAGAAGGGCGTGTTCTGGGCCAGTGGGCTTGGCACTGTTACCCTGATAGTCCTGCTTTTCCTGCTGGGCATCTATTGGAGCATCATGCCGGAGCCATTTGATGTCAAAAAAAATACCAGTAATGTTTTGACAGAAATGGAATTAAAGCCGGTTATTGGCTCCTACACTACAATCACCCTGTTAACCACTATTGAAACCCTGCTTGAAAAGCCTGGGGGCTACCTGAGCAATGATGTAATGCCACCCAGCGTCTTCCTCGACAATATGCCCAACTGGGAGTTTGGGGTATTGACACAAGTTCGGGATTTGGCCCGTTCACTTAGAAACGACATCAGCCGCTCCCAGTCTCAATCTACTGAAAACAAAGATCTGGCAATCACTGAACCTCAATTCAACTACAGCAATGACTCCTGGATCTTTCCATCAACCGAGGGAGAGTACTCCCAAGGTATAGAAGCCCTGAAACGCTACCTGACGGGCCTCTCACAAGAGGGCAAGCAGAATACTCAGTTTTATGCCCGAGCCGACAATCTAAGGGATTGGTTGGCTATTGTTGAAAAACGGCTGGGTAGCCTCTCTCAGCGTTTGAGCGCCAGTGTTGGACAGGAACGAATCAATACTGATTTGGCAGGAGACCCTTCTGCAAGCCAATCGACTATGGCTAATGAGAGTATGACCGTACAGACACCCTGGCTGGAGATTGATGATGTTTTCTATGAAGCCAGAGGATCTACCTGGGCACTGATCCATTACCTCCATGCAGTTGAGATAGATTTTCGGGAAATTTTAAGCAAAAAGAATGCGTTGGTAAGTTTGCGCCAAATCATTCGGGAGCTGGAAGCTGCCCAGGAGCCTATCAGTAGTCCTGTTGTATTGAATGGCAAGGGTTTCGGCATCTTTGCAAACTACTCACTGGTGATGGCCTCCTACATCTCCCGCGCCAATGCAGCAGTCATCGATTTGCGTAACCTGTTAAGTCAAGGATAGCGCCGGACAGTAGATCTATTGCAGCCTGTAAAACATTGGTTTGCCAATAAAACCATAAAACCCTGATGACGCCGATGGATTTTTCTGGCGTCGACAAAAGTAGACGAAGATAAACTCTATTCCGGCCGCACCCAATAGGAAAAAAGTTACCTCTACGCTACAGCATTAAGTGAAAAAAACAGCTGTTTTTTACTGATTTAGCCCTCCCCAGCTGTTCATCTGCTACAGAATCACTTGCCATACGCGTAAATATACTGATAATGGCGCACTTCGGTATCGGGCCCTGTGCTATAATGCGCCCGGTTTTAAGACCGCCCGCAAGGGTATACCTAAATATAATTGAGTTAAGAAATAAGTATGGCGAAAGAAGATTTCATCGAGATGGAAGGCACTGTGGTTGAAACCCTGCCAAACACCATGTTCCGTGTTGAACTGGAAAATGGCCATGTGGTAACCGCCCATATCTCAGGCAAAATGCGTAAGCACTATATCCGTATCCTTACCGGCGACAAGGTTACTGTACAGCTGACCCCTTACGACCTGACCAAGGGCCGCATCACCTATCGTGCGCGCTGAGGAAGAGTCAGCCTTCGTCGATCGATGTATCGGCTACTGGCTCGCCCTCAATATCAAATATAAGCTTGTCTTCCGAGACATCTACTTTGACAGCTCCGCCTGCTGATAGCTTCCCGAACAGCAACTCTTCTGCAAGTGGCTTCTTAATTTCGTCCTGAATCAACCGAGCCATGGGACGCGCACCCATCTTGGGATCGTAACCATGTGCTGCCAGCCATACCCTGGCCTCAGCTTCCACAATCAGATTGACGTTTTTCTCCTGTAACTGACCTTCGAGTTCAAAAACAAACTTATCAACCACCTTGGCGATATGTTCCGGCGTCAATCCGGAGAATTGAATGATTGCATCCAGACGGTTTCTGAACTCAGGGGTGAACATCTTTTTGATCACCTCCATACCATCGCTGGTATGGTCCTGTGTAGCAAAACCTATGGATGAACGACTCATCTCCTGAGCACCCGCATTGGTGGTCATTACGATCACAACATTACGAAAATCGGCTTTCCGACCGTTATTATCGGTGAGTGTACCGTGATCCATAACCTGCAGCAGAAGATTGAAGACATCCGGGTGGGCCTTTTCGATCTCATCGAGAAGCAGTACACAATGAGGATGTTTGGCAATCTCTTCAGTCAACAAGCCACCCTGATCAAAACCAACATAGCCTGGAGGCGCACCAATCAGTCTGGAAACGGTATGTCGCTCCATATATTCGGACATATCGAAGCGGATTAGATCCATACTCAGAATTCTGGCCAGTTGCCGGGTAATCTCAGTTTTACCCACACCAGTTGGCCCTGTGAACAGAAATGAGCCAACAGGTCGACCCTCGTTGACCAGTCCGGATCTATTCATACGGATTGCCGCAGTCAATGCTTCAATTGCCAGATCCTGACCGAACACAACCATTTTCAAATCTCTGGTCAAGTTACGCAGGGATTCTGTGTCGGATGTCGAGACTTTCTTCGGTGGAATACGAGCGATTTTAGCCACAATGGCCTCTACCTCATCCACATCGATGATCTTACGACGCTCTTCCTCTGGCTGTAGCTGTACATTGGCCCCAGCCTCATCGATTACATCAATCGCCTTGTCAGGCAAGTGGCGGTCATTGATGTACTTGTCAGAGAGCTCTGCTGCACTGTTAAGTGCGTCCTGTGTGTATTCGATATTGTGGTGCTCTTCGAAACGGGACTTGAGACCTTTCAGAATCTCTATGGTCTCCTCGACGGTAGGCTCTTCCACATCTATTTTCTGGAATCGGCGGGCCAAAGCCCTATCCTTCTCGAAGATCCCACGAAACTCCTGGTAGGTTGTTGAGCCGATACAACGCAGTTCCCCAGATGCCAAAACTGGTTTGATCAGATTTGAGGCATCCATAACACCACCAGACGCTGCACCTGCACCGATAATGGTGTGTATCTCGTCAATGAACAGAACCACATCTTTTTTGATCTTCAGTTCTGCGAGCACAGCCTTCAGTCGTTTTTCGAAATCACCCCGATATTTGGTGCCTGCGACAAGAGTGCCCAGATCAAGTGCGTAGATAGTAGCGTTCGCTAATATATCCGGCACCTCGGCATCGACGATCTTTTTCGCCAGACCTTCTGCAATTGCAGTTTTACCAACGCCTGCCTCACCAACCAGCAGAGGATTGTTCTTGCGACGCCGACATAAAATCTGAATTGTTCTCTCAATTTCGCTATGTCGACCGATTAGTGGGTCAATTTTTCCTTGTTCCGCGAGTTGGTTCAGATTAGCTGCATAGTTGTCCAACGCACTGGCTTGATCTTCACCCTTGTTTTCAGTCGACAACTCTACAGGACTCTCATCATGGCCAACTTCATCAAGCTTCGATATACCGTGTGAGATATAGTTGACGACGTCCAAGCGGCTGACTTTCTCTTCATTCAGGAAAAAAACTGCCTGAGAATCCTGCTCGTTGAAGATAGCAACCAGCACATTGGCTCCAGTCACTTCGTTCTTCCCAGAAGACTGGACATGAAAAACAGCTCGCTGCAGCACCCTTTGGAAACCAAGAGTTGGCTGAATTTCCCGCTCGTCACCATCAGGGATCAATGGTGTAGTTTCATCAACAAATGTGCGGATTTTCTGCCGCATCTTTTCTATATTGGCGCCACAGGCACGCAATACAGTCACTGCTGACGGGTTGTCCAGCAAAGCAAGTAACAAGTGGTCGACAGTCATAAACTCATGCTGTCGCTCTTTGGCGCTTTTAAACGCCTGATTTAGAGTGAATTCCAGCTCTTTGTTCAACATCTTGGATACTCCATACGTACCGCTTAGGTCTCTTCCATAGTGCACATCAGCGGATGCTGGTTACTACGTGAGTAGTCGTTAACTTGAGAGACCTTGGTCTCGGCTACGTCTTTGGTAAATACACCACAGACCCCTACACCTCGGGTATGTACATGCAGCATCACCCGAGTGGCTTTCTCCCTGTCCATACTAAAGAAGGCCTCTAAAACCTGAACCACAAATTCCATTGGAGTATAGTCATCGTTTAGAATAATAACCTTAAATAGCGGTGGCCTTTTTAATTTGGGAGCAGCCTCCTCTAATGCTAGACCATCGTCGTGTGATGTTTGTTCTCTATCGCTCATACTGGGTGATTCTAGCAGGCCTGCCTGACCTGAAAAGTTGATTTTTTTAAGGATTAATACCAATTCCTGGTAACACTATCCTAATTAACCTGTTAGTGACGAATAAAGCAATAATACTATTGTATATGGAGGGTATATCCCTAAATATCAAGCCAGTTCACTCCTCATTGACACTCTGTAACTAAAAAAGCTCCTCTCTAATATACACAGATCTCATTTACAAACCGATATACATCCATGCATAGCCCCTATATCTGATGATTGAGTTGCAAAGGATCTCTTGCTCTACCAAGAGAGAGGCTTTCAGGCTCAGCTGATTTCTGCGACTTAACCGCCAAGCTGGTGGAGAGGTGAACGATATTTACGACAATACCTGAAGGATTTTAACTCCTCGAGAAGATTTCAGTAATATTATGATATAGGGTAAGTCATAATATCGACGTTGAAAAGGTTAGGGAAATTACCTATAAAATATCCAAATTATAGTTAAAAGTCAGATATTTGTTGACCCTTTAGTAATGCACACTATACTTCCTCATACAGTGTTGAGAATGGTTCCGATTAGAGGATCAAACACTGATTTTTTTGCCGTTGATTTGACGGCCTGAGCATTTAACTAAAGGCTGGTGCTAAGGCTGGTGGACAGAGTTGTTTCACGCCTCTCTGCTAATCATAACAACGTTGTGTGTTGCGTTATAAGTTGACTTGCGGACGGTGAGTGACGTGAACAGATAGACCCTACAGTTTGAGATAAACAATCTCATAAAACGGGTTCATCAGATCCTTGTCACATTCTTCTACAAGCCACTTGTAAGCTCCCCCAACAAACGTTCCACCATCCTGAGCTATCGTATATAGTGAGGAGTAATAGCTATGGCGACTGGAGTCGTAAAGTGGTTTAACAACGCCAAGGGCTACGGTTTTGTAACCCCAGAAGATGGAGATCAGGATGTTTTTGTCCATTTTTCATCAATTGAAATGGATGGATATAAGACACTGAAAGAGGGCCAAAGGGTCCAATTTGAGATAAGTCAGGGTCCAAAAGGTCTGCACGCAACCAATATTCAAAAAGTTGCTGCGAGTGGTGAGTGAATCTAAATAAAAATCAACTCTCGTAATATTTAATCAGCCGGTCTGGTTCAACCATACCGGCTTTTTTATGCCCTATCCAGAAAAATACCATCTGGCTGTTTCCAGATCAGCCCTCTGCCGATACTATTACACTCTAATTCAGTAAGGCCTTTCGAAATTCTTTAGATTAATCCTGCATGTTGATCCTATTCAATAAACCTTTTGGTGTCTTGACCCAGTTTACAGATGGTCAGGCACGCCCTACCCTGGCGGACTATATCACCACCAAAGGGGTCTATGCGGCCGGACGTTTGGATCGTGACAGTGAAGGTCTGGTGATCTTGACCGATGATGGAAAGCTTCAACACAGAATCTCACATCCCGCTAAGAAATCCTGGAAAACCTACTGGGCTCAAGTCGAAGGTACTCCCAGTGACCAGAGTATTGAGCAATTGAGGCAGGGAGTGGATTTAAAAGATGGCCCTACCCTGCCTGCCAAAGTCAGAAAAATAGCAGAACCTGCACTCTGGCCTAGAGATCCACCTGTACGTTTCAGGGCCAAAATCCCCACACAATGGCTTGAAATTCAGTTACAGGAGGGTCGAAATCGACAGCTTCGACGTATGACAGCATCTGTTGGCCACCCAACATTGAGACTTGTCCGTGTTGCGGTTGGCCAATGGCGACTAAAACAACTACAACCGGGTGAATGGCTGACTCTGGATTCTAAACCAAGCCGGGAAAAAGCAGATAGAGAAAAATTTCGACATGCCAGAAAACAGTAAAGTCATTGTTGGTCTATCCGGAGGGGTCGACTCTTCTGTCGCCGCCTTGCTGCTCAAACAGCAAGGCTATGCTGTAGAGGGCCTGTTCATGAAGAACTGGGAAGAGGATGACGATGAAGCGTACTGCTCTGCTGCAATTGATCTTGCAGATGCCCAGGCCGTAGCGGACAGGTTGGATATCCCGCTTCACACAATCAACTTTGCCACCGAATACTGGGATCGGGTATTTGCCTATTTTCTGGATGAGTACAAAGCTGGCCGAACACCCAACCCGGATGTTTTATGCAACCGGGAGATTAAGTTCAAAGCCTTTCTCGACTACGCCACTGATCAATTGAGTGCCGCGGCTATCGCTACGGGCCACTACGCCGCACTAGCGTATAATGAACAGCTCTATCGCTTGATTCGAGCCCAGGATGAAGGCAAAGACCAGACCTACTTCCTCTACATGCTGGGCCAGAAGGCGCTCTCTCATAGCCTGTTTCCTCTCGGGGATTTAAATAAACAACAGGTCAGGTCAATGGCTCAAGAGGCAGGTTTCCCCAATCATAAGAAGAAAGACAGTACAGGAATCTGTTTCATAGGCGAACGAAAGTTCCGGGAGTTTCTGCAACGATTTCTACCCGCCAAGCCTGGCGAGATAGAGGATTCTCAGGGGAACACCATAGGCCAGCATCAGGGCTTGATGTACTACACCCTCGGACAGCGGCAGGGACTGGGCATTGGTGGGCGTAAGGGTGCAGATGAGGCCCCATGGTTTGTAGCGGCAAAAGATCTTGATCGAAATGTTCTGGTTGCTGTACAGGGCCACCAACACCCCCTTTTGATGTGTAGCGAGATGGTCTGCAAACAGCTCCACTGGGTAAGTGGCCAGGGGCCGACGGAGCCATTCAGCTGCCTTGCCCGAATTCGTCACCGCCAAACTTTACAGGAGTGCCGGGTTCAGCCACTCGATAAGGATTGTTGCCAGGTGATCTTTGAGACGCCGCAACGAGCAGCCACACCGGGACAGTCTTTGGTGTTATATCGAGAGCAAGAGTGTTTGGGAGGTGGCATCATTGAATCAACGGATGCCCCGCCCTACAACCAGGCCTAATTACTATTAACCCGGCGACTAAGTATCTGCTATAGACTGATGGGGGGCAATCGAGCTGTATGATAGTATGTCGAATCGCAAGAATCTCAGCTCAGGAACAGTATGAAGTATCAGGATAGTGATCGTACGATTGCTTTATCAGGTATATATCAAGCAGCTACTCTGGTGCAGCAGGTAGCCCGCAAGGGTTTGGCCAGCACCGATACGATTTCACCCAGCATTAATAGCCTCTTCCAACTGGATGCCGAGAGTGTAGTCGATGTCTATGGTGGCCTCGAGGCCATTGCACCTGGGTTGCGTCAGGCACATAAACAGCTTAGTGGAAGCCAGGCTCGGGATGATGAATTGACCCGATATATTCTTAGCCTGATTCAACTGGAACGAAAACTGAGCCACCACCAGGAGAGATTGGAAATAATCAGAAGCGGTATCATGAATACCGCTGCACGATTGGCTCATTTCCCCTCTACCCACAGCAATATACTTGGCGCTTTAGCTGATCTCTATGCTGAAAATGTAAGCACATTAAAACCAAGAATTATGGTCAGCGGTGAAACTGTCTTTTTGCAGAACAGCGACAATGTGAACCGAATACGCGCTCTGTTACTATCTGGTATCAGAGCTGCGATGCTCTGGCGTCAGACTGGAGGACGCCGTAGACAACTGTTGTTTAGTCGAAAAAATTACATCGAAAGTTGTAAAGCCTTGTTGGATAGGCTTTAACAAAGGGATACTCAGGCTATTTGCAGGTTCAATATCGGGCCTGAAACAGTAGTCCCTGTAGCAATCTTTTGGTTAGCTTCTATATTGCTAGTGGTCAATGGGGTAAAAATAGCGAATAACAGCCCAATACCCCTTGAACCATAATATAAAATAGATAAACAACAAAAATAACAAGCAGTTATAAACTGTTTTTAAAGCTTTAGGAGATCCAAATGATAAGTAGCTTTGGTGCAGAAAGTGAGATAAAGGTGAATGGAACCACCTACCAGATTTTCAGACTGGATGCCCTTGAAAACACAGACCGCCTACCCTTTTCCATACGCATCCTTTTGGAAAACCTGCTTCGCCATGAGGACAATGTCACTGTTACTGCAGATGATATCAAAGCAGTTGCAAACTGGGATCCTAATGCTGAACCCAGCAAAGAGATTCAATACCGACCCTCACGGGTTCTGATGCAGGATTTCACAGGGGTACCGGCTGTAGTCGACCTTGCAGCAATGCGCGATGCCGTTGTCGAGCTTGGCGGCAATGCTGCGGATATCAACCCACTTCAGCCCGCTGAACTGGTTATCGATCATTCTGTACAAGTAGACCACTATGGGGATGAGAGTGCATTTGAACTCAATGCGAAACTGGAGTTTCAGCGCAACCGGGAGCGATATCAGTTCCTGAAATGGGGTCAGGGCGGTTTTTCCAATCTGAAGGTTGTTCCACCCGACACCGGAATCGTACACCAGGTGAACCTGGAATACCTGGCCAGGGTGATATCAGCGGAAGAGCGTGACGGCAAGTTACAGGCTTTTCCCGACACCCTGGTAGGCACAGACTCCCACACCACCATGGTGAATGGTATCGGCGTCCTGGGCTGGGGTGTTGGCGGTATCGAAGCTGAAGCCTCGATGTTGGGTCAACCTGTCTCAATGCTGATTCCCAAGGTTGTCGGCGTCAAGCTGGTCGGTAAACTACCTGAAGGCTGCCTGGCGACGGATCTGGTTCTGACCATTGTTGAACGTCTGCGTGAACACGGCGTGGTGGGTAAGTTTGTTGAATTCTATGGTCCTGCAATCGCTTCCATGCCGATGGGCGATCGATCAACCATCGCCAATATGGCCCCTGAATACGGTGCTACCTGTGGCCTCTTCCCGATCGACAAAGAGACCCTCAATTATCTGCGTCTGACCAATCGCAGCGAAGATCAGATCGCACTGGTTGAGGCCTATGCCAAGAAACAGGGCATCTACCATACAGCCAAGACACCGGAAGCAACTTACAGTGAAACCCTGGAGATCGATCTCTCTGCCGTTGAGCCGAGTCTCGCTGGCCCTAAACGTCCCCAGGATCTGGTGCTTCTAAAAGAAGCCAAGTCGCAATTTATCGAGGCGGTCAAGGTCTTCAATGGCGGGGAGAGCCAAACAGTTGCCACCAATATCGACGGTGCTTCAACAGAAATCACTGATGGTGCGGTTGTGATCGCCGCCATCACCTCCTGTACCAACACCTCCAATCCTGCAGTAATGATGGGGGCCGGTCTGCTGGCAAAGAGAGCCGTAGATCTCGGTTTAACGGTTAAGCCCTGGGTAAAAACCTCGCTGGGCCCTGGCTCCCGTGTGGTAATGCAGTATCTACAGCAGGCAGAACTTGATAAACCCCTGGAGACTTTGGGATTCGACCTGGTCGGTTATGGCTGTACTACCTGTATCGGTAACTCAGGCCCCCTACCCACTGAAGTATCCGAAGCGATCAGTGATGGTGACCTGACCGTAACCTCTGTGCTCTCCGGAAACCGTAACTTTGAGGGCCGGGTACATGCTGAAGTCAGAATGAACTACCTGGCATCTCCACCGTTGGTGGTTGCTTATGCGATTGCCGGCACCATGAATATTGACCTCTATAACGAACCTTTGGGCACCAGCAAAGAAGGCAAAACAGTTTTCCTCAAGGATATCTGGCCGAGCAGTAAAGAGATTGCAGATTGTATCGCTGAAAACCTGACACGGGAGGGCTTTATTGCCAGTTACGCCTCTCTGTTTGATGGGGATGAACGCTGGCGCTCTCTGGAAGCTTCTAGTGGCAGTCAATTCGAGTGGGATCCCGACTCAACCTATATTCAGCACCCACCTTACTTCGTGGATATGGAACTAGAGCCCGCTCCGGTGACCAACATCGAGGAGGCACGTTGCCTGGCTTGGCTGGGGGATTCGGTAACCACAGACCACATCTCGCCAGCCGGTGCAATCAAGGAGGATAGCCCGGCAGGACTCTATCTCACAGAACAGGGCGTAAAACCTGTCGACTTCAACTCATATGGTTCCCGTAGAGGCAATCATGAGGTGATGATGCGTGGCACATTCGCCAATATACGCTTACGTAATAAACTGCTTCCCGGCAGTGAAGGTGGTGTCACCAGACATCTCCCTAGCGGTGACGAGATGAGCATCTACGACGCCGCCATGCGCTACAAAGAGGAGTCTCTCCCAGCAATCATAATCGCCGGCAAGGAGTATGGCTCTGGCTCATCCCGTGACTGGGCAGCCAAAGGTCCTGCGTTACAAGGGGTGCGCGCTGTTATCGCTGAAAGCTACGAACGGATTCATCGCACCAACCTTGTCTGCATGGGCATACTCCCACTGCAATTTCTGGCCGGTGAGAGTGCAGAAACCCTGGAGTTGACTGGTGAAGAGCGATTCAACATCCCCAACCCTGGCGATAAAACCGGGCATAAAATCACAGTTACTGCGATAGCTGAGGATGGCACAGAGCGCAGCTTTAAAGTCACTGTGCGTATCGATACGCCAAATGAGGTCGATTACTTCAAACACGGCGGCATACTGCACTACGTACTGCGCAATATGGTGAATCAGTCAGCTGCGGAAACTGCTGAGGAAGTCAAAGCCGAATAGATTGCCGTTCAAAATGGGCCTTTTCTTGGCGTGGATCTTTGTAATAGCTTGCTATTACGAAGATCCACAGCTCAGAAAAGGAGCGTTCTGACAGCCATACGTCGGTCTATGACTTGCTAAAAATACTTTAATTGCCACTCCCGGCTTAACCCCCATCTTCTCAGCGGGTATAATCTCCGCCTTTCAGAATTTCTGCGGAAATAGATAATATGCAACTCTCCTCCCTTACAGCGGTTTCTCCAATCGATGGTCGTTATGGCAACAAGACAGATGACCTGCGGCCAATTTTCAGTGAATTCGGGCTCATTCGCCATCGGGTGAATGTAGAAATTCGCTGGTTACAGGCACTTGCCGGCCACAATGACATACTCGAGATTCCCACTCTGAGCGAACATGCCAATAATATTCTCAGCGGCATTGTCGAAAATTTCAGTGAAGAAGATGCCCAGCGGGTAAAGAACATCGAGCGCACCACCAATCACGATGTAAAAGCGGTCGAGTATTTCCTCAAAGAGAAGATTGCAGGCAATGAAGAGCTTGAGAGCATCAGTGAATTCATCCATTTTGCCTGCACCTCGGAAGATATCAATAACCTCTCCCACGCCTTGATGCTGAGAGAGGGGCGCGGTCAGGTGCTGCTGCCACAGATCGATGAAGTAATCGAAAGAACCAAAGCGCTGGCCCAACAACTGGCAGATCAACCGCTACTCAGTCGAACGCATGGACAGCCCGCATCCCCCAGCACCATGGGTAAAGAGGTGGCTAATGTTGTCTATCGTCTGCAACGCCAGCGGGATCAGATCGCAGCAGTTAATCTCCTGGGCAAGATCAACGGCGCAGTAGGAAACTACAATGCTCACATCTCGGCCTACCCGGAAATTAACTGGCCCGAATTCGCCCAGCAGTTTGTCGAGAGTCTGGGGATCAACTGGAACCCCTATACCATCCAGATAGAGCCTCACGACTATATTGCCGAGCTGTTCCATGCGCTGTCACGTTTTAACACCATCCTCATCGATTTTTGCCGTGATGTATGGAGTTACATCTCAGTAGGCTATTTCAAGCAGAAAACCGTAGCCGGAGAAGTCGGTTCCTCCACAATGCCACACAAGGTCAATCCCATTGATTTTGAAAATGCAGAAGGCAACCTGGGCATTGCCAACGCCATACTCGGGCATCTTTCAGAAAAGCTGCCCATCTCCCGCTGGCAGCGTGACCTGACCGATTCAACCGTACTCAGAAATCTCGGTGTAGGATTTGCTCATACCAGCATAGCCCTGCAATCGCTACTCAAAGGGCTAAGCAAGCTGGAAGCCAACGGCGATGCCATGCTGAATGACCTGGATGAGAACTGGGAAGTACTTGCTGAACCCATCCAGACTGTGATGCGTCGTTACGGCATCGAAAAGCCCTATGAGAAGCTCAAAGAGCTGACCCGGGGGCAAAGAATCACCCCTGAAGAGTTACAGACCTTTGTGGATGGCCTCGACATACCTGAAACAGCAAAGGATTCTCTCAAGCGTCTCACCCCGATGAGCTATATCGGCAACGCCAGGGATCAGGCAGCTTCGATTTAATCCCACCAGCACTTACTACACTCCCTTTAGCTTTCAAGCTTCCCTAGGGTAAGAGTAATGGTGCCACCATTGGAGGAAGAGGAGATCACTACCATATATCTGGAAAACTATCGGCTTATGGTCACTCTGTCTTGATAGGCACACAGTGTCGGGATGATAGGGGTGGAGTGGCAACCGTCTGCTGCGTCATCAATAGGGTCTCTAACAGTGGTCGTGCCGCGCCCAGTTGTTTCATCTTGATGGCTGCATTCCAAAGCGGCTCGAATTTCTTCCAGCCAGCGCTGTAACAGAAATGCCTTAGAGCATGGGAGGGGCGATCCATATGTACCATGCTGGAGCGCACTATGGAGCGCCATTCATAGAATGATCTGTAGGCCTGATCATATCCGGCCTTGAGTACCTCTGTAGACATATGCTTTGGTTGGAAAACCACCTCCCGTGTATTGTACCTATCCCAGTCTTCAGTCAGTAGTCGACCTTCGCTTTTTAGCCTTTCGTAGAGCCGGGTACCCGGATAGGGTGTGAGAATGTGAAAGGTGGCAGTGGTTACACCCATCTCCAGAGCCCAGTCAACGGTACGTTGAAATACCTGAGCGTCATCCTGGTCCATGCCAAAGACAAAACTTGCGTTGATCATCACTCCCAGGTCTGAAAGACGACGGATTGCAGTCCGATACTCACTGAGTGGGTGGTGTCGCTTGTTTGCCCCCTGCAGATTGCCTCCGTTCAAGGTTTCAAAGCCAACAAAGAGACTACGTAGACCCGCATCCACTGCTTTTTCGATCAGATCGCCTCGTAGTATAGAGTCAACAGTTGCTGCACCTTGAAATAGCCGGCCCATGCCGCGCATCCCTTCAAATAGTTGTTCGGCAAAGTAAGGGTGCCCCAATAGATGATCATCAAGAAAATAGAGATGGCGCCCTGGGAGCGATTCAATCTCGGCCAGTGCCCGATCCACACGTTGTGTATAGAATGAACGCCCACCCATAAAAAAGGCATGCTTGTAACAGAAATCACACTGGTGGGGGCAACCCCGACTTACCACGAGTGAATTGGGGACCAGATAGGATCCTCGTTTGATTAGATCACGCCTCACATCGGGAATCTGATCAAAACTGCGTCGAAGAGAGAAGTAGAGTCGCCGCGGCTTACCTCGACGAAAATCAGCCAAAAACTGGGCAAAGGGCTCATCACCGGGACCTATAACGATCGTATCAGCATGCTTGTCAGCCTCCTGCGGTAAGCTGGTCACATGCACACCACCAAGTATCACATGACTCCCCCTGGCCCGATAGTGATCTGCCAGTGCGTAGGCACGATAGGCGTTGGTGATATAGACCTGAATCACTACTAAATCAGGTGTATCATCAAGCTGAATCTCTTCCACATGTTCATCGACTAATTCCACCTCATCATCAGCAGCCATATGACCTGCTAGGGTGGCTAATCCCAAAGGTGGGAAGAGTGAATATTTAATCGGTCGCCAGTAGGGGCTTTTTGCCTCGATCAAGGCAGGTAGTATGAATTTAGCTCGCATTATGGACTCCTCTGCTTTAAGGCGTCAGCTTACAAACTCAGATTGGCATGAAGCGGGCGGAAATGTGGCAAAAAAGAGGCAGTTCAATAGGGCGACCTTAGATATGTTGACAGATCGATTCATCAACACGGTATTTGCTATTGGGCGCAAACACACCATACAAGCGGGTCAGGTTTACTCTGGGCTTGGGCACCTGGCGATGATAAATCGGCAGGAAAGCCGATTTGCACGGCAAGGGTCGCCCGAAGGATGGAGCACAAGGATGTGCGACGTGAGACATATTACTCTCCTTTCCATGGAGATACTAATATTCTCATAATGTTCTTATTCTGTATAGATGAATACTTGGTCCCTGTCGCTGCCTGACATTACCTGTCAGTGCCACGTGCTGCCACACAATAATGTAGTGATCGATCCCTCAGAACAACCCTAGTGTGGTGCGTCATATAAACCATGTATTTAGAAAGCCGCTCAAGCCGTGAGTGCAAGGCGCAGCGTTGTTCCCTTACCAAGGGGTGCAACGCCGCAATCGCGGCTTGAGTGGCTTCCCGCAGGGCGAGGCAGGTGATTTAAACGCAAACTGAGATAGGCCTTGTCTAAATATAGGGTTTATATGACGCACCACACTAG